>CAYWGU010000322.1:0-1509 GCA_964457975.1 uncultured Spirochaetaceae bacterium | reverse complement strand
GCACCTTCTTTTCTTAATTCTGAAATTGCTTTCCAAATTGCTGTTCTACTAACTTTAAACTCATCAGCTAATTGTTGACCAGAAACAAAGGTATCACCGCTAGTCTCTAAATAATTTAATACTTTATTTTTTAAATTCATAATTAGTCTTAGAATATAATTAATCCTTGGTTTTTTCAATCATTGTTCACACCCTTTTTTATTGTAAACCTATTTAGTATTTATATGTTTACAATCATGTTCTTATTTGTTATAGTGCTCAAATGAATACAAGAAAAACATTAATAACAGCATTATTTACGGGTTTAATAATTGTTGGAACTTTTATTAAAGTTCCTCTTCCTCCAGTACCTATCACCTTACAATCTCTTTTTGTAATACTAGCAGCATTACTGGGTGGATTTAACATTGGATTTTTCTCCTTTATTGTTTATTTAATCTTGGGAACTATTGGTCTTCCAATATTTTCCTCAGGTGGAGGAATTGGAGCACTTATAGGGCCAACAGGTGGTTACCTTTTCGGTATGCTATTAGCAACAATAGTTGCTGGGATTATTTCAGACTTAGGAAAAAACAAAGAGCATAAACTTCCTTATTTTATAATTGGTGGATTATTAGCAACTATAGCTGTTTACGTTATTGGAATACCTTGGTTAAAGGTATCTACAGGAATGGAATTAAGTAAAACAATTCAAGTTGGCATTATTCCTTTCTTAATAGGTGATGCTATTAAGTTAATAGCAGCAGTTCTATTAACTACTAAATTTTATGATAGAATTCAACAACTTATTAAAGTTGAAGACAATTAATTAAGCAATTTAATAAATACTATACCAAATTAATAGGAATTACAGATGCAATTGCATCTGTTAAACAATTATCCGATGCACTTTGCATCGGTTTTGTTGTTTATTTAGATAATTATATATATATTTTAAACAGGAGATAATAATGAACAACAATTATAAAAGATATTTAGATAGTTTTGATAGATTAAACAACACTAATGCCAACTTTATTGGTCTCAAACCACTACCAAGCGGTTTATGTGTTGAAAGATGTGCTAATGAACTATTAGAGCTTATGTTTCCGGGTCGCTGTGAAGGGGCTCAAGGTCAATCTTTCCAGGATGTAATTATGCATCAACTTCACACCGTGAAGTGGACCTTATCTAATTTAATATATTTATCATATAATAATGAATGTGATACTACATGTGAAAACACAAAATCTAGCAGAATAAAAGCTGATACAGCTTTAGAATCTTTTTTTGACGATCTTCCAAATATAAGAAAGAAAATAAAAAATGATGCAAAAGCTGGTTATGATAATGACCCCGCAGCAACTAACTTGCATGAAGTCATTTTATCATATCCATATATAAAAGCTTTAACAATTTATAGAGTTGCTAATAGTTTGTATAAAGCTAATGTTCCGATTCTTCCAAGGATGCTAACAGAGTGGGCTCATAAAGAAACTGGTATTGATATTCACCCTGGTGCAACAATTG
>CAYWGU010000321.1:0-1538 GCA_964457975.1 uncultured Spirochaetaceae bacterium | reverse complement strand
AAATAATTTTATATTTTTCATATTTTGAGGAGGTAACTGTCAAAGTAGGGAACAACCATTCTATTAGTTCTATTTATAGCTCCACTGATTCCATGAAAAATACTTTGCATGTAAATTAGAGCAAAAATAAATCCAAACAAGGTAAACAAAATCAGCAAGGAAAAATATGTTTTAGAATAAATAGCCATATAACTTAGAACAGCTAAGGCAACTTGTCCAATAATAATTAAAGAGCCTTTAAAATGCCAAAAAGACATTTTTCCCAACGCAAAAAAAGCTATACAGCTAATTAAGCCACGGCTCCATAACAATCCCCCTATTTTTGTTTCACTTAAAGCTAATACTTCTCTTGCATACAAAGGAAAAATATTAAGCAAAAAACCTAAATAAAAGTAAGCTAAAAAAAGAGCAGCCCAGGAAATAAATCTTAAAGAAGTACTGTTATCAGTTAATTTGTTTTGTTTTTTATAATTAGATTCACTCTCTACGGCTTTCAAATAGGGAACTTTATTTGAAATAATAATTACAAATATAGATAAAACAATAAACGATATTATTACTACATAAATAGGAAGGACAACATTTATTTCTGTCAATATTCCACATAAAAGTGGCGATACTGCCATTGCAAAGCCCCAGGATAAATTAAAAAAGCTAACTGCCCTATTTAATTCTTTTTTTTCTCTACCTCTAGAATACCAAGCTCCCATCTGTGGCCATAATAATGCCATAAAAGCACCATACATAGTTAAGCTAAGAATAATAGTTAAATAAGTTTTAGATAATAATAACAATACTATAGACAATCCCATTCCTAAAAGTGAAAAAAAGATAGTATTTCTAGGACTAAAATTATTATTTGGTATTTCACTTACCATACAAAAAACAACATAAGCAATGGAAAATGAGGCTGTTGCTAATGCAATAATAGAGGGAGAATAATTAAAAATATCACGCAAATAATATATCAATGATAAATTTAACATTGATATTAGCATTTGAGCAAAAAAAGAGGTTACGCTTAAAAACAAAAGCTGTTTATTGTCATGATTCATAATTAAACTACTTGTTAAATTAAATTTTAAATTAGATTAGCATACACTTTAACAAAAGTCTTGTTTTATTATCGAAAATACGATATTTTTTCAATTATGATAAATAAAGATTTATTAACTAACGCTCCATTCTTATCTGCTTTTTTTGCTTGTTTAATTGCACAATTTCTCAAACCAATTATATCTTTGATAGTTGGTGATAAATTTGAAATCAAACGCGCTATATCAACAGGTGGGATGCCCTCAAGCCATACAGCAACGGTAATAGCTTTAACAACTACTATTGGAATTCTTTATGGGGTGGGCTCAACATACTTTGCTATTTCTGCAGTCTTTGGAACTGTAGTTATCCATGATGCCATGGGAATAAGAAAAGAAGCTGGAAAACAAGCTGAACTACTAAACCAATGGAGCAAAATATTTACTGAAATACATGAAGATGGTCAATTTACTCAATCTAATCTCAAAACTATGCTTGGACAC
>CAYWGU010000320.1:0-1571 GCA_964457975.1 uncultured Spirochaetaceae bacterium | reverse complement strand
GAAAATATTCTGTATTCTATCCATCAGTAAGTGTAGGATTAACAGCGTCAAGAAAGAACACAGGTTCCTCTGGAGGTATATACAGTGCAGGTTTAGATACCAACGGTGGTCCTGAATTAGGCAGTGTATAATAAATCGTGTAAGTTAATAAATCAAACTTACATATCTTAAAAAAATCATGGAGGTATGCTAAAGTACAAATACTTTATTTAAGGAATATTTATTATGTCTAGAAAACCACGATTACACGAGAATGCTAACGAGATTCGCCAGATGATGTTAGAAGAATACCAACCAAAATCAATGGACGATTTGCAAGATGCAATGAAAGACGTTTTTGGCAGCATGTTTGAAGCAATGCTTCATGGTGAGATGACCTCTTACTTGGGTTTTGAATCCAACAATCATGATCGTAACAAAAAGACCACAAATCGCAGGAATGGGACTAGTCCGAAGACTGTTGTTACAAAGCTTGGAGAGGTTCCAATACAGACACCACGAGACAGAGAAGGTACCTTTAACTCAAAGCTAATACCTAAACGAACAAAGCATCTAACAGGGTTTGAAGATAAGGTAATTTCAATGTATGCAAAAGGTATGAGTCAACGTGATATTGCTGATACCATTAAAGATATTTATGGTTCTGATATATCGCATGAAACCATCTCTACAATCACTGATTCAGTGATTCAAGAACAAAGAGAATGGCAAGTAAGACCACTTAAAGGGCTATATACTTTCGTCTATGTAGATTGTATGTATGTTCCAATAAAGACCGATCGAGGGGCTCAGAAATGCGCTGTTTACGTTATCCTAGGGGTAGATGTGGATGGTCATAAAGAAATCTTGGGGCTCTGGATTGGAGACACTGAAGGTAAACATGTTTGGATGAAAATCTTCGATGAAATCAAGGCTCGTGGAGTTGAAGATATTATATTTTTAGCCATGGATGGAGTATCAGGATTGGAAGATGGAGCTAAGTCAATTTTTCCTGAAGTTTTGGTGCAGAGATGCTTGGTCCATATAGGACGCAATGCAATTAAATATGTATCCACAAAGGACTATAAAGCCTTCTGTAAGGACATAAAAGCTGTATATGGAGCAGTTTCACTACAAGCAGCAGAGAGCGCTTTTGAGAGCTTTAAGGCAAAATGGAGTTGTTATCCAGGAGCAGTAGATACTTGGACTAGAAACTGGAGATTTGTTGAACAATTATTTGATTATCCTTCTGCAGTTCGCAAGGTAATGTACACAACAAATGCCATTGAAAGTGTTAATTCTAGTCTTAGAAAGGTAGTTAAAAAAGGAGCTTTTCATGATGAAACGGCTGCTTTAAAGTTACTTTATCTAAGAGTTAAAGAATTAGATAAAAAGTGGAATGGAGGAACTATTAGAAATTGGGCACAAGTAAGAAATCAGCTATACTTAATGCCCGGAATTCAAGAGAGAGTTGAAAGAAGTTTGTAAACTTACTTTTATTAGCTAAAATAACTTACACAAATATCTTGACATTGTCGGCCATAATGTCTGCTATTAACTTCATAATGCTTGGTAATGCCTATGGTATTCCA
>CAYWGU010000319.1:0-1576 GCA_964457975.1 uncultured Spirochaetaceae bacterium | reverse complement strand
GTAAATATTTAAGCAAAGTACTTGCCTTATTAACATTAAAAAGCTCTATAGATTCAAAATTTAGATAAATCTTATTTTCATCTGTCACTGAGTTTAAAATTTCATCTTTTATTATTGTCAAAATGGTTGATTTCCCAACTCGTCTCATTCCAGTTAAGACTTTAATAACAGGCTTATCTACAAATTGTTTAATCTTTTCAATATACTTAGGTCTAGTAATATAATCCATAACATCCACCTTTATTCTTTTCTATTCTATTCTATTATAAACGACATATTGAATAAAATCAAATTAAGTTTCGATTATAATCGATATAAATGTTATATTTAAATTATTATTCTAATACAGTCCAACGCATATTGTTACTTGCGTTACGCTTCAACCTTCTCCCTTATTTCATCTTCAATCCCATCTAAAAAATCTTTTGTATATGAAAATATAAAAATCCAAGTAAATACCACATAAATTCTAATAAAACACCATGAGAATTCCATAAAGTACTCATCAATATATTTACAAATTGGTCTATAAACTCTTCTTAAATGAACTATTAATAAAGATAAAATTAAAGCTTTCATAGAATTGTAGAAAATAAATTGATGGGATTACCTATACATCTCTCTTTTACTCTTTATTTAAATTCATAGAGAGATCTATCCACAATGTTCCGTAACTCTTTTCCATCACAATATAACTGAAGGTTCTCTTGAATAAGTTTCAAAGTATGTTGCCAATTACGCGACATGTAATCAAGTCCTGCAACATGCGGGGTAATAAGTAGATTCTCTATCTTCCAAATCCTGTGTTCTTTCGGTATCGGTTCAGGGTCAAAGACATCTATTGCAGCACCTGCGAGATGGCCACTATAAATGGCATCACAAAGAGCTTCGTTGTCAACAGTGACCCCTCTTCCAGAATTCACTAGAACAGCCCCTCTTTTCATCATGGATATTCTCTCTGCATTCATAAGATTCTCTGTCTCTGGTGTTGCTGGAATAACCATCCCGATGATATCGGCTCTGGGTATGAGAGAGTCTAGTTTTGTGAAAGAATGTACCTCATCGGCATATGTACAGGGTTTAGAAGCATCCCTTCTTACTCCTATCACATAAACACCAAAGGCTTTCAGGAGTTTTGAGAATTCACTACCGATATCACCAAGGCCAACAACCAAGGCTGTAGAACCTCTGAGCATCATCACATCACCTTCATTGTGCCATCGCGATTGTAGTTGATTATTCCGGTATATATGGAGCTTCTTCATAATTGCAATTAGCATAGAAAACATGAATTCAGACTGTGCTTCACCATAAGAGCCTCTTGCATTTGTAATTATGGTATTTTGTGGGAGTATCCCATTTCTCATATATCTATCGACACCAGAGGCAATCATTTGAAGCCATTTCAAATTCTTTGCAGTATCCAAGAACTTCCTAGGAGGATATCCAATGATAATTTCCGCTTCCTGAATATCCTCTCTTGTAATAGTAACTTCAGTGATGTCTTTGAAAGATATATCGAGCCTATCATCAAACTGAGTAAATATCTTCTTCTCTGTATCAGTTAATTTTATCA
>CAYWGU010000318.1:0-1598 GCA_964457975.1 uncultured Spirochaetaceae bacterium | reverse complement strand
GAAACCAGCACTGCAGATCTTAAACTTGAATACATTGGAGGAATTACCTCTTTATAGAAATTGAATTTTATAATTTAAAAGAGGCTGTCTCAAAAGGGGCAGCCTCTTTCTTTTATGTTCAGGTTTGATTATTTCGATCCCAAATATTTAAATTCGACTGTTGGGTGGTGATCCTCCCCATTCAATTTATAGTCGACTATCTGCAGTTTAAAATACATATTACTATCAGTCTCAAAATCGTATTTTTTCATTATATACTTTTTATCCGGATCCATTGTATATAAATTCTCCGAACCAACGCTCCCCAGCAATTTCCAATTCGATCCAATTGCACCTTTCATGTCAGTAAACTCGTACTTATCTATAAAAGATATATCAATATCTTCAAATGCAATTGCAGGATCGAAAACACGAGCTATTCTAACACCGTACTCATTATTTATGAGAATTCCACTTTGTGTATAGGGTGAGTATTCTCCTGGAATATTAGTCTCCCACCAGCCAAGGTAAGGTGTAAACAACATATCCCACTCTTTCTGAAGAGGTTCCACCTGCACTACATTATTATTAGAGTAGGAGAAATACACGTAGTTAAAACCTGTACTACGGTTAACTGTAACTTCATTAATAATATCCAGTGTTTTAGCGGATGCATATTTAAATGTATATGAGTTATCGGTTTTTGAGATAAACTGAATTGCGTAATAGTTATCACTTTCAACTCCCCTGCTCTGAATATATATCTCCCCATCCTCCCAGTTTCTGAGACTAACAGAGTCTATTACGTTTATATACGAAGGATCATCGAAGGTCCAGTCATTCGAATTTTCAATTAAGTCAAGGATAAGCTCCTGGGTAATTTCATTAAAATCACTTGTCCCGGCTTTAACAATGGTTGAAGAGCTGGCCCAGCCAAGTAATACACGACTCCCTTCACCAGCCGATTCAAAAGCCAGGTCCCAACTGGTATATAATGTTGTATCAACTTCAATTACCGTGTTTTCGTAAAATTTATAGAATGACTGAATTCTCTTTATGGAATATTTTACAGTAAATGTTTCATCGACTGTTCTGGGAATTGGTTCGAGGTCTATGTCCTTTAAGCATGAAGGAAATAAAAGTGAGGACAGGAATATAGCATATAATATTTTATGATTCTTCATGTATTTACTTATTAAGTTTGAAATTCAGCTTTAAAAAATATGATCTGCCATAATTCAATGGACTATAATATGTAGATTGATAAACTGCCTGACCATAATCTCTGTATCCTGAAGTCTTCCCTTTAAAATTATTGAACAAATTCTTGCCGCCCAGGACTAAGTTCAGCCTGTTTCTCCAGAAGGTTTTTGTAATCGTGATTTCCATATCACCGTGCGGGTCAGTAAATACACGATAATACCCTCCTCCCTGGTCTTCGGGAATAGCAGCCAATGAAGGCGTCTTTCCATAATATTTAACATTGCCCGTCAGAACAGCATTATATTTTCGGAAAGAGAATTTCGTATTGAATGAGTAATTATTGTAAAAAATCATAGGAAGGTAATCTCCTTCTCCTTCATTGTCGTATGTTTCACCTATTCTGCTAAAGCCCGCTC
>CAYWGU010000317.1:0-1652 GCA_964457975.1 uncultured Spirochaetaceae bacterium | reverse complement strand
CATAGCTTCCTTTAGAAATAGTTTTTTATTATTAATTTCCTATTCTTATTCTATTACTTGATATATCTTTCTAGAATGTTTATGAAGTTCAGGAGTACCCTTTCCATTTCTGATGGCTTTTAAGATTTCATCATTCTCTAAAGGAAGTGTTCCTCCAAGTATAGTAACAGGTGTTCCTTGATATAATGCCTTTTCCATTATTGTAGACGGTCCCAATACTGCAGTTGGTTTGTTAAATCCCTCAATTCTATCCATTATTGATTTAAAGGTATTGTTGATAAAGCTTGTTGCTGTAATTATTAGTGCATCTGCATCCGTATTTACAAAATCATAGAATTCTTTTTCAGTTCCAACACCTTGTCCAATATCATAAGCAATTGTTTCAACACCCTTATCTTTAAACTCTTTTACAATAGGTCTAAAATATCCAATCATTCCAATCTTATTGCCTTTAACAAGCTTTAAATCATTAAATAAGGTACCCGTATCTTCTTCCATTGTATCAATGTTATAAACATTCAATGCATTGATCATAGCTATTATTACTGATCTCTCTACTGTATTTGTACAACCTTCCAAGGTTGTTAATAAATCATAACAACATCTACCCTCATATGATTCACCTTTACAAACAGAGCATTGTACCTTTCTATCAAGATAGGTATAACACAAACCACAACGTCCATCATTTAAAATTACAGTAGTATAACCGAGTCCTATACTTATTACAGAGATATGACTCTGTAATGCTTCTTTAGTATTTATTTCTATTAGTCTCTTATCAAAATCTATCATACTTCAAATCATACTGCTAAATTAGTTATATAGCAAACATATCAATCCTTTTTGAAAGTTTATCAGTTTAAACTTTTGAAGTATTTAGCTACAATTATTTCATGATAGAAAAGAAAAAAAAGGGAAAGAAAAAAAGGGAAAAGAAGAATAAACCCAAATTAATTGTATCTACAGTATTCTCATTGGGTACTCTAGTCTTATTACCTACTATTATTATCTTGATAGTTCTATCAACTCAAGTTAAAGATCAATTAATAAAGCAGAATATTGTACTTGAAACAGAATCAATTCAACTAATGGCTCATAATATTGAAAGAGAAATTATGTACAACACCACAACTGATCAATCACTCTTCAATGATGAAGAATTGATATCACTTGAAGTTATGCAACAGTTCTATAAATCAACATATAAGGATAGCAAAAATTCTATTCTTTTAGTAAATGATAAGAATAAAATTATAGCATCAAACCGAGAAGGTTTGATTAGCTCAATTTATAATAAGCCTACGGCTTCTAAAAATGAAATAATTATAATTCAAGATATTGGTAAGACAAAATGGAAACTAGTAAAACTAATAAACACCAAAACTATCACCCATCATATTGATAGAGTGTTTATAGCAGTATATATATCACTTCTTTTCTTATTCACCATTTATCTATCATATAGTCTTTTCATCTTGGTATTAATAAGAATACCTGTAAAACAACTATTACAAAGCATGGATAAAGTTGGAAATGGAACATATGAAGAAAAGGAATATGCTACATACTTTGATGAATTTGAAAGTCTAGCTTATGGATTCAATGTAATGAATGATAGATTAGTTGAATTGAACAATGATATTGAATCA
>CAYWGU010000316.1:0-1680 GCA_964457975.1 uncultured Spirochaetaceae bacterium | reverse complement strand
GTCTCTCTATATTATTGTTTACAACTAATGGTTTGATTTGCATCAATAATTTGTAGAAAGTACAAAAACTATTAATTAATTTAACTATTTATAATCATGGTGTTTAAAAGTATGTATTCTTTCATATTTTTAGATAAAATTATTGTAAATAACAAGTTATCAGTTTATTATTTGACTCATGAGTATAAAAGTAAAAAGCGAAATTGGTAAACTTAAAAAAGTTCTACTTCACCGACCTGGTGTTGAATTGGAACATTTAACTCCTGATTATCTTGTAAGGTTATTGTTTGATGATATTCCTTTCTTAAAGGTAACTCAAAAAGAGCATGATGCTTTTGCAGATGTTTTAACAAGCAATGGTGTTGAAGTGGTTTATCTTGAAGACATGATGGCGAATGTTATAGAGAATCCAGTATTAAAGGAATCTTTTATTAGAGATTTTATTGCATCTTCTGGTAGCATCGCAAGAAGTAATGAAAAAGCCCTTTATAAATATCTTATGGACATTGAAGACAACAAAGAATTGGTACTTCAAACAATGGCTGGTATTAAGGATTTTCATCTTTCAATGCATAAAAATCATGCATTATCAAGTTTGGTGAATCCTAAAACTACATTGGTAACAGATCCCATTCCAAATCTTTATTTTACTAGAGACCCCTTTGCATCTATTGGTAATGGAGTTTCTCTTAATCATATGTTTAGCGTTACTAGAAAACGTGAAACCTTATACGATAATTATGTACTATTACATCATCATTCATTTGGTGAAAAAATTAAATTCTATTATGATCCAACCTTACCATATTGCATTGAAGGTGGAGATGTTTTTAATTTCAATGAACATATATTAGGAGTTGGATTATCACAACGAACAACCCCTGAAGCATGTGAATTATTGGCAACTAATATCTTCAAAGATGAAAGTAGTACTATTGATACAATCTTAGCCTTTGATATACCAAATATAAGAGCATTCATGCATTTAGATACCGTATTCACCCAAGCAGATGCAGATAAGTTTGTTATTCATCCTGGAATATTACCAAGTCTTCGAATATTTAAATTAACTAAAGGAAAAAATAATTCCTTAAAAGCAAAAGAGCTTAATGGAAGACTTGATGAAATTCTTGAGAGAGAATTGAACCTAGATAAAGTAACATTAATAAACTGTGGTGGTAGTGATAGTGTTGTAGCTGAACGTGAACAGTGGAACGATGGATCAAACGTATTGGCTATCGAACCTGGTAAGGTTATTGCATATGATAGAAACATTGTAACCAATCAAATATTAGAAGATAATGGTATTGAGGTACTTACAATTCCAAGTTCTGAACTCAGTAGAGGACGAGGTGGTCCTCGTTGCATGAGCATGCCACTTAAGAGAGATTAAAAACACAAAGTAAAATATATAAGAGGGAGATTATTCAGGAGAGATAATCTTCCTTTTTAACTCTGAAACATTGGTAAAATATATTAGGGTGATGGCCACTGGAAAAGATTCACCAACTATCTGATGAATCTTTACGGATTTATACTGATTCTTTACTGGTTTCCATTGATTCTTTACGGATTCTTTACTGATTTAGTTCGATTCTAACTACCAAGCATATGAATAATATTTGTAATTATCCATATGCATTAGTTACATTAATATGACATCAATGATGGAAGATATGT
>CAYWGU010000315.1:0-1691 GCA_964457975.1 uncultured Spirochaetaceae bacterium | reverse complement strand
ATAGTTATTATATCAAAGATTTTAGTAGTTTTTTTAAGTATCTTTTTATTCTTTTACTCCACCTTCAGATTTGTTTCCAGATAGAAATTTCTGAATTAACATAAACAAGATTACAACTGGCACTGCCGTTAATAATGAGGCAGCACTTACTCTATCCCAGATAGCATTCTTTGATACAAATAATGCTTTCAATGCAATTGGAAGCGTATACATATTTGTATATGATTTTAAGAATACTGAGGCAAATAAATATTCATTCCAAGCTATCATAAAGGAATAAACCCAAACTGTAGCTATTGCGCTGAAACTTAATGGAATAATAATTCTTACAATTGTTTGAAATCTTGAATAACCTTCGATAAAAGCCGCTTCTTCAATAGAAAAAGGTATAGATCTAAAGGAATTACCTAGCATATATAAACAAACTGGAAGAGTCTGAACTATATAAATAATTACAAGAGAAAGTGTTGTCCCTCCCTCGCTACCTGTTAATCCAAGAGTTGTGGTTATTTTATAAAGAGGTATTAATAATAAAATACCACCAACCATATATACAAATAATACACCTCTTTGAATAAGCTTTTGCCCTCTATATTTCATTCTAGCTATAGAATAAGCTCCAAAAATTGCAATAATTAGGGAACAAAGAGAGGCTATAAGTGAAAACTTAAGGGAATTAAAGAAGTATTTAAAAAATGGGAATACATCTGAAGTATCAGTATATTTTTCTACTATAGTAGCTCGTTGTGCACTAGTTAAATTTGGAGTTTCATCTAGTAATTTTTGGACCGAAGCTGGCAATTCAACAGCAATATCTTCAGATAATCCTAAAATTTCACTATAGGCTCCTGTATTTATTTCTGTTGGTACTAAAGACGGATTTCCCCAATCCCAAGAAAATTTAAGTGAAGTTGATAACATTTGAATAAATGGGAATATACAAAATGTAACAATCAGTAAAACTAATAGTGTAAAACCGATATTTTTAATTATTTTATTTTTTTTATTTACCATTTTAATACCTTCTTTACATAAATCAAAATTAAACCAACTAATAGTGAGAACTGAATAACAACAAGAGCTGAGCCTTGTCCCAAATCCATACTTCCAGTAAATGCCTTGAAATAGGTATAAACAGAGAGTACTTTAACATTATCTGTTAATAAATAAACTTCTTCAAATTTATTAAAGTTCCAAATAAATCTTAATAATACAATTGAGCCCATAACAAAATATAGTTCAGGTAAAGTGATTGACCAGAATTTTCTAATATCACCTGCGCCATCTATTTCTGCTGCTTGATATAAAGTGTTATCAATTGTTTGTAGTCTCGATAGAATCATAAGATATGTAAAAGGAAAAGCTTTCCACACACTAAATATTATGGCAACCCATATAGCATAATGAGGATCCCCAATTAGATTAAATCTACTTGCTGATAAATGAAATACATCAACGAGAAGGTGCATAAAAATTCCATTTACAGGATCAAAGAAAAATTGCCAAGAATAAACAGTTGATATAACTGGTGCAACGTATGGAAGTAATACCAACGATCTAACAAGGCCTCTAAGTGGGAATTTTTTATTCATGACTAATGCAACCATTAAACCCATTAGTGTGGTTAATATTGTGGAAGCAATAACAAAAAAGAAAGTAGTACCTACAGATGCCCAAAATGTTGGATCACT
>CAYWGU010000314.1:0-1708 GCA_964457975.1 uncultured Spirochaetaceae bacterium | reverse complement strand
AACTTACGGAACGATTTAGCCATAACTTACGGAACGATTTAGCCATAACTTACGGAATTGGTTGAATTTTTATATAAAAACGTGTTATAATACATATATATAAGAGGTTGTAAATGTTTAAATATATGCCAAGAATATATGATGACTTATTAGAGTTTAAACTTAGAGCTACAGGGGCTGTGTGTATAAAAGGACCAAAATGGTGTGGAAAATCAACAACTGCGAAGCAATTTGCTAAAAGTGCTGTATTCATGCAGGACACTACTTCGTTGGAACAAAATATTTCTTTAGCTAAAGTTAATCCAGCTAAATTTTTAGAAGGAGACACTCCTAAATTAATAGATGAATGGCAAGTTATACCTTTTATTTGGGATGCCATAAGATTTGAAATTGATCAAAGAAATCAGTTTAACCAATTTATACTAACAGGTTCTTCAGTACCTCCTGATTCTGAAAAAATAATGCATTCTGGAATAGGGCGTATTACTAATTTAGTTATGCGGCCTATGTCTCTATATGAATCAAGCGACTCTACAGGAGAAGTTTCTTTAGGTGAATTATTTATTAATCCTTCAAAAATCGAAGGTTCATCAAATAAGAAAATGGAAGACATCTTTTTTTTAATTTGTAGAGGAGGATGGCCTAAAGCAATTAATCAAGAACCTGATATTGCTTTAGCACAATCAATTCAGTTTTATGAAATGTTAGTGCAATCGGATATGTCTAAGGTAGATGGCGTTACTAGAACACCAGAAAGGGTAAATTCCTTATTAAGATCTTTATCTAGAAATATAGGCACTGCAAGTACAATATCGAATATTAGGAAAGATATGGAACAGCATGCTGAACCTGCTGTTCTAAATGTTGATACAATATCTTCTTATATTGATGTATTAAAAAAACTATATGTAATTGAAGATTTACAGGCTTGGAATCCTAATTTACGATCAAGTACTGCAATTCGTACAACTCCAACCAGATTTTTTGTCGATCCATCTATCGCGACAGCAGCTTTACAAATCGGACCTAACGACTTAATTAATGATTTAAGAACCGCTGGATTATTCTTTGAAGCAATGTGCATACGAGATTTAAGAATTTATGCAGAGCATTTGAAAGGAACCGTATATCATTTTCGAGATGCTAATGGATTAGAAATTGATTCAGTAGTTCACTTAAAGAATGGGAATTATGGATTAATAGAGATTAAGTTATTTGATTCAGCGCGTATTGAAGAAGGTGTAAAGAATTTAAAGAAACTTGAATCATTAATAAATTCTTCAACAATGAAAAGACCTTCGTTTCTAATGGTTTTAACAGGGACTCAATATGCTTACAAAAGAGAAGATGGTGTTTTTATAGTTCCAATTACTTGTCTCAAATATTAATTATCGATTTATTAAAAATATATGAATCAATAGAATCAGATAGTATGGAAGGGATTTAAAGACTCATTGTGATAGTGTTATTGCTAATTTTAAGAATATTAGAGAACTTCATATACAAGTAGAGCCTCATAAACACGACCAAAACAGATGCCCTATCTGTGGTAAGAAATTACCAGAATATGATAAAAATTACACCCTTCGAAAATAGAGAAGTTTGAATTTAGGTACTATTACTGTATATGTTTACACTAGTACTAATAGGATATCCTGCCCAGAGCATGGAGTAATAACCACAAGAGTTCCATGGGCAAGACAAAGTT
>CAYWGU010000313.1:0-1721 GCA_964457975.1 uncultured Spirochaetaceae bacterium | reverse complement strand
TAATGCTGTTACTTTTATTTCTGGCACTATTTCTTTCAACAATGAATAATATTCGATTGCTTCAGGTATGCTATTGGTTGCAAAAATTGCATGAAATTTTTTATTATGACTAAGGCGAATCCAATTGCTTTTAATGTCGTCCACAACTATTTTTCTATGTTCTAATTGCTTATATTGAGAACTTGGCAAATAATCCTCAATTCCATTAATGTAATTTCCATCACAAGATGTGTAACCTGCCATTTTAACTTGTGAGGATTCCATATACTTATAATAAACTTGACTTTTTCGAGGATTATCAATTGCTTCCTCTTCAGTTTTAGCCTTTGCTCGGCTAAGTGCAATTTGCTTTCTTAAATCAATATCTTTATAAGTTAATATTTTGTAAGGATCAAAACCAAGAACATTTTTATCACGAATTCCATCGGCTATACTATATCTATGTAATTCATCTCCAAATACAGTTGAGGTTGTATTCATTTTCTTTTGGTGTTCTTCTTGAATAGGCGTTCCTGTAAAACCAAAAAATAGAGCTGATTGAAAAGTTTGCTTTATTGTAATCATCATATCACCAAAAGTAGAGCGATGTGCCTCATCCACAATAAATACAATTCTTTTTGAATTGATTAATTCTATATCATGTGTATTAATTTCATTTTCTTCATTTTTTATATTACTCATTTTTTGAATAGAAGTAACTATTAATGTATCAGCCGGTGTTGAGCTTTTTAATTTAGCAACTAAAGCATGGGTATTTTCTGTAGCTTGAACATCTTCATTTTCATCAGCAAAAGCACGGTATTCTTTTAATGATTGAGTACCTAATTCAATTCTATCCATAAGGAAAACGACTTTATCTGCATCTTGTGAATTTGCAATCAACTGAGCAGATTTAAAGCTAGTCATAGTTTTTCCAGAACCAGTTGTGTGCCAAATAAATCCACCAAGCTGATTATTTTCATCCCATTTATTTTTAGAAACACGATCAGATATTGCATTTGCTGCATAGTATTGATAACTACGCATTACTTTGAGTACTCCATCAGAGTTATCTGCAACTGTATAAAATCCAATCAACTGATGTGCCATTGGTATTGAGAGAAGAGTTGATGCTACATAGCTCCAATCTTTTATTGGTTCATTATTAAAATCTGCCCAGTGAAAATAATAATTCTTATTAAATTTTCCTTCAGGTCCAGGATTTGAAAAATATACTGTATCATTAGGTTCCATTGCAACAAAAATTTGGATAAGGGAGAATAATCCTGAAAAAATACCTTCATGAGAATATTTCTCAATTTGGTAACAAGCTTGGCTAACTGAAACGCCACTACGTTTTAATTCGATATGTATAACAGGCATTCCATTAATCAAAAGCATTAAATCACCACGTCTATTATTTAAAATATTAGATTTACTTTTAAATATTGGTTGTTGTACAATTTGATATCTACTTTGTCCTGCCGCAATTTCTCTTCGATCATATATTTTAAGACTTACTTCTTTACCAAAATGTAATTTATCACTTGAATTATCACGAGTAATTGAAACTGTTTTACCATTAATGAATCCATTTAATTTTAAAGGTGTACGTAAATTTATGATCTGCTCAATAATTTGCTGCATTTCTCCATCTGTTAATGGATAATCATCTAAACGATCAATTCCCCTATTATTTTCAAACAGGATATTTGACCAGTTTTTAATTAAATATTCCTCAG
>CAYWGU010000312.1:0-1780 GCA_964457975.1 uncultured Spirochaetaceae bacterium | reverse complement strand
TAGAATTGATTTTTTAAATTCTTTTATTTGCTTTCTAACTTAATTTATAAAAATACTCAGAGTTCCTTACTAGTTCTTTTAGATAAATAATGTGAAAATATGCATTATACTTCATGAATGATTACGGTCTATATTGGAAAAAAATATTTTAATAATAAAAATAAATATATAGATTATGATGGATTTTAATGCGAAAGAATATTTGAGGAATCATTGATTAAACGCTTTGATTGGGTAAAAATAATAAAGTTTCGCATTTAATAAATATTCGCATAAGAACTAAGATTTGTACTGATTATTCCATGGGAAAGGCGCTATCTGTTGTTAGATTATTTAGTAGAGCACAATTTTATAAAGTTTTTTTGTCCATTCAGTATCAGTATTTGATTATTTTCACATAGTAACGAACTTAAATGACAAAGTTGTAGGTGGAGTTAGCAAGGATGAACAGCTGAGGCTTTATACTCACTTCTTCGAAGGAAACCCTCCAAAAGAAAGATGAAGAAGCTGAAAAGGGTAAGGCTATCTCCAAAGGTAGCACTCTCTTTAGCAAGGAAGCGATTGTAATAAAACCCGGTTATATGGACAGATATGATAAACTTATTAACCCCAATAAGATTCTCCTAACTCTGGATATAATCAAGGGAAAGCTTTCTGAAGTCTATAAAAGGACAAATGAAGCAAAAATGGCGGAGGAAATTTCTGAAATAATGGATATTTGCAAAGCCTCTGGAAACAATCGCCTATGCTGGTTTAAAAGATTTTTGGATAATCATTTTGAGGGTATTATCGCTCATGCTACCTATGATATCTCTGCAGGAAAAATAGAGGGAATTAACAATAAAATCAAAACTATCAGAAGACAGGGATATGGCTATCCTGACGATGATCTATGTAAAGCTTTCCATAGGATGACTGGTTTCTCAAGCTTTTTGATGCAATTAGGAAGACCTATATCAGAAATCTAGTCTCTAATAAAATTTTAAAAAACACACTTTTAGGATTGAGCCAAAATTGTGACACGATAAGTTTCACACAAATTATATCATTTCCCAAAAAAGATACTTGATTGTTTATCAACAATATCAATAGTTTATATTATTTATAGCGATTTAATAAATGCCATAAAGAAAATTATTACTGAAAATTAGTGTTTCAAAAAGTATTAAATTTATTGACGAAGCTCATACTGCTCCAACTTCAATAAAATTTATACTTTTCCTTCTTTGTACCTAAAATTTAATTTTTCTTTATTTTCTATTTCTAGCAATCGGGTAAATTTAATCTTTACTTTATATTCCTTTTCAATTTGTCTTAGAGTCATTCTTTTTCCATCATAGTTAAACTCTAAAGTTGGTTTTTGAAACTGAGAACTCCTATAGTTGAAATCTAGTGGAAATGCACCTAGTCCATAAACGTGACAAGAATTATCCAAATATCCATTTTTCCTAAACCACTGTACAGATGATAACAATTGGTTGATTATTTCATCTTTGTACCTAGTTATTGATTTTTTTACATATTTAGTCTCAATAAATAAATGCCAATTCTTTATATTTTTTTTGTCTGGGTAACTCCATAATACACATTCACATTGTTTTTCAGCCATAAACTGAGCAGCATCAAAAGGGAAAGCCATATCTCCAAACAAATCATACTTTACATCCAATGTAGTAGTATTAATTATTTTTACATAATTGACATCAGGATAAGGCTTATCACCTATGTAAATTTTAGAAATTTTTGCTTGTTCCGCTAAATCAGATACATAAATAATTTT
>CAYWGU010000311.1:0-1781 GCA_964457975.1 uncultured Spirochaetaceae bacterium | reverse complement strand
TAGTGCATTTACCGTGGAACAATCAAATATCTATTGAGATTGTAAGCTTTTTAATTAATAAATTTGATTGACAAAGCAAATAAACTTACATAGTATATGCTCATGAAATTTAATGAAATTGGAATAATACATTCCCCATATAAAACCCTTGTAGACGTGCCTAAAGCTATATTAAATGAAAATAATGTAGTATGTGAACTTGAATTATTTCCTGAATATGAGGTTGGATTATTAGATGTTGAGCAGGCTTCTCATTTAGTTATTCTTTATTGGCTAGATAAAGCAGATAGAAGTAAATTAGATGGCGTTACTCCCATTGATAATAAACTACATGGAGTATTTGCTACAAGATCACCACACAGACCAAATCCTGTAGCTTTATCTGTAGTTAGGTTAATTGAAAGGAAAGGTAATGTTTTAAAAATTGGAGACATCACAGCGCTTGATGGAACTCCATTAATCGACATCAAACCATACATAGCTAAAACAGATTTGGTTTATGACTCAAAGGTAGAATGGATTGATAAAACAGGAAAATTCAAATAAACAGAAGTACTACTTTTATTTATTTGAATAATCTAAGATTGTTTATTTAAATATTTTCAACATTTGCATATATTCTATTGAGTTCCTTCTCAGGTATTATATGCGAAATAAGAAAAGCCATTATTATAATTCCAGGTATATCGATTAGTAAGCGAGCAAATGCAAATTTTGCTCCAAGACTTGCAATTTCAAATAAAACCATACCGACTTTTGCACATGACCATGTACCGATAAATATGAGTATATTTGTAAATTTTACACCTTTTTTCATTAAAACTGCCGCAACAGGGAAAGCTCCATATACAGGACCTGCAGCGCAAGAACCAGCTATAAAGGCTAAAATAATTCCTAAAATTCCTGATTTTTCACCCATTAGTCTTACCATTGATTCTTTTGGAATCCATATATCAAGGAGTCCAAGAAGAACAAATATAGGTGGAATATAAATTAACATTTGTTTTAGAGCAGAAAAGGTGACTTTTACAGATTTTACACCTGTATCTTTGTTTATAATAAATACAATTCCTAAAACAAGAAGTGAAATAATAAACATTTTATATTTTTTTAGTATGCTCATATAGTTCCCATTATAATACTGATACCTTTGGCAACAATAAACGAAAACAAAAAAGCAACTATATTTCGAGTTATAGTTACTCTTTTACCAAAGTATTTTATTTCAATAGGTATTGAAGCTAATTGAACCCAAAATAGTGTTGAAATAAATGCCCCTACTTGCATATATCCTGCACCGTTATAAAGTAACATTTCAGCCATAGGAAAAGCAACAAATGATGGTATCATTGCAAGAGTACCAAAAACACCTGCTATCATTGTTCCCATCCAACCTGATTCTGAGCCTATAACTTTAGAAATTAATTCGGCATTAAAAATAGCTATTATTAAGCCGACAAACACAAGTACTCCAAAAAACATTGGTAGTATATGTGAAAAGGATTTCCATCCTTTTAAAAGGGCTTTCTTTGTTTTAGTTTTATCTTTTATAAACGATAAAACTACCAGTGTGACTGTGACAATATATAAGATTTTATTCATTAGAAGAGAGACCCTTTAGTGCGGAGAATTATTTTCTTTTATGTAAATTTCTTTTAGCATAAATTCTCTTCCACTGAGCATTTCCCAGTCGTCTGCCTTGCAAATCGGACATTTACCTTTGTTTTTAACAACATTAAATACCTTGTTACAATGATGGCATAGTCCATTACCAGGGATTA
>CAYWGU010000310.1:0-1800 GCA_964457975.1 uncultured Spirochaetaceae bacterium | reverse complement strand
AACTTAAGAACTGACATAAAACAACCAGTAAGACAATAATCGAATCAGTCCAAAATATTTGCAATATCCTCATAGCATCATACTCTATTAGATAAAGACAATGCTCCTCTGTTTAAATGTGCAATAAAATATTCATAAAAGTTGGACGTTATGTTTTGCTTTTCACACCAAATAAGAAACAGAGCAAGCAAAGAGCTTTCATATTCACCCAAAAGAGTATAACGATTTATTTCCATACCATCATGATTGTTAAATAATTCATAATCTATAGTATCTTCCTTTAATGACAATATTAGTGCTAATCTACATGCAATATTGGGAGTAATATTTATCCTATTTTTTATTCTGCGAAGACTATTTGTCGCTTGGCTTGATAATTTTATCCTTTTAAATTTAAGGTCTGCTATTTCCAAAAGTAACCTTCCTTTATAACTGATTTTTTATCAACATCATTGAATACTAAATTAAATGATTTCAATGTAAATGGTTCTAATGCTTTGAAATTTGGTAAATCAATTTCTGTGTTTGTAGAAAAAATGATGACTTGATGGGAAATCTTTGTGAAAAACTTGTAAATGATATTATCCCGATGGAAAGTATCAAGTCTCCCCAAAGGTGTATCAATCATAACTGGTAAATTTCTTCCAGATGCTTTTGTTAAGGCATATAAAATTGAAATCGCATAGACTTCTTTCTCACCAGAAGAAAAGTTTTTCTTTGGTAGCTCATTTCCTTCCTTATCAAATAAAGTTATATCCAATGTCTTAGGATCAATTTTGATATCATCAATAAGATCTGACTTCCTGCTAAGCTGTTTGAATATGCTAATGAACTCACGCTCTATATCAACGACTTTTTTCTCTGATAACTTTGCTTTGTATTTATCTAAGATCATTTCTGTACGTTTTATCATAGATAAAACATTGTCTAATTTTACATCTTGCTCTATCTTAATAATTATTTTATCTTTTCTTTTTTCCAAGTTATCAATTTGAAGCTTTAATTTGTTAATCTTTGTAATCAATTCTGCTTTTATTGATTCTAATCGTCCAATTTCCATTGATTGGTTTTGCATTGATTCATATATTGGGGTTAACAGCTCTTCATCAGGAATTCTTGATAACAAACTAATACTTTGTTCTAATTTTATGTTAGTTGATTCATATCTTCTTAATAGATATCCAATTGATTCCGGATATTCACTAAGAGCAGAGCTTATTTGTTGCTGTAATAACATATTCTTATTTACACTTAAATTTGTCCTATAATCAATATGCTCAGTTTCAACAAGCTTTAATTCATCTTCAATAACATATTTTAATTCGTTATATTCAATGAATTTACCAATTCTCTCTAATAATTTCCCCTTTTTCTCAGCAACCACACGATTATATGCATCTTGGTCAAGTAGTTTTTTCTCTTTTTGAAGATGATCAATTAGTTTGTTAGACAGCTTTGAGGATAAACAAAAAAACGCTTCCTTTGATAACAATTCTTCAATTTTACCCTTTATCTTTTCCAACTCTTCTTCTAATTTTTGAGACTTATTTAAATTACTATCTCTTTGTTCAAAATAAACACTTCCTTGTGATTTAATCTTTTCATTATAGATATTCAATTCACTGTTTCTTTTTTCAAGTTTTCCGACTAGTTCACAAAGAGAAATGTTTATTCCCCTTTTTTCCTCCAACAAAGTGTTAATTTCTTTGTCGATTTTATTGATTTCTTTCTCAAACTTTGATCTACTATTAATTAACAAGCTCTTTGTTATAATAACTTTCAAATCGTTATGAAACTTAT
>CAYWGU010000309.1:0-1811 GCA_964457975.1 uncultured Spirochaetaceae bacterium | reverse complement strand
ATCGCTAAATCCGCGACAATGCAAATTTAGGTGGGGCACTTCATATTGTATATTATGTTTTCCCTTTACATATAAAAATAAAAACTTCTATACTTCTTGATTATTAAGGAGACTTTTATATGAAGAAAAAAATCAATGAAAATGTATATAAATTAGACGGGAAAGTACCTATCAAAGAAGCTATTCCTTTAGGACTTCAACATGTCCTTGCAATGTTTGCAGGTAATCTTACCCCAATCATTATTATTGCAAGTATGTGTGGTATTGCATCGGGTTCCCCTTTACAAATAACTATCATCCAAAATGCTATGGTTATTTCTGGTTTAGTTACTTTAATCCAAATAATAGGATTAGGCCCAGTTGGTGGTAAACTTCCAATCGTAATGGGAACTAGCTCAGGCTTTGTAGGTGTTTCAAAAAGTATTGTAGCAACTATGGGCGGCGGTGTCGTAGCTTATGGTGCAATTTTAGGTGCAACATTAATTGGGGGCCTTTTCGAAGGTGTTTTAGGCCTTTTCTTAAAACCTTTAAGAAGATTTTTTCCCCCAATTGTAACAGGAACGGTTGTATTATCAATTGGTCTTTCTTTAATTACTGTAGGTATTAAATATTTCGGTGGTGGTTTTGGTGTAAAAGACTTTGGCTCATTACAAAACTTATTTATTGCTACTGTAGTATTAGTGACAATTGTTTTTTTCATGCATACAAATAACTGTTTTATAAGTTCTTCTTAAATTTTAATTGTTTTTTTATTAGTTTATTTCCTCTCTGCTGTTTTGACAGGCTTTTTACCAAATACATTTATGGTTGAAGGTCAAGAAATAACAAAATCTTGGGTATTACAATGGGATAAAGTACAAAACGCAGGATTTTTCTCAATTCCTAAATTGTTACCAGTAAAATTAGTATTTGATCTTAGAGCTATAATCCCTATGTTAATTATGTTTATTGTTACTGCTGTTGAAACTATAGGTGATGTTTCTGGTATCACACAAGGTGGATTAAAAAGAGAAGCAACAGATAAAGAAATTTCAGGTAGTGTAATGTGTGATGGTGTTGGATCTTCCTTAGCATCTGTCTTTGGTGTTCTTCCTAATACTTCATTCTCACAAAACGTTGGTCTTGTTGGTATGACTGGTATTGTAAATAGATTTGTAGTTATGTTAGGTGGAATATTCCTTCTTTTTTGTGGATTCTTCCCTAAATTAGCTGCTGTTGTTTCAATTATGCCTAATAGTGTATTAGGTGGAGCTGCAGTTATGATGTTTGCATCTATTGCTGTTAGTGGTATTCAACTAATTACAAAAGAACCTATTACTTCAAGAAATGTTACAATTTTAATTGTTTCTTTAGGCTTAGGTTATGGTCTTGGTAGCACTCCAGGTGTTTTAGATAACTTGCCTAGCTTTGTTAATTTAATTTTTGGTGGTTCGGGTATTGTTCCTGCTGCTATATTCTCTATTTTCTTAAATATTATCTTACCTAAAGATAGTTCACACGAAAAAGCAAAAGCTGAAATGAGCATGTAATATTCGTTTCAATTGTTTGTAGGCTGAGTTTATTCTCAGCCGATTTTTTTTATTCAAATAAACAAATTATTATCAGTATTATTTTTTACTTTCACCTACGATAAAACCCTTTTTCATTTATTGTAAAAGAAATATAATTAGAGTAAAGTAATATGGTAGGAGCTATTATGATTAATGTTACATCTGAAACTGGAACTATAAAAAAATTTCTACTGAATAGACCTGGCTTGGAATTAGAACAACTTAAACATGAGTCTTTAAAGTCTCTCTTGTTTGATGATA
>CAYWGU010000308.1:0-1812 GCA_964457975.1 uncultured Spirochaetaceae bacterium | reverse complement strand
CCAACTTCAATTCGACCAATTGCAAGAAGTACTTCCATACCAAGACCTTTCGCTCCAATCATAGAACCGATTACAACCATCGATAGAGCCATCATTGTAGTTTGGTTTATTCCAACCATTATAGATGGTTTAGCAAGTGGAAGTTGAACATCAAACAGTATCTGTCTTGATGTTGCACCAAATGCCTTTGCAGCTTCTACAGCTTCAACATCTACAGTTCTAATACCCACATTAGTTAATCTAATTACTGGTGGTACTGCGTAGATAATGGTTGCAAACATTGATGGTACTTTTCCCATTCCAAAAAACATAAGTGCTGGAATAAGATATACGAATGAAGGCATTGTCTGCATTGCATCTAATATAGGTTTAAGTATCTTCTCTGCTCGGTTATTTCTAGCCATTAGTACTCCCAAAGGAAGCCCTATAAGAAGGGCAAATACTACAGATGAAATAACAAGAGCAAGAGTTTGCATAGCTAAATCCCAATACCCAAAGAAGCCTATTATCATCATGAGTATCATAAAGAGAATACCAGTTCTAAGACTTCTTATTAATTTCCAGCCTGCAAGGCCTACTAAAATAACTATAACAAGCCAAGGAATAAATAAAAATACATCTTCAAAGGCCATAACTACCTTTAAAATAATAAAACCAACTACATCAAAAAATCCATCTAGGTATGTTAATAGCCAGTCCATTAAGTTATCGACACCTTCTGCCAATGGAATATTAATTAATTCAGGAAATTTATTCATTAGTACCTCCCTCTACAGAAATAGAATCAAAGATAGCGTCATTCGTAATTCTTCCTAAAAGCCTATTTTTTTCATCTACTACAGGAATTGCGTAATGATTTTGTGGCGCAATTTTGAACAACTCTTCAATAATTATTTCAGGGGATACTGATTCAACTTTTACTATTGAAGAGACAGGAATAGTCTTAAATTTCTCTTCAAAGTTTAACAATCTTTCAAGTTCTTTTGATGTAATAATTCCTAAGAACGTTTGTTTTTTATCAACAACATATCCCATATGTTTCTTTTGTCTTTTCATCAGCGTAAGAGCTGTTTTAGGGCCTTCCCATGCATAGGTAATTACAGGTACCTCGGTCATGATACTTCCTGCTGTTAATACTTTAGCGGGAGAAGCATCTTGAACAAATTCACTTACATATTCATCTGCAGGGTTAGTTACGATATCTTCTGGTGTTCCAATTTGAACAACTTCTCCGTTACGTAAAATAGCAATCCTATCTCCTAATTTTAGAGCTTCATGCAAATCATGGGTAACAAAGATGATGGTTTTTTGAAGACGTGATTGTAATTCAACCAATTCATCCTGCATTTGTCTTCTAATTAGAGGATCGAGTCCACTAAAAGGTTCATCCATCAAGAGTATTTCAGGGTCATTAGCTAATGCACGGGCTAACCCTACACGTTGCTGCATTCCTCCAGATAAACTTGTTGGATAGTAATCTTCCCATCCTTTCAAGCCAACCGTCTCAATCACCTCTTGTGCTTTCTTGTAACGATCCTCTTTAGAAACACCTTTAATTTTCAATCCAAAGGCTGCGTTATCGAGTACAGTCATGTGGGGAAGAAGACCATAGTGCTGAAAAACCATTCCATACGACTTTCTTCTAAACTTCATCATCTGATCTGAATTCATTTTTGTAATATCTTGATTATTAATCTCAATAGACCCTTTAGTCGACTTTACAAGTCGAATAAGAGCCCTTATGAGGGTAGATTTTCCACTACCAGAGAGTCCCATAACAATATACAACACCCCTTTTTAAATCTCTAAGTT
>CAYWGU010000307.1:0-1866 GCA_964457975.1 uncultured Spirochaetaceae bacterium | reverse complement strand
TGGTGCCCGATTAGTGGAAATCGTAGCTAACAGTAAATTGCCTGTAAGCCAGATGCTCGCAGATCAGCCTGTGACGTATAACACTCCTGAAATGCACATTGACAGTACTGATGAAGATAAGTTTAAAATCGTGGCAAAGATGCGTGATTATTTCATTGAAGAAGGCTATGACGTGAATGCAATTGATGGAATGCGCATCACATTCAAAGACGGCTGGGCATTATGCCGTGCGTCAAATACCACTCCGGTACTCGTATTGCGCTTCGAAGCACAAACAGAAGCCAGATTGCAAGAAATAAGGGCATTGGTAGAAAACAAACTGAAGACTTTCCTTTAAATATAGTATTTTAGAAATATTTTTATTCAAAAGCCCGTTTTACGGGCTTTTGTTTTTTTTAAATAATAAAAACACACATATTTGCATTTTGTACTTGCAAGAAATTCACTGATAATATCTTTTTGCAATTATTAATATTATGTGTTGGGAGCAGATATGTTAAAAAAGTTGTTATTAATTTTTCTTTTTATCTTTATATTTTCTATTTCCTGTCAGGCTGATTCCAATTTACGTGATTTTCAAAGAGATACGGCTTATTCATTAGATTTTGAAAGTGTTGGTGGTTATACTACCAGTATCCCAGAATTTACAGATGAAAGTTATGATTATTTCCAGCGGACAGACGGCAGTAATATTGGTGGTGAAAGTTTTGAGAATATTCTTGGAAACTATTATTTTGCAGCGCAAGATATTGATGGTGAAGGTGCAACATTACCTGTTAATTTATTTATCAATGACATTAATATATCCGGTTTGAGTTCTCTCTCATTAAATGTTTACCTTGCAGAAGATGATGCTTCTAATGATGAAGATTGGGATGCTTCTGATTATGTTCATTTCCTATATGATATTGATAACACTGGTACGTTTTCTGATTTACTCTTTATTGAAAGTGCTGGAAGTAGTAATACAGAACCTTTAATTGATACAAATTTTGATGGAACTGGAGACGGCACTGAAATCACTAATACATTTACAGAATTCACAACTTCAATAACAGGAACAGGCTCTCAACTTGATATCAAAATTGTATTTGACTTAGATTCAGAAGACGAAGACATCGCAATTGATAATATTGTAATAATAGGTCATACTTCAAATCCTGAACCAGATAATCATGTTACGGGATTTAGTGCATCCGCGAATGGACATGATGCAATTTCATTATCCTGGACTGATGCTATCGGGGAAAATTTATCTTCAGGGTATCTTATCAAAAAGAATACAACAAACTTATTTTATGATCCGGTTGATAGAACTCCGATCGCTAATGATGCGACAAATATGAATATTGCATATGGTAATGAAGGTGCAGAATGGACAGGTCTTGAATCAGAAACTGAATATTTCTTCAAGATATGGTCATATTCAAATAGTGGTCCAACGATTGATTACAAAACTGATCCCTCAGGTCCCACGGCTTCAGCCACAACCCAAGCTACTCCTGTTGTTCATTACCTTATATTATCCGAATTATGTGACCCCCTATCTTCATACAAGGTAAATAGATTTATTGAAATCACCAACATTGGAAGTACATCTCAAAACCTATCCGGCTGGAATATCGTGGCTGTAGGAAATGGAACAGATATATTTACCTGGAATCTTTCTGGAATTATCCCATTTAATGCATTAGAAAAACGATATAAAACAAAAAAGTTGCATAACCTTCTCAAATTCTGAAAATTAGGTTAAACCAAACTAAATAAACAGAAGGAGAAAATTATGCAACGGGAAAAAAGAACAGGTTTATCATATAATGGTCAAGTAGAAATTCAATTTACACCTAAATCAGTTACAGCCTGGGG
>CAYWGU010000306.1:0-1874 GCA_964457975.1 uncultured Spirochaetaceae bacterium | reverse complement strand
ATAACCTAAAGAATCATAATAAAAATTGGACGCAAATAAATTACCTAATGAAATTACAATTATAAATATGGTTGAAAATAAATATTTTAATTTTTTGTTTATCATTATAGTCCTATTTATATGTCATTTATTATTATAAATAAAATTATAGCACTAATTAAACGAAGATTTAAAACAAATTAGGCCCTTTTGCTAGAATTAATTAACAAAAGGGGCCTTGTAAAAAAAATTATTTATAAGCTTTCTCATGAACTGCTTTGATAGCTCGTCCACTTGGCTCATTCATTTGCTTAAAGCTTTCATCCCATTCAAGAGCAATAGAGGTTGAGCAAGCAATCGAAGCTTCGTGTGGAACTGTAGATGCAGCTCCTTCACTTTTATAGTGTCTATTAAATAGTATTCTATAATAGGCTTCTTCTTTAGTAGCAGGGGTATTAATAGGAAATCTACTTTTAATATTTGCAAATTGAACATCCGTTATTAATTTATTAGTTAATTCCTTCAAACTATCAATCCAACTATAGCCTACACCATCAGAAAATTGTTCTTTTTGTCTCCAACATACTTCTTTAGGAATAATATCTTTAAAAGCTTCTCTTAAAATCCATTTTTCAATTTTTTCATTACAAAGTTTTAATTCAGGGTTTATTCTCATAGCTATATCCATAAATTCTTTATCTAAGAAAGGCACTCTACCCTCAACCCCCCAGGCTGCTAATGATTTATTAGCTCTTAAACAATCATATAAATGAAGTTTGCTTAATTTTCTAACTGTTTCTTCATGGAACTCTTTGGCATTTGGAGCTTTGTGGAAATATAAATAGCCACCAAATAACTCATCACTACCTTCTCCAGAAAGCACCATTTTAATACCCATACTTTTAATTACTCTAGCTAATAAATACATTGGAGTTGCAGCTCTAACTGTAGTAATATCGTAGGTTTCTAAATGATAAATAACATCTTCAACAGCATCTAGAGCTTCCTCAATAGTAAAATGAACTTCGTGGTGCACAGTATGAAGATAATCTGCAGCTATTTTAGCTGCTATTAAATCTGGAGAACCATCAAGCCCAATAGCAAAACTATGTAATCTTGGCCACCAAGCTTTTTCAGTATCATGGCTTTCAACTCTTTCAGATGCATATTTTGCAACAATTGCAGAAATCACAGTACTGTCTAGTCCTCCAGATAATAAAACTCCGTAAGGAACATCACTCATCAACTGTCTCTTAACAGCTTCTTCTAATGCTTTTCTAATAATTTCAGGATTTCCACCATTATCTTTAACACTTTCATATTCCATCCAATCTCTTTTATACCAATTAACAATTTTCTTTGAATCACTGTCATAAACACTAGCTGGTGGAAAGGTGCATACTGAGGGACAAGTACTCTCGAGAGCTTTTAATTCACTTGCAACATAATAATGACCTTCAACATCCCAACCTTGATAGAGAGGAATAATTCCCATATGGTCTCTAGCTATTAAATAAAAGTCTTTTTCACTATCATATAATGCAAAAGCAAAAATACCATTAAGATCTTCAATAAAATCGGGACCTTTAGTTACATATAAAGCAAGAATTATTTCACAATCACTTTGAGTCTGAAAATCATATCCGCTACAATATTTTTCTCTTAATTCTAGATGATTATAAATCTCTCCATTAGCTGCTAGAATAATTTTCTTATCTTTAGAGTAAAGAGGTTGTTTCCCAGATAAAGGATCCACAATACTAAGTCTTTCATGTGATAAAATTACTTTTTTACCTTGATAAATACCTGACCAATCGGGGCCTCTATGTCTTATTTTTTTAGACATTTTAAGAACTTTTTCTCTGTATAGTGAAGAATCCTCTTCAATATCAAAC
>CAYWGU010000305.1:0-1938 GCA_964457975.1 uncultured Spirochaetaceae bacterium | reverse complement strand
ACTTTCTAATAAACTTGGAATCACTGAAGGTCTTACATATTCATAGTTTTCACTCATGGGGTTCTATTTTTGAATATAATCATCTCCACTAACACCCATATTATCAATATATTCTTTTCTAGATCCTAAATAATTGTACATCATTTCTTGAAAGCCCAAACCAACCATAATATCTTTGGCTTTTCTTCCAAGCTCTTCTACTCGAGTTAATCTACCCATGGTAAAAGAAGAAGGCATTTCAGGCTCAAAATTATTTAAACCATAACCAATTATAACATCTTCAACCACGTCCGCTGCATGTAAAAAGTCATCTCTATATTCAGGAACTGTAATATATATATCACTCTCATCAGCGAGTGCAAATACTCCCATTTTTTTAAGGGCAGCTATTATTTGATCACCCTCAAAATCCACGCCTGTGGTTTTTCTAACAGCAGCGATAGAGCATTTAGCAGGTTCTTGATAATAATACGGAACAGTTATCTCTTTTCCAAATTCTGTTTCAGTATCAAAAATAACTTTAACAGGTAATATTTAAAAACCCATATCAGCCATATCACAAGCCATAATTGAAGCTGAGAGTAATAGATTCTTTAAAATAGGACCACTCATTTCAATGTATAAATCACTGTCTCCTACCTCCACCGCTCCAACAGTAGAACTGTTAATAACCGGTGGCATTGATAAGGTGTTACCCTTGTCATCAACTAAATAAGGAAATTGTTTTTCATTTTCAATAATTGGACCATATTCAACACCTTTTGGGTGTTTTTTTAAGATATCTCTTAGAGATAACTCTTCACTCATACCAAGAGGTATAAAGGAAGTTGTATCCGGATTAGCACTTGTATAGTGAATAGGGTAATTAATTAAATCGCTTCTATAAATGCCCATAGCAATTGTTTTTCTTTTTCTACCAAAGTTAGAACAAAGTTTTTCTTGGCTTTGGATAAGAGAGAGCAAATCTTCATCACTTACAACATGCCCTTTAGCAGCAAAACCAATTGAATATTGTCTATATGCTGGAGCATTTTCAACTACCATATACCGTCCTTCATTATCGAAGGATTCTTCTTTTGTTGAGAAGAAATCGTAAAGAGGAGTTGCTCCATTTTGATATGAATTTAATAGACGGGCAATACCAGGAGTTGACCATAAATCAGGACGGTTTGTATCATTTAATTCAATTTTAATAACATTAGAGACATGTCCATCTAACTCAGCTTTTGCTACAGGAAATATATCTTCTAATTCACTATCACTGTATTTTCTTCCTAATAAAGAAAATAAAGCTTTTTCACTTGATTCAATTTTAGGCATTATTTCCCCCTCCTTGTTCTAACACTTTCAATATCTGGAGTAAATAAATCTCTTAAATCATTTAGGCCTAAGTGCATTAGTGCCATTCTATCGATTCCAAGACCCCAGGCTAAAACAGGAACATCAATTCCCAAAGGTTTAGTAACCTCGGGACGGAAGATACCAGCTCCACCTAGTTCAAACCAACCTAGTACAGGGTGTTTGATATGAACTTCAATTGAAGGCTCAGTGAATGGGAAATAACCAGGTACATATTTTACTTCTTCAGCTCCAGCAATCTCTTCAGCATATAATTTTAATAAACCTAATAAAGTTTTTAAATTAACATCATCACCTATTACAATACCTTCTGTTTGATAGAAGTCAGCACCGTGGGTTGCATCTACTTGATCGTATCTGAAACAACGAGCTACACCAAAATATTTACCAGGGTTTTTTGCTTGGGTTAATTGTCTTGCTGAAAGCACAGTACCTTGGGATCGCATAACTTGTCTTCTAGTAAACTCATGGTCAAACTTATAGCCCCAACCACGGGAACCTGTAGTCCCTCCGTCAGAGTGTGTTTTAGCAACATTACTTAACCAAGGTTCTTCAATTTTTTCACAATGAGATGGATTT
>CAYWGU010000304.1:0-1939 GCA_964457975.1 uncultured Spirochaetaceae bacterium | reverse complement strand
CTAGAAAAGAAAACGCTTCTTTTAATTTTTTATTTTTATCTTTACTTGAATAGTGCAAAGTATTTAGACCATATTTAGCAGCTGCAGCAATATTTTCATCAAGATCATCAATGAAGAATACGTCCTCTGGTTTTACATTCTCATTTTCACAGATATATCTAAAAAAACCTGGATGTGGTTTGTAATGATTCATTGTGTGGCTCATGTAGCATTTATGTAAATATTCAAATCCGCCAATGTCTTCCATGATTTTAGCGTGAGGAGCAAAGGTGTTGGAACCAAGTACAACTCTATAGCCTTTGTCCTTTAGGTTTTTAATAACATCCATTATTGGCTGGTTTAAGGTTGGATGAAAATGCTTTGCAAAGGGATCTCCCTTAACCTTAATATTCATGCTTTTTTCTACATGCTCCCAATACTCCTTTGTGCTCATGTTGCCATCCATCAATGGCGCAATGTATGCCTTGAAATCCAATAAAAATTCATCAATTTGATCTTTGGTTGGTTGGTACTCATTTATAATACCAGCAAGACATTCGATGTTGTTGATTATTACATTACCAGCATCAAATACAAACACCTTGCAGTTACTTGCAGTACCATTGAAAGAAGAATAAAGACCCTTGTAGCAAATAGGATCTAAAAGTGAGGTAACAACTCTATCGGCAGTAGTTTGCCCATAAGTTAAGTTGTTATGATCAAGATTGACTCTGTAACCAATTGAATACATTCCAGCACGTTTTGCAGCTTGTATTCCATTTATTGCATCTTCATAAACCACACAATCTTTTGGATCTTCGCCTACAAGAATTGCACCTTGAAGAAATATTTCTGGATTCGGTTTTCCGTATTTCACCTCTTTAAGATTTACCACATGTTCTTCCTCAAAGAACTTATCAAGACCTGTAAGGGTGATGATTTCAGAAGCATTTGATGATGCACTACAAAGTGCCATCTTTACATGATTATCCTTTAACCTTTGAAGTAGCTCAACAGCTCCGTTCATTAATAAATCAGATTTCTTTTCTCTTATTATTTTTGTATACAGTTTATTTTTTGTAAAATATAGGTTATCTGCATTCTCTTTTGTAGCTTCAAGTCCAAGTGCATTGCAAATAATTGCAGCGCCTTCTTCTTTTAGAACACCACCTAATGCATCAATGTTTTGTTTACTCAAAGTTACACCATGTTCTTCTGCAATTTGCTTATATATTCCTACGTGGTATTTTTGCGTATCAACTAAAACGCCATCTAAATCAAAAAGAGCTGCCTTCATTATTAATTCCTTAAAAGATTATTTTTTTAAAATAATAACAAAGCGATTGTAATATCTCAAGCTGAATTTACAATTTTGGTAGATTATAATCGAATTTGTAACCATTTCGATAGGAAATAGGTGTTTTTTAAAAGTTTTGTCTGGGTAACAGGTGACAAACTATTTTTTCTTTGGTATATTAAGGGTATGAACAAATCAGGTGAAGACTATTTAGAAGCTATTCTTAATCTAGAAGATAAGAATGGTGGTGCAAGAATTACAGATATAGCAGAACATTTAAAGGTTTCAAAACCAAGTGTTAACAGAGCCATGAAGGTTCTAGCTGAAAAAGGTTATGTCAATCATGAAACTTATGGTAAGATCATTCTAACAGAGAGTGGTAAATCATATGCCTCCATGATATATTCTCGTCATAAAACTTTGGTTGATTTTTTAAGTAATATTTTAAATGTAAGTGCAGATGTAGCTGTGCATGATGCCTGTTTAATGGAGCATGATGTTTCAAGTGAAACCATGGAAAAGATAAGATCTTATCTTGAAACACATAGATAAAGTCTATTTCAAAAATATATATTTTACAGATGGAGCTATTTATTGGTTCCATTTTTTTTATAAAGAATGAACGATTCTCTATATTTTGATGGTGTTACCTTTAACTCTCTT
>CAYWGU010000303.1:0-1941 GCA_964457975.1 uncultured Spirochaetaceae bacterium | reverse complement strand
AAAGAGGATTGAATATTAAATATCCAATAACATATAATCGACTAAAAACGGCGTTAATTGATAGAGCAGTAACATTAGTTAATAGAACGTATGCCTCTGATCAAATTTTTAATTACTTGGATAATGATGAGGACATTCCAATTGATCTTTATCTTGATGAAATTGTTTCTGAAACAAATCTTACTGATATTAGAAGTGAAATAGATGGGGGACTGTGGTTCATCTCTTTATTGAGTCGTGTAGACGGCTTGATTTTAATGAATAAACATCTTTCGGTACGTGGGTTTGCAGTTGAAATTAAGTCATCTAAGCTCCCTGAAATAGTTTACACATGTTCAACGCAACTACCTGTCAGTAATTCGCTAAAAGAAGTTGATTATAATCATTTTGGTACTCGGCATAGATCGATGATGAGGTACTGTTGGAATTATCCTGGAACTATTGGTTTTGTGATTTCACAAGATGGTGATGTAAGAGCCATTACTAAATATAATGATGAATTGATAATTTGGGATAATATAAAACTACAAGCTTATTCTTTTGTGAGGAGAAGATTGCTAGTCAAAAGGAAAAGAGTAAAAAAATAATTACATTGATATAACCATCACCTAGTCTATCTAGACTAAAATTCAATCTGTTGGTCAGACCTACGTTATGCGCTTGTTAGTCATCAAAAGTTTCTTCCAAGGAAAACTTAACTTTAATTTTCTTATTATCAAAATTAGATAAATTAAAATAGAGTAGCCGGACAGGATTTTGAAAATTCTGTACCTTGTTTATAATAACTATTCTTATCTTTACTTATAGGAAAGTTTTTTGGCAACTCAAGAATACTTTGGACTAATGATATTACCAAATTTCTTTCTTACTTTTTATGAATTATTCATGTTAGAAACATTTCAAAGACATGCGAAACTTTATAAGAATTATAATATGCGACAAATAATATCTATATCATTGATAATGGCACTTGTAGGGATTTTTGGATGTGCCAGCCAGAAAATCTTCGTTACAAAAACTGGTGTATTCGATCCAACTAGTACAATAACAGTGGTATCCAATAGTAGAGATCCAGAAGGTGTAACTGGTAAACTTGAAGGAATATTATTATCTAGAGGCTTTAAGGTTGTATCAGAAAGTGTAGCAAAAAACCTTGCTGCATCTTCTGGAAGTATTGACATAAAAAGTGACAATATTACATATAACCAAACAAGAGGAAATATAAAGGTGATAAAATCTGTTTACGCTTTAAAATATCAGTATGATTATGTTATAGGATTAGGTTCAAATTTTTTTAAATTTTTCAATGCCTCTATTATAGACCTATCCACTGGTGAAATTTGTGCAACAATTAGACACTCAAGCTCTGATTTTGGGGGTAAAAGAATTGATAAAGTTCTAGAGGAATTTGTTGATAACTTAATTAAATGAACTTTCAATATCGATGGTGTCATGAATTTTCTTTATCACGCAAATTGCATGATTTAATATATGTATCTCCGTGCAAGAAATTGTAAATTTCATCCAGATAGTATCAGTAATTAAAAAATCACAATCCCGTTTCCTTTTACAGTTAATCACTAATCGAAAAATGAATTGAGATCAGGACTAGTAAAATAAAAAGAAATATGCATTAGATATTCAACTATATGAAGTTCTTACAAGCTTTTTAAATTGGTTTGATTTGAACTCCCTGAAATATTAATGGAGCCAATATATTAGGCTCTATAATCTTTACTTTACTTATGTTGCTGCTGTAAACGTTTTTACTTAGATACTTGAGTATTATTGATAATTTGCGATAGAAAATAATATTAGTTTATAAAAATGACAACTATTGAAATAATCACAATTTGTTTTTCTAGCATAGCTTTGCTAGTTTCATCTTTAACAGTTTATTATAATTTTTTTCGTCGGAAGTTATCTTTCGTTGGTTGCCTT
>CAYWGU010000302.1:0-1944 GCA_964457975.1 uncultured Spirochaetaceae bacterium | reverse complement strand
AAAGAAATAGATTTTCCCTCAATTATTAATCCACTTGATGAAATTTTTCTACTTCCTGGGTTTATTGGTGGTTCTATGATTGAACGAATAGATAATTGGTGTATTGACCACAATCAAACCTCACCTGCAAATGAAGGTCAGTATATGGTTGCCGTCTATAAAGGATTGGCTCAAACCTATAAGGACACTCTTTTGGAATTGCAGAAGATTACAGGAAAAACCTTCTCTAAGATTCACATTGTTGGAGGAGGCTCTAAGAATTGGATTTTGAACCAGTTGACAGCAGATGTCTGTAATCTTAATATTATTGCAGGACCTGCTGAGGCATCATCAATTGGTAATATCACCATGCAGATGAAAGCAATGGGTGAAGTTGAAAGCATTGCGGAAGGTTTAAAACTTTTAGAGCAAGGAATGGATTTGAAGTATTTTGGCCCAAATAAATAGGAATTGTTAATTATGGAAATATTTTTAGATAGTGGTAATCTTGACGAAATCAAGGATAATTTATCGTGGTGCCCTCTTTCAGGAGTGACGACCAATCCAACAATTATTGCAAAAGAAGGCTCTATTGTATTTTTTGAACATTTAAAACGAATAAAAGAAATGCTTAAAGATACAAGAATTCTTCACGTTCAGGTTATAGCAGATGATTATGATGGAATCATAAAAGATGCAAATGCTATAATGGAAGTTCTTGGAAAAGAAACTTTTATTAAAATTCCTGCAACAAAAGAAGGTATTAGAGCTATTAACTTCTTAAGTTCTCATGGATTTAATATTACAGCAACAGCTGTTTATACCACCTTGCAAGGAGCCTTATGTGCCCTCGCTGGAGCTAAATATGTAGCTGTTTATTATAATCGGATTGAAAACACTGGTGGATCTGCTAATGATGTTATTTTTGAGTTAGCTCGCATACCTGAAATAGCAAGTAACAAAACAAAGATATTGGCTGCTTCTTTCAAAAATATTAATCAGGTAATTTCTGCTTTCTCCAATGGGGCTCAAGCCTGTACTTTACCAAATGATATCCTATCTAAATGTATCGAAAGTTTATCTGTGGACAAAGCTGTTGATGATTTTAGAAATGATTGGAAAAAAGTATATGGGTCAAAAAATATATTTGAACTTTAAGGTGTTTTAATTGTCTCAATCCCAGAATTTTGAAGAAAATCTTCATATTCCTTTGAAATGCTGGAGTCGGTAATTATTTTAGTAAAATCTTTTCCCTTTCCAAAAATACAGGTACTTACAAAACCAAACTTACTAGAGTCAGAGACTATTATAGCTTCTTTGCTATTTCTTATTATAGCATGCTTCAAAGATCTTTCTTCTATATAACTACATGTAACTCCCAACTCCTTATCAAAGCCGGTTATACCAATAAAGGCTTTATTGGCTCTGTATTTTTCTATCTCTGGAGTTTGTTCATTTGAGAAGAATGAGTTTGATTTATGAGAATATTTACCACCGCAAACTATAAGAGTACTTTTTCTAAATTTTATGAGTTTATTAATTACAGGAAGAGAGTATGTAATGAATGTACACTCAATATCTTCATCAATGTAATCTGCAATAAGTTCAACAGTTGTTCCTGTATCAAAAAAGATAATATCATGCTCTTTAATCATTGAAGCAGCCATCTTGGCTATTTTAATTTTTTTATTGGTATTAATGGTAATTTCTAAAGAGCGATCATAATTTGAAATAACAGGAATTGCTTTAATGCCACCAAATATCTGCTTTGCTAATTTGTTTTGGTCTAAAAATAAAATATCTCTTCTAATTGTCATCTCTGAAACATTTAACTTACTAGATAATTGTTTGACTGATAAAAAATGATTATCTGCTAATAATATTAATTCCTGTTCCTGTCTTTTATTCATTTTTTAAATCTTCCTTGGATATAATATAGGCTGGTTCCTTTTTTTGGGTAGGTCT
>CAYWGU010000301.1:0-1956 GCA_964457975.1 uncultured Spirochaetaceae bacterium | reverse complement strand
ATTTACGTCCACACCCCTATCTATTAAATCATAAATAAGCATGGGGTCTCTATCATATATACTGGTTAGTTTTTCCATAGTCATAGTTTTTTTTGCAGTATCGATACTGGCTCCTTTTGTTTTGTAAATTCATTATAACAATAATAAGAAATTATTAAAAGTTTAAATTATGAAACTACAAATAACTACATCCTATTGAATGATCAATATTAAATTATCATTAACCAAGGATTATTATTTAAAACTTTTGCCCTAACTAATTATTAATTACATTTTTGCAATTTCTAACCATGACACTTGTTACAACTGGTATTGAACTTTATTGACCTTATTTGACCATTCTTTGACGTATTTTACACATTTGATATAACTCATGGTTGATTTTACATGTAGCATGTTATATTATTAAGGTTAAAGAAATTGAAATTAATTACTTTTTTTAGCATTTTATTGTATATGTGAAAATAAGTTGCAACATTATCAAAGAAATTACACATGAAATTACTTTATAAATGCATCTATTGGTTTATTACATTGCACTTCTACCGCGAATTTATAACATATGGCTTTAGTTAGTGTTATTTATAATGTTAAAAATTCTATATTTCATAATATTGGCTTATTTATACTTAAACATAAATTAAGTTAATTGGATTTACACCTAAGGAATATAAATATTTTAATAAAAATTTCAATGCACCAATTGTATAGGGAAAAAGGGAAAATCAATGTTAGTAGCACCACTCACAAATGAAACAAAATCAACACAAATTGCAAACAAATTAGAAGAGATGATTCTTTCTAAGGTATATAAGGCAGGAGATACTCTTCCAAGCCAACAGGAACTAGCAAAAAAGTTCTTAGCCTCTTCAAGATCAGTTAGAGAAGCGTTTAAGAACCTCGAGGCAAAAGGTCTTATTCAAGTTAGCCAGGGAAAAAGGGCTTTGGTTAAAAGTAATAATCTTGACCAATTTGTAGAATCACTGTCAATGTCAATGTTATCAAAGCAAGTACCAGATAAAAAATTATTATCTGATTTAATGCAAGTTAGAGTTACAATTGAAGTAGGTGCTACAAGAGAATTATCTAGAAGTGAATCTAGAATGCTTATTGTTCGATCACTTGGTAGATGTTGCACTAAAATGGCATCACAGTTAGAAGTTTTGGAAGAAAACCCAAAAGATGCTGAAGCACTAAGAATATTTAAAGAAAATGACTTTGATTTTCATACAACTCTAATTAAATCAAATGATAATATCATTCTTAACTCAATCTATGAAAACCTATCACCACAACTTTATGCTGCTCTTGATAGATTAAAAGAAACTTTAACAGAGAAAAAGAGAAAGGTTAATGAATACAACTACTTGGTTGATGCTCTGGAAAATGGTCAAACTGATTTAGCCGTTGCTCTGACTCTTGTTAACCTAACAAACATCAATGATAAATTTGAAGAGCTTAATCTTTAAGAATAAGTTCATGAGAAATTTCAAGCCATTACCGATTACGGTAGTGGTTTTTTATTTTATTTTTGTCTAAACTAATTTTATGAAAAATCTAATAACAATAAAACACGCAAGCGTTAGACGTAACGATAAAAATATAGTTGAGGACTTAAACTTTGAAATTAACAAAGGAGAACATGTAGCAATTATTGGTCCAAACGGCGCTGGCAAATCCACGTTATTTAGAATCTGCTGCATGGAAGTTCATCCTCTTTGGTCAGAGAACCTGGAACTAAAACGCTTTGGAGAAGAACGGATAAATAAGGAAATACTTAGACAAAAGATGGGAGTAGTTTCAAAGGAACTTCTTGAAATATGTAGTTCCTCATATGTTGTGCGAGATATCATTGCAGGTGGAATGCTTTCCTCTGTTGGCCTTGATTTTCATCACCAAATATCAGATGAAATGTGGGCAACAATTGATAATACAATTGAAAAATATGATTGCACA
>CAYWGU010000300.1:0-2011 GCA_964457975.1 uncultured Spirochaetaceae bacterium | reverse complement strand
AACACAGAAAAAGCTGCTGCTAATGGCCAGTTCCTAGTTTTATTAACTTGATCAACGATCAAGTTACCTAATAGATACGAATCCTTTCCCCCCACAAATAATGGAATGGTATATGCACCAAAGGCAGGAATGAATGTAAATACAATTGCAGTGTTAATACCAGATCTTATGGAGGGTATCATCACCTTCATATAGGATTGCATCTTCGTTGCACCAAGATCTCTTGCTGCATCCAATAAAGAGAAATCAAATCTATCAATTGCAGAGAAGATTGGAAGTATTGCATACGGTAAGTACATATATACCATTACAAGTATTACAGCTCTTCTGTTGTACAACAGTGATATTCCATCATCTATTATTCCAATTTGCATCAAAAAATTATTAACCATTCCATCACTTCCTAGAATGCTCATCCAAGCAAATATTCTAAGCAAGGAGTTAATTAAAAAAGGAATGATAATCAATGTAAGAAACAGTGTCTGTCTCTTAGATTTAACAAGTGCTAGTGCACATGGAATGGCAAGCAATATGGTATATAGAGTTGCTTCAAATGAAATTACTACTGTTCTTGATAGAATTAGACCATAAGCCTTCTGAAATATTTCTTTATAAGCATTTAAGGTGAAATGCCATTCAATACCACCATATAGACCCTTTTCAAGAAAGCTATAAACAACAATTACAATAATTGGTAATAGAAAGAAAACAGTAAACCAAATACCCATGGGATATGCATAGTAACTACCTCGATCTCTTCTTAATTTGTTATTATTCACCTGTCTATGTCCTCAATAATATATCCATCCAATGCACTCCAAGAAACATATACCTCATCAAGGTATTCAATTTCTGGACCTTCATCTAAGAATTTAATATGTTGCTTGTAAACCTTAATTACCTTACCGTTTTCAAGCTTTACATAGATTTTTGATAGGAATCCTGTATAAACAGTTTCTTCTACTATGCCCTTGAAGCAATTTATATGCTTCCTTGCCATAGGTTTCTGCAATGATATATATATCTTCTCTGGTCTAACTGTATAGCTAACGCCCTGTCCTATTTTTGTAGCTTCATAATCTGTTACAAATACAGGAACAGTGAAATCATCAAGATCAAGTTTTACAAGATATTCATCATCTTCCTCTATTTTAGAGCATTCAATTACTGAAGATCTAAAGATATTGGTCTCACCAATAAAGGATGCAACAAACTCTGTTGCAGGACTTTCATATATTTCAAAAGGTTCACCAATTTGAAGGATCTCACCATTGTTCATTACTGCTATTCGATCTGATACAGATAAGGCTTCTGTTTGATCATGAGTGATGTAGATAAATGTGGTGTGAATTTGATCATGAATATTATCAAGATCAATTAATAAATTGGACCTTAGTTTTGCATCCAAGGCAGATAAAGGCTCATCAAGTAATAATACCTTTGGCTCATTGATCAAAGCTCTAGCAATAGCTACTCTCTGTCTTTGTCCACCGGAAATCTGATTAGGTCGCTTATTCTCATGTCCTTCAAGTTGAACCAACTGAACATACTTCTTAACTCGAGTATCTATTTCCTTTTCACTCATCTTTTGAAGACGCAATGGAAAAGCAATATTTTCATATACTGATAGATGTGGAAATAATGCATAGTTTTGGAATACAGTATTGCAGTCCCTTTTTTCTGGAGGTAAATTTATTATATCTTGGTCTCCAAGATATACAGAACCTTCATCAGGAAAAATAAAACCTGCTATAATACGTAATAGAGTTGTTTTTCCACACCCAGATGGGCCTAGAATTGAGAAGAACTCTCCCTGGTTGATTTTCATGCTTACATTCTTTAAAGCCTGAAAGTCACCGTAGTTTTTTGATAAATTATCAATGATTACATTGCTGCCTAACATCATAAAACCTCCCGAAAAAAAACTGAAATTAGTAATCATCCTATATGCTGTCAAAACACAGACCTTATAAGATTTAATATTGGGGGTATCAAATAAATTGATTTAAAA
>CAYWGU010000299.1:0-2012 GCA_964457975.1 uncultured Spirochaetaceae bacterium | reverse complement strand
ATTTTAAACAGAATGGAATCTCTTATAGAACTTGAATACCCTGGAACAAATCAAAAGGTATATATGGAAACGAATACATCCCAAAAGATTATCTTAAAAGCATTGGGATTAAAATGGAATGAATCCTAGAATACTGAAAATTAATGATTTTGGAGCATAAAATAAGGTAAAATTAAATTACTCGTTACAACCTGCGCGGGAATTTGGGCTGTATGTGGAAATATTTGGAAGGGAACACTAAGAGGGCTAGAGAATTATATCTTTTATAATTTAAAACAAAAGTGTATTTTTAAAAGGCTTCATAGGTTTTCATTTATTAGGTGCTAATATAGTTTAATTTAATTATTAAGTGTTAATTTGTTTTGTGAAATCAAACCTTCTAGTATTCCATGTATTGCTGGTCCTGCAATATTTGAGCCCCAAATTGATCCTTTTGTTGGCGCCTTTGCTGCAAAGTATATGATGTATTTTGGATTATCGAGAGGAACTATTGAAAGAGTGGAGGCAAGAACCCCACCATCTTCATAACTTTTAGTTTCACTGTTGTAGAGTTGTGCTGTACCTGTTTTAGATCCAATATTGAGGTTCTCGATTGCGGTTTTTGTAGCAGTTCCTCCTTCTTGAGTTGCTTGCATCATTCCGTCTAGAACAATATCGCAAACCGAAGATGAAAATACTGTATTACCGTATTCAATTTTTCTTTCTTTAATGATGTTTCCATCATTGTCTTTAATTGATTTTATAATATGTGGTTTAATCAGAGTCCCATTATTCGCTATTGCTGTTGCAGCACTTACTATGCTAAGGGCTGTTGTTGACATTTCTTGGCCAAAAGAGATGGTTGGTTTGGATCTAATGGACCATAAGGATGGATCGCTAATTCTAGATCTTGCAATACCATTTAAAGGCAAATCAACTTTGGAATCGAATCCTAACTGACTGAGCTTTTCAAAAAATTCATTACTATCTGTTTGAAGGGCCCAATTAGATATTGCGCCATTGCAAGAAACTTTAAGCATAGACTCTGGAGTAACTGTTCCATGATTGTGGGTACATTTAATGGTTATGGGAACACCTTTTTCTGTAAAGGTGTAGGAACCATCACATATGAATGGAGTTTCAAAGTCTGCTTGATCCAATTCAAGCAATAGTGACAATGAGAAGATTTTAAAAACCGATCCTGGTTCGTACAGCATCGTAATTGCTTTATTTTGCTTTTCATCTGACGTACTGTTTTGGAAATCATTCAAATCATACCAAGGATAGCTTGTCATTGCTAGAATATCACCATTGTTTGCATCAAGTATCATTGCAACAATTGACTGTGGATCAAAGTTTCTATTTATTTTTTGAACCTCCAAATCTAAAAGATATTGAATGTCCATATCAAGAGTTAATTGAACTTCATCTCCATAAGTTATCTCCTCTTTAAGGCGTGGGGCAGGAGATAGATAATCATTCATGGTATACTCTATTCCTTCAAGTCCCATGTTGTTTGCTCCAACAAATCCTATTGTTTGACAAGCATGAAAGTTGCTAACATAATCTCTTCCGCTTTTATTTTCTATCTTTACTATATTAGAGAGATTTTGATTATCAATTACCTTAATGAATTGTTCTACCAAATCATCATTAATTCTATTTTTGATTAGAGCTTGAAGTTGGTATTCATTGGCTGTTTTAATTATTTCTGCCACGCTCATCTCAAGATAAGGTGAACACAGGGTTGCAATTTCTTCAAGGTTTGAAATTTCATCAACTCTAAAGCTACAACTATAGTAGGGTACCTCGATTGCTAATATTCTACCATTAGCATCTACTATTGTACCCCTAATAACTTCGTTTGCAACTTTAGGATCATTATATTCTTTAACTCTTTCATTGTTGATTATTGTTAAAAAAAACACCCTAACTATTATAATTATGAATAAAGTTGTAATAATTTTTAATGTAAGATTAAAAAATCTATTTTTTTTTGTAGAATCCATCACAATTTTATAGTACAGTAGAGT
>CAYWGU010000298.1:0-2074 GCA_964457975.1 uncultured Spirochaetaceae bacterium | reverse complement strand
ATATATACAGATCAATGGATGATTTTATTGAATGGAAAGATGACTTACTGATTCATTTAAATAATAAAATAACAGAAAACTATACAAGAGATACAACTCTCCTATATTATGATGTTACTAATTATTATTTTGAGATAGATTATCAAGATGAACATAAAAAGAAGGGTGTAAGTAAAGAGCATCGACCAAATCCAATAGTTCAAATGGGATTGTTCATGGATGATAAGGGTTTACCTGTTAATTATAAATTATTTTCAGGAAATACAAATGATTGTAAAACCTTAATACCCATGATGGGAGAAAAAAGATTAGATTTAGATATTAGAGATATTATTGTTGTTGATGATAAAGGAATGATGTCTGGAGAAAATATTAGTAGAATATTATCTCAAAAAAATGGTTATGTAATAAGTTCTTCAGTTAGAGGAGCTTCTAAAGAATACAAAGAATATGTTTTAAAACAAGATGATTATGAATATAAAGAAATCCCTGTTAAGCAGAGATATGAGAATTTAAGTAAAAATAAAGAAAATTCTTATACTCTGAAGGTAAAAACTCAAACTTTACCAAGAGAAATAGCTGTACCAAATATAAAAACAGGAAAGAAAACAAATATTATTATTAATGAAAGACAAATTGTCTTCTATAGTGATAAATATGCTAAAAAAGCAAAGAGAGATAGAGAAGCTGCATTACTTAAAGCTTTTGATACTATCGAGAATAAAAAATCTATTCCAAAATCATTTGGATGTTACAAATATATTAAAGAAGAATATCTTCAAAAAGATGGAGAATTGATAAAACCTAGCAATTCTCAATTGTTCTTTGATGATAAAAAACTTGAAAAGGAAGAAGCTTTAGATGGCTACTATGTAATCTTTAGTAATGTAATTGGCTTAGAGGAAGGAGAAGAACCTTTTGGTAAAAAAAGCACATTCACAAAAGATGGATTCTTTAAGTTAAATAAACGAGTTGATACCCAAGATATAATAAAAATATACCGAGGATTATGGGAAATAGAAGAAACTTTCAAAATCACCAAGAGTAGTTTTGAAGCTAGACCTATATATCATAGAAACTGGGATAGAATTGAAACTCATTTCCTAACATGCTTTGTATCATTGGTAATGATGAGATTATTAGAAACTAATTTAGAAAGCAAATGGAGCACAGAGAGAATATTAAAAAGTTTAAAAGCTGCAAATGGATCTTTAATTTCAGGAAATCTATACAATTTCAATTATGTAGATGAAGTATTACTGGAAATCCAAGAGAAATTTGGCATTACCTTGGATAGACAATTCTTAACAATAGGTGAAATAACAAAGATTATGGCCAAAACCAAAAAAAAATAGTCAAAATCCTGACATATAATCCACAGGACCCATTAAATTTACATTTGTCACAAAGTGATTTGTTACTATATATGCAATTAGAACTTTTTGAATACATATCAAAGGTATGGTTGAATTACATGAATTATTAATCCTCTTTATCGTCAACCAAAACAAGAGCCATGTATCCCTCATCATCAGATAGCTTTGAAAGATCTGTTTCTAAACGCTGATTATTCATTCCAACATTCAATGCTATATGAACCAAGTTTTCAATATGTAGTTCATATAAGAGGGTCTTTAACATTGAAAGTTGTTTACCAATTTTCATGATGACTTTCTTACCATCTCTTTGGAGTTTTTCTTTTAGAAGGGGATCTTTACAGCTTAGGATGGTGAGTGTTTGCTCTCCCTTTATAAGTTTCAAATTAAAAGCATCAGCTGCTGCAATGAAGCTAGGAATACCTGGTATTACCTTCACCTTGTAGCCCAAGTCTTCTACATAGTTGGAGAAATTGGCAAATGTAGAGTAGATTGAAATATCACCTAAGACAGGCATTGCAATGTCGATTCCTTTATCTAGAATGGCAGCTATCTTTTTGGATACTTCTTGGTAATTAGCATCACATAACTTTAAATCATAGGACATTGGAAACTGAATCTTCACTATTTCTTTATCGCTTAGATTTACCAAATCAGATATAATATCTAATGCAATTGTATTTCCTGATTTTGTTTCA
>CAYWGU010000297.1:0-2123 GCA_964457975.1 uncultured Spirochaetaceae bacterium | reverse complement strand
ATAGGGGGCACAGATGTTTTCAAAGCCACAGGTGAAAAACATTCCACCCATTATACTTCTAAGAGCTTCAGCGCCATTTGTATCAAAACTATTTCTACCATTAAGACCTGGTTTTGATAAAAAGTTTATATTAATACCTTTATATTCCAATTGAGAAATATCGAGACATTTATCTAACATAATTTGATAACTTAAATCATCGTTCTTTACTGTGGCCATCCTCATATTATTACTACGCCCTTCAGTAATTCGAGAGGTCCTAATATGTGCGACTTGTTGAATATTTCCAACTTTTTCTAATAGTGTTTTTCTATTCATATTTATTATTCTAAATTGGCATGATGTTGCCATAAATTTTTCAAATCTAAATTTTGTCTCTTAATTATCATTACAGAAACAATATCACCTAGAACAAAAAGAGATTGCTCAAACAATGAAGTCATAGGTTGTTCTGATTTAATTTCATCTTCAAAATATAACTTAGTTTGAACTGGTATTCTTAGCATAAAGTCAGAGTAACTGCTCATAGTTCCTTTAGGGTTTGATCCAATATGAATAACTGTTGCACCTACACCTTTAGCCTTTTGTGCAATTGCTACTGGGATAAGAGAAGAACCACTTCCAGATCCAACTATTAATAAATCATTTTTAGTAATAGCAGGTTCAGTAATTTCACCAACAAGGTGAACATCTATGCCTAGATGAGCCCAACGTTTTGCAATTGCATTAAGTGATATTAACACTCTTCCAACTCCAATCATAAAGACTTTATCGGCTTTTAATAAATGATCTATCAATTTATCTACATCTTCACTTTTTATATGACTCAAAGCATCATTTAATTCCCCAAGTACCATTTCTTTATTATCTTTATAATCATCAATCATATTAAATTTCCCTTTTATATAAGTATCTTATTAATCTTTTCAAGGCTTCCCTTTAAATCATTACTGTCCATACAAGTACTACCAATAACAAACATATCAGCATATTTTCCTTGTAATTCTTGTATAACCTGGGGAGATACTCTACCATCAATTTCAATTTTAGTAGGTAAATCTCGACTTGTTATTAAATCTTTTAATTCTATAATCTTACGTCTTGAATAGGGAATTATTGCTTCTCCCTTTAAATTAGCAAATCCTGGATTTATTTGCATCAATAAAACTGTATCACAATCTTCTAGGACATAGTCCAAAACAGAAAGTGAAGTCGATGGTTTTAGAGCAACCCCAGCTTTAGCTCCATAGCTTTTTATTAATTTAAGCATACGATTAATGTGTGGTTCACTTTCAGCATGAAAGATAACTTGGTCAACACCAATATCGAGCAAACTTTTAACAAAGAACTCATTATTTTCTGCCATTACATGAGCATCAAATTTTAGGGAAGTTTTAGTTCTTAACTGTCTAACTGTTTCCAGTCCTAAAGGCATACATGGACTAAAATATCCATCAAGAATATCTACATGAATATAATCAAGTCCAGCTTCTTCTATTTGATGTACTTGACTTTCAAGATTACACATATCCAAACAAATTAATGATGGTGATAATATTGCTTTACTGCTCACTTTGACTCTCCTGTATTAGCTTATCAATTTCGCTCCCCGTTGGAAGAGATTCTACGGCGCCCTTTTGTTGAATACATATTGCACCTGCAACATTTCCCCTCTTTAGAGCCTTTTTAATTATTATTTCTGTTATATCTTGAGTTTCTTCTACCCCTTCATTAATTAGAGTAGAAAGGAAGGTCCCCCAAAAGGCATCTCCAGCCCCTGTAGTATCAACACGGTTTGAAGGAAACTCAGGTTCTTGTAAAAGTGTATTATTCCAATAACAAACAGCACCATGTTTACCTAGAGTTTCAACAATAAGAGAAATATTATTCGTTTTTTGAAATTCAAATACTTCTTCTTCTCTTTTTCCTTCAATAAAATCTTTCTCTTCATCAGAGATTTTTAGAAGATCAATTAATGGATACAAGTTCTTAACTTTTTTACGAGCTTTTTTTCTATCTTTATCCCAAAGCAGTTCTCTATAATTCACATCAAAACTAACTATTTTCTTTTTTTCTTTTGCTATCTTCATTGCATATTCTGTTGCTTTTGATGCTGGAGCTAC
>CAYWGU010000296.1:0-2130 GCA_964457975.1 uncultured Spirochaetaceae bacterium | reverse complement strand
ATAAATTGTTAACTTCTGCTTCGAGTTTTTCAAGAAGTTTCTTTGCTCTATCTCCATTCTCTTGTTTGAAAAATTCTCTAACAGGAAGTGCAGCATTCTTAAATTCAGTCAAAGCTTCATCTGTAAGTTCTACAACTTCAACATTCTCAGCTAGAATTTTCTCAGCAGCTAAATTCGCTTCATTCTGCATTTTAAATGCAACATCATGCATCTCTGCAATTGTTTCAGTTAAAATCTTCTTAAGATCTTCTGGAAGAGCATTAAAATATTTATCATTCATGAAGACACATTCTAGATACATTATATGATTTGATTTGATTAGATAATCTTGAACTTCATACCATTTCATATCTACAAGAGCTCCAAGAGGATTTTCAACTCCTGATACCATGTTCAACTGCAAAGCACTGTATACATCTGTGTAAGGGACTGGTGTTGGATTAGCACCATAAGCTTCATAATTCTTGATGATTAAAGGAGTGTCCATTGTTCTAAAGGTTAGTCCCTCAAAATCTTTTGGAGATTCAATCTTTCTACTACTCAACCAATCACTTGCACCTAAAGGCCAAAGGTCAACAAGTTTAAGATTCTTCTCAGCATAGATAGCAGGAAGGTCCTCGGTAGCAACTTTACTTGAAGCAAGGAAGTCATAGGCTTCTTTAACATCACTTGGGAGAAGATAATGAAGAGCAAATATTTGACCTTCAGGGACGATAGTTGCAACATTACCAGGGCTAACGATAGCCATTTGTGTCGCACCAGTTAAGAGGTGTTCAATCAAGTCTACACCTACACCTAGCTGACCAACTTGGAATATTTCAAATTTGATTCTACCGTTACTCTTCTCTTCTACTCGTCGTGCCAATTCTTTTGCATAAAGGTCTGGAACGGTATCTGCATACTCTTCATGGGTAACCTTGAAGGTATAGACTTTTTCAACATCTTTTGCAGTTGCAGAAGCATCATCAGAATTTTTTGCACAGGAAACGAGCATTAAACTTAACAATACTAGACTTAATAACATAATTTTTTTCATTATAAAACTCCTTTTATATTTTAAATAAACTACAGATGCCGGAAATGGATATCACTGCCAGCATGCAGTTTGAAATCAATTTAATTCATCAAAGATCCCAAGAATAGAGATATCTGTGGGAATGCAGAAATCAATAAACAAGCGAACAAGAGGATAGCAATATAGGGCCCTTCATTCTTAATAACCGTAAGAAACGGCTTATCAAATATTGCGCTACAGGTGAAAATACTCGTACCAAATGGTGGGGTACCTGAACCAATAGCTACCTGAAGGGTAATGATAATTCCAAGATGTACTAAATCAATCCCTGCTGCTGCAGCGATAGGTACGAAGATTGGAGTCAAAATTAGAATAACGACTACAGCCTCGATAAACATACACCCTGCGAAGAAGAATAAATTCACTACAAGCAAAATCATAAATATTGAAGGATTAGATCCAAGAAGACCTTCTGTCATAATCTGAGGGACTCGAGCGTAAGAGATAACCCAAGAGAATGCACCACCAACAGCAACAAGAATAAATACAACTGTTGTAATAATACCTGTAGATAAAGCAATCTTGTATATTTCACGAATCTTAATACTCTTATAGATGAATACCTCAACAATAAGTGCATAAAGTACTGATACAGCAGCAGCCTCTGTAGGGCTAAAGATACCAGTATAGATACCTCCCATAATGATTAATGGGAAACCAAAAGCCAAAAAAGAACTCTTAGTTGCTTTCCATCTATCAGCAACAGAAGCCTTTGATAATCTAGGAATTTTCTTCACTTTTGCATAAATCGCACAGTAAATTCCGAAGAAAATTAAAATAACCACTGCGGGACCAAGACCAGCAATAAACAAATCTCCAATAGATGCACCACTGGCAACACCATAAACAACCATTCCAAGACTTGGGGGAATTAAATAAGCAAGATTACTGGAGTTAATTATTAAAGCCATAATTTCACTTTCACTGTATCCACGTTCAAGTAATTTCTTACGAACTGGTCCTCCTACTGAAACTACAGTCGCTTTAGTAGAACCTGAGATAGAACCGAAAAGAGCAAAGGTCTGAGAAGTCGTTGTTGCCATACCTCCCGGGAG
>CAYWGU010000295.1:0-2161 GCA_964457975.1 uncultured Spirochaetaceae bacterium | reverse complement strand
AATCACCGTGAGATAATTCACCATCGAATATTTGTTTTTTTAAGTCTTCATAGATCTTTTGACTAACTTCATTAATACGGGACATATATTACCTCTAATAAATCAATATTATATCTTTCTTTTATATGATAATAGCATATATTAGAAAAACTGAAAAGATAATTTTTCCATACTGGTAAAAAATAATTAACTATTATATTTATAGTTAAAAATATTACCCAAATTCTTAAATATTGAAATAATTAGTAAAATATTTGGTTTATTAATGATGAAAGCGTTAACAAAATATGGTTAACAGTCATAAAGGGAATTGGTTTATGGAAAAATATATGCCAAAAATTTAGATATAATTGACGATTTGCTTAAAAATATAAAAAAGTTAACTTTTTTCATTGACGCAAACAAATTGCTGATTTATGCTTACTCATAATTTAAAAAATAAGTTAATAACTAATTATTTTAACTTATATGGAGGAATCACATGAATAAAAAAATTATTGTAGCAGTATGTGCAGTAGCGGTGTTGAGTGTTGCTTCAATTTTCGCAAGTGGCGAAAAGGAAGTAACAGCTTCTTTTACAATTGAAGATGCTAAAAAGAATCCAGGTGGTGAATTGGTTATAACTCCACAAGAAATTGGATATAAAAATGCAGAGATTGAGTTAACATGGCAACCTTGTCCACCTCATTCTATGAGCAGTACACAAGTAGCAAGACAGGATGATATCAAGGCAAAAGCAAAGGCATTTGTTGAGAAATATCCTAACGTTAGAATTATTCCTGTAGGAACAACTTCTTCAGTTAATGATAGTATGACTAAGTTACAGGTAACTGTAGTTCAAGGTGCTGCTCCAGATTTATGTGCAATTGATTCTTTCATGATGCCTCAATTTAAAGAGTATATTCAACCGCTGACAAAATATGTTGATGCAGCTGGTATTGATGTAAATGACTTCTTTCCTTATATCCAAGAACAAGTTGTAAACGAAGATGGTGATGTTATTGCTTTGTGGTATACAACAGATGTTCGTGGAATGTTCTATAGAAAGGACTTGATTCCTACTCCATCAAAGACAATGGTTGAATTATACGCAACAGCCGAAGATATGAAAGCACAAGGTCTAACTGGACTTATTTATTGTGGTGGTCGTGATGAAGCAACTACCAACAATTCATGGAGCTTATTATGGTCACAGAGTGCAAAACTTGTTAATGAAGATGGAACAATCGCCTTTGGCAGTGGTGATGATTATGATGCAATGCTTAAATATCTTACATTTTTCCAAGATACAATTGATAAAGGTATAACTCCTAAGACTGTTCTTAGCTATAAGAATGAACCTGCTATGTATGGTGATATTCAAGCTGATAAGGTAGCAATGTTTATTGGTGGTAACTGGGCAATGAAGGCTTTAAGAGAAAACATGGGTGAAGATAACTTCAATGCAAAATGGGGTTTTGCAGCTATTCCAACATTTGAAGCTAATCAAACACCAACTTCTTCAGCAGGTGGTTGGACTAACGTAGTATTTACAGAAGATCCTCTTAAACAACAGCTTGCTGCTGAACTTGCTATCATGATGTATTCAAGTGATGCTGCAATGGAATCATGGTGTGAAGTAGGTGGTTACCTTCCAACTCGTAAGAGTGCTTATAATCAATATGAATATCTTCAAACAGACCCTCTAAGTCCTATATGTTTGGAATTATTGAATCAAGCTTCCACTCGTCCTTCAGTTGAGAATTATACAAATATATCTACCGAAACACAGGTTGCTATTGGTAACATTCTTACTGGATCAAGTACTCCTGAAGAAGCTTTGGAAAGTTTAATCAATAACTTAAAAGAATATTAGAATTATCTGATATTTACTCTTAATGAGAGGTAACTGTTGGGTTGCCTCTCTACCATAGATGTAAGATTTAAAGACTTACATGAAATAAAAAAAATCAAAATGGAAAAAACATTATGGCTAATAACAAAACTCTTAAAAAGAAGTTCAGTGATACTCCGATTCCTTGGTTAACTCCACTTGTACTGGTACTTGCTTTCTTATTTGTATATCCAACTATTCAAGTAATAAATTATGGATTTACTGATGCAAGCATCATTAAACCAACTTATCATTATACCTTTAACACCTATAAATCAATTTTATTGA
>CAYWGU010000294.1:0-2196 GCA_964457975.1 uncultured Spirochaetaceae bacterium | reverse complement strand
TTGTATTAGAAAAAGAATTATCTAAACTTTATGAAAAACTTGATTTAGTAACAACTCCAACAGGTCTTCCTGCAGCTATGGCACATTCAAATAATTGTAGTGGTGAAATTGATAAATGGATGAAGTTGTTCACCCAAGTTATGAAATTAACAGGTGGTAATTTAACTAAACCTCAATTGTATGATGCTATTTTGTATCAAGCTTTAGAAGCAGATCCCTCTTGTGATGGGATTTTATCTTAGGGATATTTAAGCGGGGAACATATAACAGGTTTTACTGAAGGCAGACCTTTAATGGTTAGATCTCCAAACAGTGAATTAAGTGTTGGAAATTTAATAAGATCTCAATTATTTACATCTCTTTGTGCACTGAGAACCGGTTTAAATATTTTATTTGACGATGAGAGTGTAAAAGTTGATGAAATTAATGGTCATGGTGGATTTTTCAAAACCGCAAAGGTTGGTCAAATGATTATGTCAGCTGCAACTAATACTCCTTGCTCAGTTTTATCTAGTGCCGGAGAGGGCGGTGCTTGGGGCATAGCTATCTTAGCCTCTTTTGTTAATGAAAAGATTAGCCTAGAAGAATATTTAGAAGAAAATGTTTTTAATAAGTCTACAAAAGTTAGTGTTATGGCTGACAAAAAAGATATTGAAGGCTTTAATAAATTCTTTAAAACTTATCATCAGGGTTTATCTATAGAAAGAGAAGCTGTTGATATTTTAAGATAATATGAGTTAAATAAAACCCCGAAAGGGGTTTTATTTACTGTTTATTGAAGATTTTCTTTTAAGATAATATTTATATTAATAGGTTCAATGTTTTCTTCTTTTTCTTGTTTTAAAAATAAAATTCTAAACATTTCCATTATTGTTTTATATCCTTGAGTTTCGGGAGACTGTGAAATAAGGGCTGAAATATTGCCATTTATTAATTCTTCTTTATTGTTTTCAACCATGTCAAATCCGATTATACACGGCATTTTTTCTAAATTCATTGAAGCTAAATATTTAGATACCAACCCCGTTGCATCATTTGTAACAAATATCCCATCAATTAATGAATTTTCAAATACTATATTGTCCAAAAAAGAGGTAAAAGATATATTATTAGTTCTATCCCAAACATAATTCATTATATTTGAGTTTGAATTATTGAAATAATCATTAAAGCCTATAGCTCTTTGTTCTTGATTATAGGCTTTATTGTGCATTTGAATGCAAACGTAATTGTTTGCATTTAAAGTGAATAGTTTCATTAATCTTGCAGCGCACCAACCAGCTTTATAAGCTATTTGAAGATTTTCTGTTATTGGTTCTGCATTAAAAAGGGAAGAATCAAAAAAGGCATAAGGTGTATTTTTTAGTGTATCAATCAATTTATAGGATTCTTCTTGAATTACAGGGGGTAGTGCAATAGCATCAACTTTTTGATCAATAAGTTTGTTACCTGATTCTAGGAGACTATTAGTTATATCTCTATTAAATTCTTGTTTAACAATTGTTACATTAAAGGATTCAAGTTCTTTTGCTGCTTTTAAAAAACCATTATATATTTTATTCCAATAACCGCTTTCAGATTCTAAGTTGGGAATTAATACCCCAATTTTTAATTTTATTCCAGTTTTTAAACTTCTTGCCATCGCATTGGGGATATAACCATTTTCTTTTATTATTTTTTCAATTTTTATTTTGGTTTATTCTGATACTCTTCCTCTATTGTGTAATACTATGTACACAGTACCAACGGAAACTCCAGCAGCTTTTGCTATTTCAGCTATTTTCATATAATTCCTTTAATAAAAAATGAGACAAGAGTTTACTTGTCTCATATGAAGTATATTACAAAAAATATGATTTGCATAGGTAAATTATTTTTGGCCATAGTAAGCATTTTTACCATGCTTTCTCTCATAGTGTTTTTTTGTAATGTGAGAGGGTAACTGCTTAAAGCTTGGATTAATACTATTTACCCACATCGCCATTTTAGCTACCTCTTCTAGAACCCTTGCATTATAGACACTAGATATTGCATCTTTTGCCCAAGTAAAAGGACCGTGTCCGCCTACAAGTACCATTGGGTTTTCAATTGGTGAAATAGGAGTAGAGGGGTAATTTCCTACGTTTAATATTACTTGAGCGAAGGAAGGATTTTGAAAAGTTTCATAGATTAAAATTCCAGTATTCTTTTCATAAC
>CAYWGU010000293.1:0-2212 GCA_964457975.1 uncultured Spirochaetaceae bacterium | reverse complement strand
AGCTGATGGAATATACACTCCAGGTACAGATAGAGGAGATTCATTTACCTTGCAAGCTGGAGTTAAGATAGTTGGTGAAAGTGAAGAGAATACAATACTTTCTGGTGAAATTGGAGACAACTCAAAAGATGATAATAGCTATCATGTGGTGATTGGATCTGATAACTCCAGCTTAAACAATCTTACCATCAAAGATGGTTATGCTGATGGAGCAGATGGAGAGGTATATGATAGACTTGGTGGTGGTATGTTAAACTATGCAGCTGGTAACAGAATAATTCCAACATATGAACCAACACTAGGCTTTGATACTGAGTTAAACAATGTAACCTATACTGACAACTATGCAGAATGTGGTGGAGCAATATATACATATCATGGTGGAAATCCTACATTCGACAACTGTACATTTGAGGACAATGAAGCTTTATATGGTGCAGCTACCATGGAAGTTGGTGGATGTGCAGCCGTATATACAGATTGTAGTTTTGCAGACAACCATGCATTATATTTTGGTGGAGCAACAGTTGTAGATTATGGCTCATTAACCAGCTATTTAAGCTGTGATTTCCAAGACAATGTAGCGGATAGTTGTGGTGGAGCAATCTATGCAATTGATAGAGCCTCTCAGAGCATAATAAATGATACAAGCTTCTCAACCTTGATTGATTCTTCTTGGAGCAATGATGTAGATATCTTCTCAACTGCTTATTTAGATGAATGCACATTAACAAATAACAGTGCCAATATTGGAAATGCAGTTTATTTGTTTGAAGGAAGCTATATCAAGTTAAACAACACGGATATTGCTGATGAAGACATGTCAATTAACTTTATGTGTACTTTAATCGAAAGCGCAGAGTAATAATCAAATTGATTTATAATTAAAAAGGCAAAGGTCATTTTCTCAATATGAGGAGATGACCTTTGTCTTTCAATTTCATAAGTTTATGAGCTATTTTCACTCACCAAAAATAGAAGTGTTGTTATTTTTTCTCTTGGATTTGCCGAAAGTAGTTCAATGATCTGCCCCCAATAAAGCCTACACTTTTTGAAGCAATACTTATCATTTTTGAATTTATTAAATAAGCCTTGAATATTTTATAAATGGTTTTATTGTTGATAAACAAGTATATAAATTCCTCGTAAAATGGTGTAATTAATGTGATACTTGAAGTGTCACAAATATTTAACTTTAGTGGTAAATATTTATAATATCTTACTGTATATAGATTTATATACTTGTCTAAACTTTGCAAAAGAGCTAGCAAGACGGTAACTCTTTGTAAAACTTTTCTAATCCTTTTGCAATAGCTATTACGAAAAGAATTACTTTTCATAATGCTTATTTGGAAAAGATTATGTGACAGAAGGCTTATTTGGAAAAGATTATGTGACAGAAGGCTTATTTCACAGGAAAGGCGTTATCTGTAGATTATTTCAACAGCTCTAATATAGCTAAGTTTTTCATAGGGGATAAACGTTACAGGAGACAGATTATGTATAATTTTCTCAAATTGATTTCCTGCAAGTAGTTCAAAACTTCTAAGAATAACAAAGACATCCTTTTATAATTGCAGCTTTTTTTAAAGATCCTACAGGCGTAAGCAATTTATACGACGTTAAATTATTCCTTATCTAATCTAAAATATGATAGTTGGCTTCTATTGCTTGCTATGTGATTACTCTTAGGGAGCTTAAACCGAACTTTTCGGTTATACAATCTTTTTAGTATATGGTTTGCAGGAATCAAAAAGTGTCGGCTTTATTGGGTTCAGCTCAAAATGCATGTTACAAACTTTTCTATACAAACAATCGTTAAAACACCTACTGTAATGCCTTCCGTTCTTCTTTATGAACATGTGAGATTTTATTTCTCTTGATATTGTTGAAGGACTCTTATGAAGCTCAAATCCTATTTCTTTAAATGAATCCTTATTTGCTAGTCCTCCTTGTATTCTGTTTCTATCTGAAAACGTCAGATGAGTTCTTTTTGCCGCTTTATTTTCCATATTTACCTCCTGGGAAAACAAAACTCCAACAGACTAATACTTAATAATAGGAACCCAGTAGTTAAAAAAGCAAGGATTTTTCAGTTTAAAACAGAAAATATTTAATTTGTAAAAGTAACTGCAACTTATAATTAATTGCATTTAACCCATGTTCTTTAATGTAGATATTTTTCAAATTCTACAAAATTAGAATAAATCGT
>CAYWGU010000292.1:0-2224 GCA_964457975.1 uncultured Spirochaetaceae bacterium | reverse complement strand
TTAAGACCATTATCCCTTTAATTCCTATAAGTAGTGAATATGATGGTGAACATGAGGGTGAACATGAGGGTGAACATGATGGTGAACATGATGGTGAACATGATGGTGAACATGATGGTGAACATGATGAAATACAAATTAAATCACGAAAGGTTTTAGAATTTTGTAAATAACCAAAAACAAGAGCAGAAATTCAGGAGTTTTTAGTTATTAAGAGTAGACCCTATTTAAGTCAAAAAATTTTGAACCCTTTAATTGAAAAAGATTTATTATTGTTAACTCTTCCTGATAAGCCAACAAGTAGAAAACAAAAGTATTATTCTAGTAAAAAATGATATATATTATAAAGTGGACCCTATTTCTAGGACACTTTAAATAAAACTTAATATATATATCATATTCCTTGAAGTTAGAGTTGCTTAGCTAAGCAACCTTTTTCTTTAAATGTAATATCTCTAAAATAGAGATATTTTTTAATCTAAAAAATTTTAGTTTGAGTTGTTTTTTATAATGATTTGATTCTAACTGCTTTTTATAGTATTTATAATACCTTAATTTGAGTTTGGAAGGGTGGTAAGAGTGTATTTTTTGCATAATAATGCACTGGCTTTTTAGATATTCTTTATTCTATTCTACTAAAGTATTAAAGGTAATTTATGAGTCTTTTTTTATTTGTCCTAACTTATAGATATATAGTACTAGGTGTACCTCTAATAAAATTAGCCCTCTAGTTAAAAAAACTAAAGGGCCTTTTCTTATTATATCTCTTTAACGGGGAATCCTAAATCATCTAAAATCTCTAAAACTTTGCTTTTGAAAGCATCTTCAATTTCGATGGTTTTATTCTGTAAAGAAATTTCAGCGTTAATATTTGCTTTTTTTAAAGCCTTTTCTATTCGTCCTGTACAATGACTACATTGTATATCATTGGCGTGTAATTTAACCATAATTTTACCTCATTAATTTTCTTAGTGTTACAAGTAATTCATCAATTACTTCATCTTCATTATTGTTTTTTATACTATCAACCACACATGTCTTTATGTGATTGCTTAATAACTCTTTGTTAAATGCATTGAGAGCTGATTGGATTGCTGATACTTGTGTTAATATGTCTGTGCAATATATTTCATTCTCAACCATTTTTTTAACACCCCTAACTTGGCCCTCAATTCTACTTAATCTATTTGATAGCGACTTGAGTTCTTTATCGTCTCTGTGCTTATGTTTTGTAGAGTTACATTCATCCATAACTAATTCTCCTAGCTTATTTTCTTATATTTTAGTCTTAAAGCATTTGATACTACAAAAAGAGAGCTTAGAGACATTGCAAAACTTCCAACCATTGGATTTAGTAAGAATCCACCTAGTGCAAATAATACACCTGCAGCAATTGGGATTCCAAGTGAGTTGTAGAAGAATGCCCAGAATAGATTTTGTTTTATGGTTCTAATTGTTAATTTACTTAATTTGTACGTTTTAGATACATCTAGTAAATTATTATTCATTAATACAACATCTGCAGATTCAATTGCAATATCGCTTCCGTTTCCGATAGCAAAACCAATATTTGCTTGAACTAGGGCAGGGGCATCATTAATTCCATCACCTACCATAATTACCTTATTACCATTCTTTTGATACTTTTCTACAACTTGCGCTTTTTCTGTTGGAAGCACTTCAGCTTCAACATAATTAATATTTACTTGGTTAGCAATTGTTTGGGCAGTTTGAAGATTGTCTCCTGTTAACATAACAACTTTTAAATTTTGATCTTTAAGTTTTTGTATTGCTTTTATACTAGTTTCTTTGATTGTATCTGCAACACTTATAATAGCTTCCATTTTGCCATTGATAGCTATGCACATTGGAGTTTGGCCTTTAAGAGCAAATTGTGCAAGCTTTTCATTAAATTCATCGTAACTAATATTATTGTCTTTTAATAGTTTAATATTACCTATAACAATTTTATCTTTATTGGTTAATGTTGCAACAATTCCTTTTCCAGATATGCTTTCAAATTCATCGACCACCAATGTACTTTCTATATTAGATTCTTCCATCTTTGACACAATTGCTTTACTTAATGGATGTTGTGATACTTTTTCTACAACTCCAGCTATTTCAATTATTTTGTTTTCACTTATGCTTTTAGAATAAACTTGAGTTACTTTCGGTACTCCTTCAGTAATTGTACCTGTTTTATCAAGTATAACAACTGTAG
>CAYWGU010000291.1:0-2253 GCA_964457975.1 uncultured Spirochaetaceae bacterium | reverse complement strand
CACTTATAAAGAATAAAAGTATAATATTTTTAATAAATATACTAAGTCATTGTATGACAACAAGTTAAAAACAAGTAACTTTGGCAGACTAATTATAACCGGGCCACTGTGACCTCATAGCTGGTTTACTGGGTAAGCCTGTTGTTTGCCTTGAGTAACTTAAAAGGGGTTTCTTATTGCTCAGTGGTTAGCATTATTGATTATTCTTGGATGGTTTTAGTCAATTGTTGTTCTTTCGACAACTGTTTCATTTATGGTGTAAGAAATAATAGATTTGAATTGTTTTGGAAAGGTCTGTTTTTAATTGACCATCAAACAAGGGCTAGTTAAATACTTTAGAACTTAAGCTTATATTTTGAATAATCTTTCATATCTGTTATTTACAATATTTTTATATGCACTCTTCGAGGGTTCATCAAGAAATGAGTTGTTTATAGCATCAGTAATTAATGGATGTTTTTGTTGGAAATTATTAAAAATTCTAGTAACTTGAGATTCATTCAAATGATATCTAACCGCTAGGTTGATGAAATTTTTTCTAGTTAGATGGCTTTTTCTACCATCAATACTTAAAGCTAATTCTTCTTTATCTTCTGTAATTAATAATAATGTATTTACTAAATCATAAGAAGGAGAGAAAATGTATTTCCCATTTTTCTGGTAAAGAGAAAAATTCTTTAGGTGTATATCAGAATTTCCGACTATGAAACTAAATAAGATAACATTAAAAAGTTTGTAATAATCCAAACCAATATTTTCTGAGTACTGTTTTAAAATTTTACCTAATTTTTCGCATGAAGATCTATATTTATTTTCAGTTAGACTCTCGCCTAATTGGCAAAAATCTTCCATAGCTATTTTTTTCTTACCTTTTCTATCAATCCGTTTTGTTATGTAGGCAAGGCTTCTATCTTCAAGCCTTATTAAACCAAAAGGAACAGTTTCTAGATCACATATATTTGCTAAATGCATGGTAAGCCACTCATTTTCCGGTAGCTGATTAAATTTATCAGATGAAGGTTTTAATATATATCCACTTGGATAGTTTACCATAGTTAAGCGGCTATTTTCTCCTTCATTTTGTAAGTGCAGTGATACTTTTTTTTGAACACCTGTAATTATAGCTTCTTTATTTTGTTGATCCAAGAATATAGCTGAAAAATCCTTTATATCAATAGAGGGTAAGGTCTTTGTTCCAAAGAAACTTTTAATGCATCTCTGATGCCAATCAACTTCATCTTCTTTAAGAGGTTTTCCACAATATAAACATTTATTCATCTTCTTCTATCCTTACACAACCAATGCAGTCATTGCAACAAGCTAATAGGAGCCCCATTCTATCTGCAATATTGACCTTCCAGTTTTTTGAAGCAATATTTAACATCCACCCTTCCGGAATCAAACCATCAAAAAAAGGAAAAATTATTTTAGATTCATATATTTTTTTTCTAACAGGAAGAGTTAAAGATACAGGTTCTTTGTTATAATTTTCATCATACGTGAAAATATACATACCTTCATTATTTTCAACCAGCATACCTGCAACATCATCGTTTACAAAGACTTTAGCTTTCCTCATCTTTAAGTTCCTTTAATTTAACAGGCCCAGCTACAGCACCAAACATATATAATGCTTGATTTACCTTATCCATCCTTACCGTTGGTTTTCCTTGTTCTAAATCTCTAACAAAATTTAGCCCCAAACCTGATACGTTAGCAAATTCTTTTTGAGTTAGGCCTCTGTTCTTTCTTTCTTTTTTAATATAATCGCCTATTAATGTATGTTCCATACTTTTATAATATACCCTATTAGATGTATTAACAATAAAAATATAAATTTTTACATCCGATAAGATATAAAAGGCCAGTATTTAATAATATTACATCCTATAGGCCATAAAAATAGGTTAATTACTATAATTATATTCGTAAGCATATAAAATTGAAGTATTTAATACTATTGTATCCGATAGGCTATAAAAATAGCTTTATTGTCTTAATTATATTAGTTAGGATATAAATATTATCTAAATTATTACCGTTAGGATATAAAAATGTCTTTATCGTCTAAATTATATCCGTAGCATATAAATTAGTACTAATATTATTGTGCATAAAAGAAAGGTAACTTCAGAAATTTAAATGGTTGAAATGAAAATACCTTGCTTTGGGATAGAAATGTATCAGATAAAAAGACTGCCCAAAAGTTGAATTATTAGATAATGGAGTTTTTATAAAGAACTGAATAAAGTA
>CAYWGU010000290.1:0-2267 GCA_964457975.1 uncultured Spirochaetaceae bacterium | reverse complement strand
TACACACAATGGTGGCATTATAAATTATAATATTTTTTTCATTAATCATGAGACCTTCTTATTTGTAATTATCTTGTTATGATAATATCATCACTGAAGATTACTTGTCGAGCTTTAGTTTCTTAACATCTCAAATTTCGATATTATTGTTACTTGATATCACTTTTTAAAAAATATCCTTTTAAGGTAAAGCACAAACATTGCTATTGCATCTTCACATTGATATCATATAAAGGCTTTAAGGAGTAAACAATGGACAAACTATTTTCAAAAGAACAATTTATTAAGGATTTGAAGAAATACAGATCTAAAAATCATATTAGCCAAAATAAATTAGCTGAACAATTAGATTTACAATCTCCTTCTTCATTGTCACTAATAGAACAAGGTAAGACGTATCCAAGTAAAGAAATATTTGAAAAATTTTGTGATTTAGCAAATAAACAAAAAGATTCTTATTGGTATAAAGAAGAGGAAAATACTCCTTTTGCCTTTTTAAAGGGGAATGGGTCAGATATAAATTCAGATGAAATAGAAAAACTCTGCACAAATATAGAAACTCGTGAATATTTAGATTGTCTTAAGAAAAGGTACTATGAAAAGTAGAACTCTAAAAACTTGACACAAATTTTTTAGATTGAAAATCCATGATTAACTATTAATTATGTAGTTTTAAAAAACAACAATGCACCCATCTGTCTTAACAATTTTTTTTTAAGGACGAACTGTTAACTTTCACTAAATTTTTGGCATAGATTGAAGCTAGGCCATGACAAGCTTATTTTAAACTTAAATTAAACCTAGTTGCAGTAAATCCATTGATAATCTACTAATGGATCAAGTTTTTATAATTAATCATCTTTCAGTATTAACTGCAAGGAGGTCGTTACACCACTTGAAGAACCTGCAGTGGAAATATTACCGGAAGCAGATATAACTACAGGATAGACACCCTCTTTGATGCTCTCCTTGGTTGCTTTTAAAGTATCCTCTGGTGTTCTTGTTTCATTATAGGATCCAAATTCTTTTCTTCTACCCCAGAATATATCAGCTAATTTCATCGCTTTATCATCTGCTTCTTTTTGACTTACTTTAGATACTACCATGGTGGTAACATCATTTTCTTCTGTACCTGCCCAGGGAAAAACCTAGTAAGATGGAATACGCCATTAGGCTAGCATTCAGCTCTTCAGCACTAAGTAAATAAGTATAGCTTTTCATAGGTTCAACAGATGTTTCACTCTGCTCACCTGCAACTATAAATGGAATATGAACAGCACTCATTTTAGGTATAAAACCATGTTAATGGCAATCAATTGCCATTAAAGGAAACAAATTAATATAATCACTAAAAGTAAAAATGATATGACAATAAACAATTCTATTCTCAAAATTAAAAGCACCACCTAAGTAAAAATTAAGGTGATTATAATTCTTAACCAGAAGCAGTGCAATTTAAAGTGTTAACTTTAATGGGTCTGCCCGACAAAGAGTGTAAACTATTTGTCGGGCAGACCATTGAGGAAAAGATTGGAAAGGAAGTAATTTATAAAAATTTAGTTTTAGTTAATTTAATTGAAAACTTGTAAGCAACCTTAAGATTTAAAGGGTGCAGAATAAAAACATGATATTTCTTTCTAGGTAATAAACGTCGATTTAGAATCAAAACCAACGATTATTAGCACCACTGTGATGGTGAATACTTTAATAGATTAGAACTAATAACCCATTTAATAGGCTTTGAATTATATTTATTTCACCATGACTTATTTCCAATCGTTCCTGGGGAATTACCACCAACACGATTAGGAGTAGCAGGACTATGAGTTTATGGAATCACTTTAATGTTTTCTCATTTGAGATATAGCTATAAAGGTTTTCTTCAGTTTAATTTATAAATAAATCATTTTAAAAGAAACCCTTATAGACCTTAACAATTATTAGTAGGATTCTGATTCTTTATCTGTTATATGAAATCCTGTACTGTTAGGACAGGGATATATGTATAATTGTATACCATCTTCTTTTCTGGATTTATCAGCTTTAATTTTAGCTGCTTTTCTTGTATCAAACAGTTGTATAACATCTCCGTTTGAATCCCTGCAACCACATAATTTGCTTTCAGTTTGACGGCTTTTAGGAACAAGATGATAGAAGCCACATTTTGAACATTTGTAGGACACCATTGTTACTGTATTTTTGTAATTATCTTTAATATAATTAATTCCATCTAAAGCTTCTTCTTCACTTTCATAGCTAGTTACTGG
>CAYWGU010000289.1:0-2279 GCA_964457975.1 uncultured Spirochaetaceae bacterium | reverse complement strand
GCAACAAGTTAAAAATATACCACTTTGGCAGAAAAATTATTCCTAAGCTACTGTGTTCTTGATTTAGGTTTTATGGTTTTTACTGAGCAGGCCTGTTGTTTGCCTTGGATAACTGTTTTGGTGATTCTTATTATTTCCCTGCTCAAACTTTATGTTTTATAATCAGGCATTATGATTAATGAATTATGATCCAAATTAGCTGTTTTTTTTTATTAAAACTGCGCTATTTACAATTGATTGAGAAGAGCTACTTCTATATTATGATGATACTAGCAAATTCAAACATACCAGTGATTACTGAAAGCTTCTTTGCAGAATGTTTTATTAGGAGAAAACCTTATGGAAAAATACAAAAGGATATTCACCATTGTTGTAGACTCAATGGGTGTTGGAGCGATGAGTGATTCACAATCTTATGGCGATGTAGGAGTAAATACTCTAGGACATATTTCAGACAGTGTTGATACTTTCAACATCCCAAATCTACAAAAACTTGGTCTTGCAAATATTACAAAACTTAAACAAGTTAAAAGCATTAAAAAGCCATTAGGCTATTACACAAAACTTAAAGAAATTAGTGCTGGTAAGGATACCCTAACAGGCCATTGGGAGATGATGGGATTACATATTAAAACACCTTTCCAAACTTTCACAGAACACGGATTTCCAGATGATTTAATTACTGAACTTGAAACGAGAACAGGGCATAAAGTAATTGGAAACAAAAGCTCTTCAGGTACTTTAATTCTTGATGAACTAGCTGAAGAGGAAATTGAAACAGGTAACATGATTGTTTATACATCTGCTGACTCAGTTTTACAAATTTGTGGTCAAGAGGATACCTTTGATCTTAAAGAACTATATAGATGTTGTGAAATTGCAAGAGAGCTTACACTTCAACCTAAATGGAAAGTAGGTCGAGTAATTGCTCGCCCATATCTTGGCACTAAAAAAGGTAAATTCAAAAGAACATCAAACCGCCATGACTATGCATTAAAACCACTCGGTGATACTGCTCTTAATGTTCTAAAAGATAATGGATTTGATGTTATCTCTGTTGGTAAAATTTCCGACATCTTTGATGGTGAAGGCATTACAGAATCAAATAAATCTAAGAGCAGCGTTCATGGAATGGAACAAACAATTGAGATTGCAAAAAGAGACTTTGAAGGATTGTGTTTCACAAACCTAGTAGACTTCGATGCACTATGGGGACATAGAAGAAACCCAGTTGGATATGCTCAAGAGATTGAAAGATTTGATGTAAAGCTTGGGGAATTATTGAAAGAATTAAAAGATGATGATCTTTTAATCATAACAGCAGATCATGGCAATGATCCAACCTATTCAGGTAGCAATCACACAAGAGAATATGTTCCTTTTATTGCTTACTCTCCTTCATTAAAGGATGCAAAAGAACTTCCAGTTCAAGATACATTCGCAATTATTGGTAGCACAATTGTTGATAACTTCAATTTAAAAATGCCAGAAGGCACAATTGGTCATTCAATATTAAAAGAATTCAAATAATGTCCAATTAATCATCAAACAAAGACCTCCCTTTTGAAAGGTTCTGTTATATATAGGTAGCATTCCTATTTAATAACTTCTATATTTTAATTTGAATACCTTCCAAAGGACATAAAGAACTCCAAAGATTGAATTATCAAACCCTTGGAGTTCTTATAATTGAAAATTAATGCAAGTTATTATTCTTTAACAGATCCTGCAAGTAAGCCTTGTACAAAGTACTTACCTAGTAAGATGTAAATAATTAATACAGGAATAGCTGAAATAATAGCACCTGCCATTGAATCATTCCAAGCTACAGCCTGACCACCAGCTAATTGCGATAGACCAACTGTAATTGGGTTTGTTTGCTGACTTGTTAAACAAATAGCCCATAAAAATTCATTCCAAATCTGAGTAAACTGCCAAATACCAACAACAACAAAAGATGGAATTGATAGAGGAAGAATCAGCCTGGTAAATATGGTAAAATAGGATGCACCATCAATTTTACCAGATTCAAGAATTGAATTTGGAATCTGATCATAGAAGTTCCTAAATAGCATTGTAACAATTGGAATACCATAAATAACGTGTGCTAAAATCAAACCACCAAGACCTGCTAAGTTTAGTTTTCTAAGAGTATCAAATAATGGAATAAGAATAATTTGATAAGGAATAAACATACCAAATAGCATAAGGGTGAAAACCAATTCACTGCCTTTAAATTTATTCTTACTGAATATATATCCATTAATTGCACCAACAAA
>CAYWGU010000288.1:0-2285 GCA_964457975.1 uncultured Spirochaetaceae bacterium | reverse complement strand
AATTGATAAAAAATATTTCGGGAATATAAGAAAAGTTTCATTGTTTGTTCTATCATAGCACTCCAATCCTATAACTATTCAAAGGTAAATTTTTTACTTAGCCCCCTTTTTTGGGCAAACAAAAAGGACAGTCTAGTAAATAGACTGTCCCAAATAAAAACTTTGGATATTTTTTTATTATAATAAATTAGCAATTGATTTTGAAATAGCATCAGTCACCTTGCCGACCATTATGTACTGTGCCTCATTTTCAGCATAATGCTCAAAACTTGCTTTCTGTTCATCAAAGGTTTTTTTGATGCCTTCTGCTCTTTCTCCACCGTCATAATTAGTTCTATAGACCCAGCCGTTATATCCTGCTTTGACATAACGATACTCTTTAATATCGTTGATATTTAGACTTTTAGCAAAATCCATAGTATTTTGAATCATCCAAATATTATTCGGTGTAATAGTGTAAGTACCTGCATAAAGTACAATGTCTTGTGACATCTTCTTATTATTACCCTGTGCAAGGGCTTTGCCTGATTTAACATCTACAACATAATAACTATAGTTCAGGCTAGTTTTTTTGGAATATTTTTTCATGGCAACTTTTCCAACATATGCTTCTCCCTCACTATTTGTGCTGTCGAATAATACATTATTAAAGTTTTTAACATTGATTTTTTCGCTCTTGAGTTGATCAAATGCTGCATATATTACAATATCGGCACCAACTTCCCTTCCAAATTGTAGAACACCATTGCTATTGTTAACTTTTCCTGTGGCAGAATCAATTAATTGCTCTCCTGCAACAACGATTTCCCACGCTTGATATGCCATATCAACCTTAGTTCCATAATGGTATTCTACCCACTTTGATTGTTTTGTGACATCCTGTTTAACAAGATCGCCCATAGATGTTTGTATTTCATCCATTTTCAGATTAGCTGGTACAACTATATAAATATCAATAGTACCTTCGTTCTTAGCTTTCTTAAGTCTATTATCGAGATCACCAAATGGGCTCTGAATATTAGAATACATAGATTTAACAAAATCCAAATTAGTATATGCCTGTCTATATCCTTCCAGGGTTTCTTTATTCATATTTGAAACAGCCGCATCATAATAAATTTTACCAGCTTCATCTCTTGCAGTATTTAGTTCAGATGAATAATCTATTATATCAATACTATAGTTTCTTCCGCCAGCTATGAAGTTTTGTAGGTTATTATTAGCAACTACATTATAAAGTTTTACGAGAGCAATATAATTATTGTAAATTCCAGCCAAAGCATTGCCTTTGTTAGAGTTACGGTATTGTTTAATATTACTATTATAATAGGCATCACCTGTCATTACTATTTCCAAAATTAAATCTGCTGCTTCTGTACTTTGATATTCACTTTTAGCCAATGAAGATACTGCAGAATCTACTGCTTCAAGGTACTTATGTTCTTTTGCTCTGTTTTTGGCATTACTTAATTCCATTGAAGCCACCATTGATGCACAGCTACTAAATAGTAATAGTATCATCATGGTCCCAGCAAGAAGTAAAGATTTTTTTTCATGTAACACTCCTTTTGATTTTTTTCATACAATGGACAATCATTTGTCCATTGTTAATGATACGAGCAAATAAAATCCCTGTCAATTTAATTATTTCTAAATATTTATATATAAGTTCAATTATGATAGTACCAAAAACCCAAATATATACTTAATAAGAATATTCCAAATATTTAAAAAATTCTGAATTCCCCATCTATTTACTTGCATGTAAAGTAAATATTCTTTGCCACTAGATAGTTAGTATTTGGAGTTTTAGTAAAAATGCTCTTAATAAATACTTATGTAGTGAGATAACTATTTATCGCTCATATTCGAAAGATTCAGATTAATCTGTTTGATAAATATTGTACCTTGAACATAAAAAACACACTCTTATTAGAGTGATAAAAATTGATAACACTAGGACTAGAGTCTAGCCTATATCTTTATGTTGTCCATATTATGCTGTTCATTGTGAATCATACAGAGAGAGCTTATTACACTACTCATATATAGCTTATAGGCTGGGATATAATAAAGGTTTGAGTATTGGTGCAACAGTTAAAATTAAATCAATTATCATTTTAAGGTTTTTATTCTATTTTTAATGACAAAAATCTTAACCCTTAAATTTCATATTCTAATCCAAAGGTAAAAAGCTACATCACGAGCTATTTATAAGAAATTCTCACTCTCAATTTTGCATAGGTAGTTTTTTAATATAACGTCGTGCCATGTAGAAGGATAAT
>CAYWGU010000287.1:0-2285 GCA_964457975.1 uncultured Spirochaetaceae bacterium | reverse complement strand
AAGAAGGGAGTTTATTTAAATCTTCTGTGGATGGAATATAAAGACAAGTGTGAAGAAAACGATGAACTTGCTGTTGGGTATGCTAAATTCTGCAGAGATTATCATGGTTTTAGAACAGAAAACTCTTTAGTAAATCATTTAATTCATAAACCTGGAATCTCTATAGAAACAGACTGGTCTGGCCCTACCATGAAAATCTATGATTCTTTGGGTAAAGTTATAAAAGTATACCTTTTTGTTGCAACGTTGCCTTATAGTCAATATACATATGTAGAACCTTGTTTGAACATGAAAGAAAAAAGTTGGTTGCTTTGCAATATACACATGTATGAGTTCTTTGGAGGTGTAACACCGCAAACTATATGTGACAATTTAAAAACTGGTGTCACAAAACATCCAAAGGAAGGCGAAATACTTCTTAATGAAGATTATGAATGTTTAGCTAGATATTATGTTACTGCTATATTGCCCTGTGGTGTACGTAAACCGCGTCACAAAGCAAGTGTTGAAGGTAATGTTGGTAATATTGCAACAGCAATAATAGCTAAATTAAGGAATCAAGAATTCTCTGATTTTGAGGAATTACAAGCCGCTGTAAAAGAAAAGCTAGATGATTTTAACACAGCTCCATTTGAAAAAAGGGAAGGTAGTAGGAAAGAGATTTTTCTTAGAGAAGAAAAACCTAAATTACACCCTTTACCGGAAAATCGCTATGATTTAGGTATTTGGGTTTATAAAAGAAAAATCAACAAGGCTTCATATGTTACTTATAATAAGAATTTTTATTCATGCCCTCATCAATATATAGGTAAATATGTTGACTTAAAAGTTTCTGAGAATACCATTTCAATATTCCTAAAAGATAATCGCATACAATGCCATAAGTTGTTTCTCTCCACTGTTACAAATAAAACAAGAACTGATCCTAAAGATTTTCCTTCATATTTTGCAACTGTAATAAATGATGTTGAAAGTATTCGTAAAAGAGCACTCGACATTGGAAAACCTGTTCTTGTCGCAATTGACCAGATTTTAGATTGTGAAAGAATTAAAGAGCAAGGCTTTTTAGCTTGCAAATCTGTTCTTGGGTTACAAAAGCAGTATGGAAAAGAAAGGCTTTTTTATGCATGTCAGTATGCGTTAGAAAAACAACAGGTGCCTAAATACCGTCTTTTAAAATCAATATTATCAAACAATAGGGATATAATATTAAAAGAAAAGGAGCATCAGACTTATACAAACGAAGGCAAAGTAGATAGTGAAGAAGAAAATATTGGATATTCAAGAGGTGATGATTATTACAAAACTAAATCAGATGATATTGATAAAGTAGGAGAAAAAAATGATTAGTGAAGAATCTATTAGACAATTACGTGAATTAAACCTTCCTGAGTTAGTAGAAATTTTGAAAGAAGGAAGCCATAATAATACTTTTGCTAATATTACTTTTGAGGAATCTCTCGAAATGATAATAGCAAATTTATATAGCGAAAAAATCTCATCAAAAATACAAAGATTAATTAGACTTGCTAATTTTCGTGATCCTACAGCTGATTTTACTAATCTAGTCTATGAAGATAGAAAAATAGATAAAAAAAGTGTAGCTGAATTAGCTTCTCTTGGGTTTATTAAGAACCATACAAATATAATATGTGAAGGATTTACAGGAAATGGTAAGACCTTTTTTTCCAATGCATTAGGAAAAGAAGCGTGTAAAAATTTATTTCGCACAAAATACATAAGGCAAACAGATTTGTTATTACAAGTAGATATTCGCTCTATGAAACCTGACGGATACATAAAACTCCTTAATCAATATACAAAGTATGATTTACTCATTATAGACGAATGGTTAATGGGTAGCCTAAAGAAAGGTGATATTGAATTTTTGTTTGAATTAATAGAAAGGCGTTACCAAAATCATTCAACCGTATTCTGTACTCAGTACAAACAGGAAGAATGGAGAAAAAGACTAGGTTCAAGTCTTCATTCAGAAGCAATTATAGATCGCATAATTCATAATTCAAAAACTTTAACTATGGGTAAAACCAATATGAGAGAAAAACTTCATAAATAGATTTCGAAACCAAACATAATATGAGAGAAAAACTTCATAAATAGAATTTAGAAGCTAAAACAAGTGGAATCATTTAAGATATTGGCGGTTCCTTTAATGATATTGGTGGTTCTCTTGATATAGAATGATGGCTCTAATTACGTAGAATAATCATACAAAAGACTGTTGAATGATTTTGGTATCTTCTTTCAATTAATTCAAACATAAA
>CAYWGU010000286.1:0-2307 GCA_964457975.1 uncultured Spirochaetaceae bacterium | reverse complement strand
TCGGTTTGAATGTCGGTTTGAATGTCGGTTTGAATGTCGGTTTGAATAAAACAGAAAAAAATGTGATAAAATTTTTGTTAGAAAATCCAAGTAATACTGCAGAAGGTATTGCTCAAAAGGCTAAAGTAACAAAGAGAACTATTGAAAGATCTTTTAGTTCTTTACAAGATAAAGGTTTGATAGAAAGGGTAGGCTCAAAACGTGATGGTAAATGGCTTGTTATTAAATAAGTAATGAGAAATTTAAACATGGTGTTAATATTGATATACAAGGATGTGAATTTCTTGAAAATAGGTATAATTAATGTGACACTTATAGTGTCACAAATATTGTACTTTAGTTCTAAAAAAATATAATTTCTTACTATATATAGATTTACATACTTTTCTGAGCTTTACCAAAGAGCTAGCAAGACATTAGGTAGCTCTTTTGTTATCTTTTTCTTATCCTTTTGCAATAGCTATTATAAAAAGATTTGTTATTAATAATTTATTCTATCTTGATATTGGTTTTAATGAACAATATGTAGTCAACTAGGTGGTTTTCAGGTCATTTGGTTTATTTATTTTAAAGAAGTATAAGACAACCTTTGTGAATTAAAGCTTTAAGATCTATCCAAGCATTAAATGATTTTTCTTCATAGCTAGTCATTATATTCTCAAAATGTTAAATAAATATCTAAATTAGTTTAGATTTTTTTAGCAGTCGGATAATTTTACTTTATGATACCCACCCTTCTTTTTATCTTCAGGGTGTGGTTCAATTCCAATTATTGTAATATCTAATTTATTAGGGCCAGATACCCAAAATATTCTTCCAGCTACTGGTTTATTATTTTCTAAATAAGATTGCCATACTTTTATTCCATATCGGTTACTTAAAGCTTCTATCTCATGAGTAGCGAGTCCCGGATGTCTAGGATTAGAACTTAAAAAATTTAATGCTTTAACTAATTTTCCAAAAATTTTTACTTCATTTTTAGTGAGTTTGTCATTATGTTTTTTATCTACTAATTTTTTCCAGAAATCTTCCATTTCTGGTACACCCATTTTAATTTTATAATTCATCAGTAAATTCAGATAAATCTATGGAATCTGAAACATTATTATCTTTCAAATTTTTTATAGAAGAATCCATCATTGATAATGTATTGGAGGATATAGTTTGTGGTTCAACAAGAACCCTTGGGTGTAATTCTATTTTGCCATCTTTGAATTCAATAACATGGTAATAATCAAAATTTGCACCTCGTAAGGTAAATCGATGTTTAGAATCTAATTTGGTATCATATTGTTTCATGAAGGAATCCATTGAATACTCCTTGTGGGATTTCCCACATATGCATATTAATCCTTTATTTGATTTTTAACAAGTATTGAACTGAGAAAAAATAATTTTTTTGTTTAAGGGGAGTGGTAATGTTATATATGGCAGTAAGGGAGAATATGTTATTAGCTTAATGAGCTGTCAATATACCCGATACTTTTTGAAACATTATTTTTGCCAGTAACGCTTCTGCGTCTGGAATTTATTAGATGAGTCATAAATAATTTTAAAAGTATTTTTGTTAATAAATAAGTAAAAGAATTAGGGTCTGTAGTCAAATTGTCGGGAGTTGCAGGAATGCATAAATATCATTTATATCTAATAAGGTATAAGACGGGAGCATTCCCTAATCTATGTAAAGGTAACTGAACCAGAATAAGAGATGACTACTTCGTGTATAAAATCATCACCGATGGAGATAATCCTTATATAGCTCAGACAGCACATATCAAGTAGAGAACTTACTTAATAAAATGATAAAAAGAGATGGCTTAATAGATATAAAGTCTTATCAGCTCTTCTTATAACTAATAGATGGGCATAAGTCGATGGATCCTAAACCCCTAAAAGATGAGTATTACTTATCTATATTAGACTCTCTTGCTCTCTTAATTAGTGAACACATACATCCATTGATTTCTTGTAAAATTCCATTAAAACCAATTAAAATTTATGTAAAAGTAAAGAAGTACCTTGGGCTTTAACCCTTTTTAAACGTACTGTTTTTAGATTACCAAGAGATTATAAGGGAAACGAATTACCGGCCTAAAGCAAATTCCCGACAGATTGCCAATAGACCCAAGAATTACTTGGAAAATAAGCATAATTTATGTGACACTTATAGTGTCACAAATATGTAATTTGGTGTTAATAAAAAATATGAATGTATACTAAGTAATCAATTGTTTACTTTCTTAAACTTTACCAAAGAGCTAGCAAGACGGTAACTCTTTGTAAAACTTTTCTAATCCTTTTGCAATA
>CAYWGU010000285.1:0-2314 GCA_964457975.1 uncultured Spirochaetaceae bacterium | reverse complement strand
ATTTACCAAATCAGATATAATATCTAATGCAATTGTATTTCCTGATTTTGTTTCAGGAATTGCAATTACAGAAACTCCATTTAGTGTCTTTATAGCTTGTGGTGTTACCATCTCAGGATTACCAGGTCCAACACTTACACCGTAGAGTATACCTTTGCCGTCGTCGCTCTTTTTAAGGGTATGATCTTTTATGGTTGTTGTGATTCCAGCTATCATCATATCCACTCTTTGGCAGTGCTTTGAAAGTTCTTGATTAAAGAATCCTAATTCATCACGAAATAAGCGCTCTTCTTTTGTTGGTGGGATAAGACCAAGTCCTACTATTGATGATATGATTATGAGGTCGCCCTCATAACTCTTTATACTATTTAATAAGGAAGTTCTTTTCTTTCTTATTAATTCTTCTATTTCTTCTAGGTTGTCTTTTTTAGGATCATAGTTTTTAAAGCTGTCCTGTACCAATGCACTATAAAAAGAGGCAATATCATCAATAATGATTGTATTTGAACGAGAGTCGAGTAGTGGTGAAAGATCTGTGCTACATTCTAATATTTTAATTGAATTATCAATAATATCAACAAGGGGTTTTGTGGTTATGTAGTTAATGATACCTTTGTCTTTTGATACCAGGCTTAGTGCTCTCTCTGTTTTACCACTGTGGTATCCACCTATAATTAATGAATGCATCTTTTATTATCCTTATTCTTGTAAACTAATTTGTAATTGGAAGTTTTAAAAGTCTTCTAATCCAAACATTATATTATCAACAAAGATATCTTGGAAGTCTTTATTGGTTGAAAGTTCAATATATTGAGCTTCCTTTCTAATTCTTACCATTTCTTCTTTTGCTTTATCACTTAATAAGCACTCAAGAGCACCTTTCAGGCTTGAATTTCCTATGGCTTTTATTTTATTAGGATTATCTATTGGAACCAATCCCAGTGTAACTGCACTAACAGGATCTAAGAAGGTACCAAGTCCTCCTGCAAGATATACTTCATCAAGATCATCAAAGGTAAGACCTTCGTTGTTGAGAAGGATTTGAATACCTGCAGCAATAGCTGCTTTTGCATACTGAACCTCTCTTACATCTTTGATTGTAAAGCTCAAATCAGTTCCTTGAATTTTGTAGTCTGTGCTCATTGCACCAGTTTCATCAATGATATCTTTATCTAATAGAATAGCAACCAAGTCTATTATTCCAGAACCACAGATACCAATTACATCTTTATCACCAATTGTTTCATAAGCGATGCTACCATCTTCTTCTAGATGAACTTTACTAATTGCTCCATTGATTGAACCACAACCACATGATATTGATGCTCCTTCAAATACAGGACCTGCTGCACATGAGCATGTGATAATTTTATCTTTATTCCAAAGAGCAATCTCACCATTAGTTCCTAAATCAAATAAAGCATTTACTTTACAAGGAACTTGGAAGTGGGAGGAGTGTATTCCAGCTGTTATATCAGCTCCTACATAAGAACTTATACCGCCTATTAAATAGATTGGACATTCTATGTCCATATTTAATTCAGTACCTGTGTAGGTTCTTTCTTCTAGGAACTTTGGTACAAAAGGTGCTCTAGCAATTGTAGAGGGGTTTTCTCCTGTAAGTAGGTGCATCATTGTTGTATTTGCAGCAATTACAACCTTGTCTAAATCTTTAAGTGTTAAATCTAAGGGAGAAAGTAGAGAGTTTATGTGTTTTTCTATTTGATTTGCAATTGACTTCTGTTCCATCTGAAGACCATTTTCATGGTCTTCTGTGAACGATATTCGAGTTATAACATCAGCTCCATATTTTCTTTGGTCATTAAGAGATGTTAGTTTATTTAAGATTAAGCCATTCTTAAGATTAACAAGGAACAATGCAAGAGAAGTGGTTCCAATATCAATTGCAATACCATAGCCTTCTTCATCGTTATCAACTTTAATTCCACCCTCGTAGGCTCCTAAAATATTGCTATCTTCAACTCCATCAGCTATTTCAATTGTAAGCTTTGTTAAAGCCTTTGTTTGGCATGCCAAGCGATAGCCTTCAGGTTTGTCCTTTAAGAATTTCTTCTCCTGACTTGTTTGGGGAGAACACTTACCTGATATAACTTTAATCATGCATTTTCCACATAATCCTCTGCCTCCGCAGTAGGCTGTGGAAAATACGTTTCCACGTTCATTCAGATTTTCATAAATTGTATGCTTTTCATCAGGGAATATGGATATTTGCATTATATAAAGTCCTTATGTATTAATATAACATTATTATGATTTGACTTTGATTTAAAGTATTGGATAATTATATTATTTT
>CAYWGU010000284.1:0-2357 GCA_964457975.1 uncultured Spirochaetaceae bacterium | reverse complement strand
ATTATATAGCTCTTTATGAAGTAAATAGACAAAAATTGACGACAAAACAGTTACAAAACTTTAAACTATTTATATATTTGTTGCAATTGACACATAAAATTATTTTTATATCCTTATACTAAAATCATATTAAACCAATAGGAGATAAATTATGAGTGAAACTTTAGGCCCAATTCACACATGGGTATTTAATAAAATCAAATTCCAGGAAAAGGAAGTTGAAAGACTATTATCCTTAAAAGATGGTTTAAATGTTGATGATGCTGCAGGTGTTGTTGAAAAAGGAACTCTTGAAGAAATAGTAGATATTAAAAATATCCACGGCTTCTTACAAATAAGGATCAACATTACAGAAAAAAGATTGGCATTAACAGTTGAACGACTTTTAGATAGTGGAATAAAACTTGATAAAATCAAAGAGACATTGTTTGAATTTGGTGTTGAAAACTCTTTTGAGAAAACTACTAGACCACAAAAAGCTTATGAAAACCTAAATGCTTTAATGGTTAATGGAATGCCCTGTGATAAAGTCGAAATTGTTGTTAAAAACACAGAAAGCAGAGTTGTTTTTCATGATAACTTGGATATACACACAGAATATTGGAAGAATAAAGAAACTTATCAAATTTTGAAAGATGAAGTTATTAAAGGTCTATTATCAAATACAAACCTTTCTTATTCTCACTTAGAAGAAAGAACCTTTTTACTGGAGGAAAACTAGTGTACTCAATAGAAATACTTGTACAAGAACATAAGTTAATCCTTGAATTAACAGATATAATCCGCAAAGAATGTGTAAAGATTCTTAATGGGAAAGAAATTGATTTTGAGTTGTTTGACAACATTATTTATTTTACCAAAAATTTTGCAGATAAGTATCATCATCAAAAAGAAGAGAAAATTCTCTTCAGAGTTATGATGGAGAGTCTCCCACCTGTTGCAACACAGCTAATTCGTGGTGGAATGATGGTTGAACATGATCTTGGTAGATTCCATGTTAAATCAATTGTAGAAGCACTGCAAGAATACAAAAAAAATCCAACTGATGAATTAAAGCTTGAGATAATCTCAAACGCTATATGCTATAGCAATCTTTTAAGTCGTCACATTGGAAAAGAAGATGCTGCAGTTTACACATTTGCAGAAAGATCTTTAACTAAAGAAAACTTAGAAATAGTTGAAAAAGAAACTCATGAGCATGAGAATAAAAAAGAAAATATAGAAATTCGCTCTAAATGTATTAAAATACTAGAAGGACTAAAGGAAAAAAACAATGGCTAAATTTACACAAGATATGATTATAGGGGATGTTGTAAGAGACAATCCAGAATTAGTAGACACATTCGTTGCAAACGGTATGCATTGTATAGGCTGCCCATCAGCACAGATGGAATCAATTGGTGATGCTTGCATGGTACATGGTTTGAATACCAATACTCTACTTGATGCTTTAAACAAACCAGAAGCCTAATTATACTTAAAATTATATACCGCATTTTATACTAAGAATTCATCTGTTTTATACAGTTGAATTCTTTTTATGTAAAAAAACTCCACTTATAGTAAGTAATTAAACAAAAGTATTGACCCTACCGTATAGAGAGAGTATTTTTAAACATAGTTAATTGAGCTTATGACAAAAAGGAGCTAAACGTGAACCTACCTAATAAACTGACATTCGCAAGATTGTGTATGACCCCTTTATTTTTTATATCTTTCAACCTACCTACTTGGTTTGGTGAGAAATTTTATACCTTATCAACAGTGCTTGTTTTGGTATTATTTGTATGCATTGAAGCAACTGATTTACTTGATGGTATTATTGCTAGAAAGAGAAATATGGTCACAGATCTTGGAAAGGTAATGGATCCTTTTGCTGATACATTTAGCCGTCTAACATACTTTGTATGTTTGATGACTGCAGGTATTATGCCTGTAATAGCATTCATTGTTATTATGTGGAGAGAATTCGCTCAAGCTTTTGTAAGAATGCTTATGATGAAAGAAGGCAAAGCATTGCCTGCTAATATATGGGGAAAGAGCAAAGCTGTATTGTACGCAGTATCGGCTGTTCTAGGTGTTATATATTTATCACTGATAAGATCGATTGAAAGTGCATCCTGGCTAGTTACATATGGTACAATACTGACAGTAATATTCTACCTTGCAGCAATTGCATCCGTTGCATCGTTCCTTACTTATTTAAAAGGTATTCATGACACCAATGCATTTGGTAATATTACGAAATAGCTATAGAAACCAATAAATCAAAGGAAGTTCAACATAATTGGACTTCCTTTTTTTAATATAAATTTCTTCCCCGTTTTCCAAGATATAACTCACTTATTTCGATTAAC
>CAYWGU010000283.1:0-2370 GCA_964457975.1 uncultured Spirochaetaceae bacterium | reverse complement strand
ATGACAGAGTCTAGAACTCTCTGAGTTTCTTTGTGCATAATATAATACTCCTTTGTATTAGAATATGAATAAATATTCAATTTTTGTATATTGTAATAGAAAATATACAAAGGGTAAAGTAGATTTAGAATAAAATAATTTAGGTATATATAAAAATTACCTATATTTCTATTTAGGAGTAGCTTAATAAATATCAAAATTTTACTATAATAGCAAAAAAATTTAATTGATTTTGACTATTTGTGAAAAAATATACATTTTGTTATATTTTCTAAAATAAATATAAAATTTTTGATAAAAAAAACTAAAAACAAAATATAAAACTGAAGAAATATTAAAGATTCAACATTAATAAACTACAAAACCAAAAAATAATAAGAAAAGCTAAAGATATGTAAGTGACACAATGAATTTAGAAATTACTACTAAACCTTTAAAACAAAGCCTAGAAAGTAATATAAAATTATCACCTAATGTGTTTTTCCACTCAGAGTATGGGAATACCGATAAGTAAATAAATCACGACAAATTTTAAAATACACAAATAAAACATTTAACTATAGTTTTTAACTTTATCTATCGGGATTTAATTTTATTGAGTGTACAAATTTTTTATTATATTTTCATCTTTTTCATACCAAAGTTTTCTTTTCATCACTCGCTTGGGCATACATCTTTGTTATTTTAATACTTGAATGATCAAGTAATTTGCAAATAATTGGTAAAGGCTTATTAGCATCATAAAGTTGCTGATTACGTGTATGACTCATATAATGAGCTTTCTATTTGCGCCAAAGTACGCTCTGCTTCATAAACGAATAGTGTGGGCAGAGAAATATGCTTAGGTTTTCCAGTCTAGTGGCCTCTTTGAGCGAAGATACCATCCCAACTACTTTGGAGAATTTGAACTCTGGTGGATACCCATAGCCCACCACTCTGTTTAGCATCTCCACCATCTTCACTAAAAGTATTAAAGTAAAGAAGGATGAGGCATAAAACCAGTACAAAAAGCAGGTACCTTCCATCATGTTAAAGTTCTGATAGTAGAAACACAGGGGCTATTCATGCTAGAATTCTCTAAAAGGAGATACTATGAAACTAACAAAAATACTTCTTATTATTGCTGTCCTAGTGGTCCTCTTATTAGCAGTTGCCCTACTGGCAATGCGCTCCGCTTCAAAACAACAGGAACCAGAGGTACAACCTATAAATATACTAGAACCGACTGGTGAGAGATTCCAGTTCAAACCCATAGACCAGTCCTTGTTGAAGGAGCTCAATGCCAAAGAGAGGCAAGTCATCATTAACAAGGGTACTGAGAGAGCCTATGTAGGCGAATATACGGACAACAAAGAGGAAGGCACCTACTACTGCAAACAGTGTGGATCGCCACTTTATGCATCGGATGACAAGTTCGACTCTAGCTGCGGATGGCCCTCTTTTGATGAGGAACTCCCCTTTGCAGTCGATAGGCACCCTGATGCAGACGGCTCTAGGACTGAGATAGTCTGTGCAACCTGCAAAGGCCACCTTGGGCATGTATTTATCGGTGAGCGTTTCACTGAGAAGAATACACGCCACTGCGTAAACTCCATCTCCATGATCTTCAAGGAAGGCTCCCCCCAAGCACGTGCAGTGTTTGCAGGTGGATGCTTCTGGGGTGTTGAGTACCTCTTTGAAAGCGTCGAGGGAGTATATGAGGCAACATCAGGATACACCGGTGGTAAGATTGAGAACCCGAGTTATGATGATGTGCTCTCCAAGAAGAGCGGCCACCTTGAAGCGGTTGAAATCCTCTACAATCCCAAGGTTGTCTCCTATGAGGAGCTTGCAAAGTACTTTTTTGAGATCCACGATCCTACCCAGGCAGACGGCCAGGGCCCGGATATCGGCAATCAGTATCTTTCATCAGTATTCTATCAGAGCCAGCATGAGTTCGACACTGCACTCAAGCTCATCAATATCCTTGAGGATAAGGGTCTGACTATAGCTACGACACTACGCCCAGCTGTCAAATTTTGGGATGCGGAAGACTATCACCAGGACTACTATGAACAAAAGGGAAGCCAGCCTTACTGCCATGCCTGGACGAAGCGATTCTAAGTACTTGCTAGAATTTCTGAAGAATAGAAAATCTAAATAATTTTTACTATTTATGAAATAATATACATTTTATTATATTTTAAAAATAAAATTTTTGATAAAAAAACTCTTTTGTATTTTGCAAAAGAGTTTTTTACTAATATAGTGTTATATATTAGTCGATAAATTGTTTTCTTAATTTTTCAATATTTTCTTTAAAAGGAGGATAGATTATACCTTTTTCAGTAATAATACCTGTCACATTTTGATGAGGGGTAACATCGAAGG
>CAYWGU010000282.1:0-2383 GCA_964457975.1 uncultured Spirochaetaceae bacterium | reverse complement strand
AAACACAGACCTTATAAGATTTAATATTGGGGGTATCAAATAAATTGATTTAAAAAAGCAATTATTTATTAGATATTATTATTAAAATCTAAATAACAATTTCATTTACACATTAACTGGTAAAACCAAATAATGTAATGTTTTTTGTTTATAATTTGTGATAGGAATATACTTTACTTTCTTTTTTATGGGAAGACTTTTATATAGAATAATTTAACTATTTTTATTTATTTTTCATAAATATTACTAACATAGTGGAAATAAAATTCAATCACCCATAAATATAGAATTCTAAGAAGCTTGTGTTTGAGCCAAACCTTTTTTACTAAGTGCTCTTTTATCATTAATTTTTTAATACTGTTATCAGGAAAACATAGATTCCATCATCTCTTAGATAAGCCACATTTGATAGCCAGCAAGGCAGTGTACACTTTAATCCTAACGTTTGGATTAAAGTGTACACTGCCCTCTTATTTTTAAACTTTCTAAATTTGGTTTATCCTCTTCAATTAATTTAATAAACTGATTAACATCAATCTTAATTTCTTCTGCCAAATTTAATCTACTAGAAGGATTAACATTGGCAAAAAGTCTAAAAACATCGTTTTTATGTTTTTTAATATTTTTAGAATCAACATGTTCTCCAGATTCTTTTTGTGCTTTCAGATCCAACCAAGCCTTAACTTTAAAAAGAATTACTGTTTCAATTTGAATAATTGAATAACCGTCAACTATTATGTTCCCTTTCACTAATAAATCATAATAGATATCATCTAATAGTATAGCAGAAAGACTAGCGATGCTCTCTTCAATATGAATAGGTGTTAAACCATTATCATAGTTTAGTTCAAAGTTAATAGGCTTCCTACTAAAAAGTTCAATCATTTTAGGAAAAGAAGAATCACTCGGTGCAGTAAATCGGTAGAATTGATTTTCTCCAGCACTCTTTTCGCGAAGTTGATAACCACCATCTTCAATAAACTTCCAAAAAGTATTTCCAAAGGATTCATCTAGTGCTTCAATAATTAATACAATATCCAAATCCTTAGTTGCACAAAAAGGAGCTCCTAATTCATTCATAATAATATCTCAAGCCGTACCACCAATAAAGACATATTGATTTGTATGATTAACAAAATACTCTCTAAACTTTTCTAATTCGTGTACCATGCTTCACTTACTAGCATCTCTTCTAAAGCCAGCTCTATCCTTTCATCTTGTTCATCTTTTAAGGATGCATACAAAGACAGTAGGTCAACATATTTCTTATCAGTAAATAATTTAGGATCATATTCCCATACCTCTAGTTGAACGAATTTATTATCTTTTACGATATCCATATTATTTATAAATTTAATGTCTTGTGTATTCAGATATTTACTACTTATAGCCCTTACCATATATCCAGGGGGATTTATCATAGATAGTTCAGACAATGCCTCTAATCCTCCAATCAAAGAATTTTTGGGTACCTCTTCAACATACAAAACTTGCTTTACGGGAGTTTTCATATATCTTAGACCTTTTTCAAAATACTCAGGATCTGATATTCTTTTATACTCTTTACTCCGTCCTGTTTTACCACCAAATTCGAATGTGACTAATTTAGCGTCATACAACTTATTTAAAGCTCTAGAAGCAGTCATTGAGGTAAATTCCATATTTCTAGCAACTTCGGTTGTATTAACCACCGTATCCTTGTTGTATAAAAAATATAAAAACATGAGTTGTTCAGATGGAGTAAATTTAGTTGCTTCTTTATCAACATATTGAGGTAATTTCTTCAAATCAAGACTTAAAAATGGTAAAAAAATCTGACCATCTTCAATAATGAATGGTATACGATTTTCAATCAAGCTTTTTCTTCTATATCTAGTAATTGCTTTGTAGTACAAAACAATCTGTTGATTTGTTAATTCTTCAATTCTCTTTACATGCTTTTGAATTACATCTACACCTGGCAAATCTTCTAGAATTTCAAGCAAAACACAAGAAGTATCAAGAATATTCAAATCATAAAAATTGTAAATATCTGTCAAAAAAACTGGAAATATACTTTCCCCTTTTTTTAATTTTATGACAACATTCTCATCTACATTTTCTTTTAAATAGGGTTCTACTGCTAATATCATCTTGGCAACCTCCTAATATAACATAAAGTACTTTAAATATAACATCATGAATGTTACATTGCAAGTATCCAATATTATATTAAGATAAAACAATAGTTTTAGTTAATAAAATAAATGAATCTCCTGCCGATTAATACGAAAACTAGCTCTATGGATTACGTGTCGGTATTTATCTTCTAACCTCAATTTATAAACCAATTCAATCTCAGTATTGTTGAAATATTGTAAACTAAGTAGCTTTCTATCTTCTG
>CAYWGU010000281.1:769-2443 GCA_964457975.1 uncultured Spirochaetaceae bacterium | reverse complement strand
ATTTTATTCTTTCTTTCTTTGCTGTAACAGAACAAGCTAAAGTTGCATTTACATCTCCAACAACTACAACCCAATCTGGCTTTTCACTTTTGAGAATTTTCTCAAATTCTATCATTGTATTTCCAACTTGTTCGGCATGAGTTCCAGAACCAATCCCTAGATTAATATCGGCATCAGGAATTCCAAGAGATTCAAAAAATGCTTTTGACATTCTATCATCGTAATGTTGACCTGTGTGAACTAGGAGATGAGTTATTTGTTTATCATTTGAAGCTATAAAATCAGTATTATAAGTTTCAATTGCCTTAATAAAGGGAGCAATCTTCATAAAATTAGGACGGGCACCTACAACGGATATAATCTTCATTTATTTAAAATTGTATTGGTAATCTGGATTAGACTTCATTATTTCAACACTTTGGGGATAGTTTTCAATAAACCATACTAAAAAAGCCGCATAATCAATTTTTTCTGAAAGCATTATTTGTCTTCTATTTGAAAAAACTTGCTTTAAGTCTGATGTAGAAATTAATTCTTCCACTTTTTCATATAACTTTTCAGGGTTATCAGGTTTAATACCATAACCAAGTTTATATAACTCTTCCAGATCGTTTAAATATCCTATTCTTCCCACAAAGTCATTAAATCGAATAAATGGTGTTCCTAACACTCCAGCCTCTGCAGCCATTGTTTGGCTATCTCCAATATATAAAGTTGCAAATGCAATAACATGATGAATTAACAAAGGATTGACATTTATTCTATATTTTTCAAACTCCGGTTCTAATTCACGTTCAGATGTAATTAAAATATTTCCTGAAGATTCCAGAATTTCAATAAGCTTTAATGTTATTGTCTTATTTATACCTCTGATTCCTGAATCATGATGTGCTCCTAATTTGGCAAAACGAAGCACGTAAAATGGTTTGGAAACATCAACTATTTTTTCAACAATCGACATCTTTGGTTCAAAATGATTCGGATGAAGATACGACAATTCGTGATATCCATTATAATGAATGGTTTTTGCTTTCCATTTCCCAGTACTGCAAACATTTGGAACAATTAAATGTCGTGCAAAAGGGTATGCAATTTTTCCAACAAGAGGGATAATTTCAACGTCATCCTCATTGATAAATAATGAAGGAATATTTAACAACTTACCAATATGAGTTATTTCTGTAGAAGTACCAACTAAAATATTAGGCTTTCTTTGCAAGCAAATTTTGAGCAATCGGAAATCTTGTTTCAAAAGACCTATAGCAATTGAATATTTATTATCTTTTCTACCATCAGGCAAAACATTGATATAATCAAACCCTTCGTTTTGCAATAAATTTTCCAGAATATCTTTTTTTGTGGCAAGAAGGATTACTTCATGATTTTGTTTTACCTTTTTAATTATATTTTTAAAAAGATGGAAATGAGCAGGATGATGCAAATAAAAAAGTATTTTCATATTACTTTACTTGAAATGCTTCATGAGAATTTAAATCTTTCACAACCTTAGCGGGAACACCAGCAACAAGACACCTTGGTGGAACATCTTTTGTAACAACAGAACCAGTTGCGATAACAGCTTCATCTCCTATTGTTATTCCAGGAGCAATTATAACCCCAGGCATGATCCATACTCCGCAACCTATTCTTGTCGGCATAATTTGTCTTGGATAA
>CAYWGU010000281.1:0-759 GCA_964457975.1 uncultured Spirochaetaceae bacterium | reverse complement strand
TTTTTAAACGAGTATTAGAAGGAATATTAGCATGAGCGGAAATTATTGCACGATCTCCTACTGCAGTATTATCTCCTATATAAATTTGATCTGTAAATACTCTATCAAAAATTACTTCATGTCCAATATATACACCTTTACCAATATTAACTCCACGCCATCTATGAATAACTGTTCTCCAACTTTTAATAAAACAAAAAAAAGCTACTTTATCTAGAAAAAACCTTAAAACAAATCTAATCCCATATCTAATAATACCAATGTAGCCTTTTAAATTGTAAAACTCTAATACTTCTTTTGCTGGCATAGTTATTTTTCCTTTTTTAGATTATAATACTCTTTTAACGTTAAAAAATTGAAATTTTTACTTAAATAATATTCTACTTGATTTTCATATAATGGAATGGCGTCTTTCCCAAGATTTTTTATTTTGAGTTTTCTACGGATTATATCTCCAAGAAAATGAGAGATTAAATTATTTGCTCTGTTATTTGAGATTATGAGCTCACTCCTCTCGTCAATAAATTCATTAGGATGAGTTAAAAATACTATTGGTTTATTATTATAATTATTTTCAATTAGAAGTAAATATCTCAGTATCTTAATTAAAGAAGGGAATAAACGCATAGTTGTACCAATATACGGCATTAACATAGCTGAGATAGGCACTTCTAAAACTCCATCAGTACCTTTTTTAAACAAATTATCAGACATTGTAAAATAAGGCAATCTTGGGGCTGTTAACCATTTTAGTTTTTG
>CAYWGU010000280.1:0-2518 GCA_964457975.1 uncultured Spirochaetaceae bacterium | reverse complement strand
TCAATTAATACAGGAAAGGATGGGGATAAAGCACATTCTGATGATGTGGATAATAAGCTGGAATTAATGAAATATGTTACTGTTGTTCAAAGCACAATAAGAGATAATATATCAAGTGATTTTGTATTGGCAAAATTAGGGGATAAAGACAAGGAAGCTATCATAGAAATGACTTCAAATGCTTATTACGGACAGAAACTATTGGGAGTTGTAGCCAATTCATATAAGAAATGGGTATGGGATGAATCTAAAAGTGAATGGAACTTTATATCTATTAATAAAAATGAAAAAGCATTATTAAATCAATACAGGCAGAACTTATTTGACAGTTTTATGACAAGAGTGTTTATGACTACAATATTAAACAGAAATATTGATGAAAACTTCTTAATCAAAATTCTTGCAGGAGTGCCGATAGATACAGAAGAGCATAAAGAACAGGAACTTAATTTATCAGCATGGGATAAAATAAAAGATAAGTTCAGAAATGAAGAAAGGAGAGAAGAGAGGTAGAATAATGAAACCAGATGAAACTAAAATAAAACCTTTAAGAAGGAAAAAGCTGAAAGCAAGTGGATTTTTCCATTATGCTGATGAATACAGAAAACACATAACCGAAGAGATAGAAATAGAAAAAATTGATATGACACCTATGTTTTGGAGAGAACTTTATAAGATTATTGATAGCGGGGAACTGATAAATATGAATATCAATGCCCCGCCTACTTTCGGAAAGACTGTAACAGCTTTCGCAATAGGTATTGAAGTTATGAAAGAGAAGTTTGGAACTGATTTTAGCTTAAAGGATGTGGACAGGGATCAGCAGGAATTTTCAGTAGTAATGAGAAATCCAAATACTAAGAATACCGTAAGGGTTATTGATGAATGGAACGAACTTGAAACAACAGGAGAAAATTCAACAGTAGAACAGGCATTGTATAATTATTTTAGTGATGTAATGGCACAAAGATTTATACATAAAATAAGCTGTTCACCAACAGCAACAGCAGACAAAAACGCACAAATATTCTTAGAAGTATTCAGCACAGATAAAATCAATAAGATAAATTACTGTAAATTATATTATAGATTATTTAGCGGAGGAATAGACTATAAACAATTAATAGGAACTGTAAGCATAGACGTCAGTAAAGTATTAAAAAAGAAATGGTATTTAGAATACAGGAAGAGAAAGTTTGAGAAGATGAATTTAATACTTCAAGAAGGAATATTCAGACCAAGAGTTCTTGAATATGCAGATATGATTCTTACAGTTATTGAAAGACTTACGCCTTTAACAAAGGTGAGTTCATTAATAAATGCCAATATAGTAAGAAATTATGTAAAAATGGAGTGCAGAAGAAGAAAGATACCATTAAGCATAATAGGAGAAGAATTAAGCACAAGAGAGGTTCAAGGAGTGCTTGACTTATGCAAAGCATATTATAAAACTATGAGGGGACTTGGTGTTCTGAAAGATAAATCAAAAAGAGGGGATTTTAAAGGAGGAAGAAAAGAGATAATGGAAACTCAGTTCAGAATTACAGATGAGGAAAAAGTAGCAAAGGAAATACTTAATGCAATTACTATGCAAAAACAAGAATTAGAAAGATACAAAAAGATTAATGATAAATATAATAAAAAGGTAAACTAATGAATAAGATTATTTGGATAATAATCATTATCATAATTATATTAATCACAATAATTGGGGCTTTATATACAGGAGGAATAAAATGAATATAATATTATTATTTATAGGATTTGGAATGTTTGGATTTAGTTTTGGATATTTTATAGGATTTATAACAGATAAAATAAAGGGTAAATTTGGGAGATATTAAAATGAAATTAGAATTTGAACTGAAAGAAGATGTAAAGGTATCTAAAGCAAGTAAGTTTAAGAGATATATACTAAGCAGAAAAGGAATACCTTGCGGAATGCTGTATATGTCAGAAGATTATGACAAAGTAATAATGAATAATGCTAAAATAGAATGTGAAACAAGATGATGAATTTATCAAGTGCTGAAAACGGATATAAATATGTATTAAAAAACCTTAAAATAAAAGAGGGTTATTGCTGGAATAATATTATAGGTACTAATTTCGGAAATAATGGAGATCCCAGATATTATATTATTATAGGAGATAGCGGAAGTGATAACATACTGATAAAATTTACCAGAGAGCCTTATAAAAGCGGAGATGGAGGATTCAGGGAAACTATTAATGACAGGACAGGAATGAAACATGCTGTCAAATGCAATGTAAAAAGAATATTCTGGATATACCCGAATGGCAGTATATACTGGATGAAATTAAATAAGTTTCAGGAAAAAACAGATAGAAGAACAACACTTAACGAAAGTGTGATAATATGGACTATACTGATGAAAGAATTAGAAAGATATTAAGCAAATGTAGCCATTTGATAGCTGTCCGACATTCCGCTCTGAGCGGAAGTCCGACTAAAAATGGATGAGTTCGTAAATTATGTATAATACGAAAGAAAATG
>CAYWGU010000279.1:0-2533 GCA_964457975.1 uncultured Spirochaetaceae bacterium | reverse complement strand
AGCAAAAAATTAAAAAATATTCCATTACCACTCATTAGTCAAAAACATAGCCGAATCTTTCGATAAAACCTTAGGTCTATCTAATTTAAAAGCTATCCATTTAAATGATAGTTTAAATACTTTAGATTCTCACAAAGACAGACATGCAAGACTTGGAGAAGGAAATATTGGCCTAGAGGCAATTTCTAAAATTGTTACTTACCCTGCTCTTAAAAATTTACCCTTTATACTTGAAACACCAAATGATTTATTAGGTTATAAAAATGAAATTGATACCATAAGAAGTATTACCAAAGACAACTAATCCATATTTTTTCAATAAAAAATACATATAGCGTTAAATAATGAATAAATTAGCGAATTATCCACACACAAGGCACTAGAATAATTATTTTCTCTTTACTATAATCAACAGTAGGAAAATACTAAAAGGAATTATTATGAGATGTCCAAACTGTACCTTAGATAATGACAAAGTAATTGAATCAAGATCCAATCAATATGGCACTTCTATAAGAAGAAGAAGAGAATGCCTAAGCTGTGGTTACAGATTTACAAGTTATGAAAAAATTGAAGAAAAAAGAATTACAGTAATAAAAAAAGATAACAGAGAAGAAGCCTTTGATATAAATAAAACAAAGCGTGGTATTGATAATTGTACTGATAAGTTGAATATTGATGAGGATATTATAAAGCAACTACTAGAAAATATTGAAATTAATGTCAGAACACTTTCAGGTGCTAAAAGAGAAATTCACTCCTATCAAATTGGAGAGGAAACTCTTAGACAATTATCTACAATAAATACAGTAGCTTATGTTAGGTTTGCTTCTGTTTACAGAGCCTTTGATGATATTGATCAATTTATAGAAGAAATTGAAAGATTAAACAAAAAAGCAAAAATATAATTTATCTATGCATCAAACCATTTGCCTGTTATCGTTGATTCAAGTTGTTCATTAAGATGCTGCGGAATTAGTATTTCACTTGCACAATCAAGAGCAAAATTATCACTCATTCCTGCTATATAATCAAAGATCAATCTATCAGCATTGCCTTCAATTTTTAAGTATACAGGTAGCATTTCTTTAACATGGTTGCCAAAGCCAATTGCCAACATATTTTTCTCTCTCTTATAACCTTCTTGATCATCTGCATAAGAGTTAAAAAGTTCACACAAATAATTATAAATTAAATTAGTTAATCTGCTAAAATATTTCTTATATCCATTTAAAATTGGTGATTTATAAATATTTTGATAATTATAATCCTTCATTTCTTTTACAGCTTCAAAAATATCATCACTAAATCGAATTCCTTCAATATCACTTGAAACTATCAAATCTTTTACCAAAGTATCAATTATTTTACCGTTATCAAAACCTAAAAGTGCCCTAGGACATTTTGGAAGCTTTTCTTTATCAATAATTTTCATTCTACAAGCGTCTTCCCAATCCCTACCTAAATATGCAATTGAATCACAAAATCTAACAATTGCTCCCTCATAAGTTGTAGGAAGCAAGCCTTTTTTTTGAGTGATTGTTTGAAAGTCCTTTATTTTAAATGTAGGTTTTATACACTTTACAAAAGATTCACCACAATGGCTGACAATACCATCTCTAACAGCATAGGTTAAATTCATACCGTCTCCCTTGTTTGATAAAAAATCTACAACTCTAAGGGAATGAATTTCATGCTCAAAGGATAAATAGCCGTGTTTTTGCATAATATCACTTAAAATAACTTCGCCCACGTGACCGAAGGGGGTATGCCCCAAATCATGGCCCATACCAATTGCCCAAGCTAATTCTTGATCCAAGCTTAGACCTCTACAAACAGCAGAGGCCACGGAGGCTACATGCAACACATGCTCAATTCTAGTGCAAATATGATCATTGTTTGGAGCAAAAAATACTTGGGTTTTATGCTTTAATCTTCGAAAGGCTGAAGAGTGTATTATTGCAGTTGTATCTCTGTAATAGGGGCCTCTAACATCACTAGGTTTTTCCCTAATTCTTTTCTCTAATTCACTTGCTTTAATATGAGTATTTTGGTAATCAACCATTTTTTCTATTTGCATTCACAAAGCCTTCCTTTTATGATATAATATACTAATTAGATTTCCATAGAGGCGGTAGTTAGTAATGGATTATATTATTCCAACCCTTACTTTTATAATATATTTATTATCGCTATTAATGATAATAAGATTTATTTTTTCTCCAGATTGGTTATCCTGGGTTTTCCCATTAATTATCAATATAATATTTGTTATATCTCAAGCTTACCAAAGCTTTGCTATTATGAAAAGCGAAAATTTTGATTTCGACCTATTTTCTAATTTTCCACCCTTTATAACCAAGGCAAACAATACATTAATTGCACTTTTCATCTCTATTTTTTGGCTATGCTCAATTACTTTATTTAATGAAGCTATAAAGAAAAACAGAAAACCAAAAGACAAGCGCAGAGAAATTATGAAAAACAATTACTATGGAGCTCAATATACTCAATTAATCGAACAAAAAAAGAT
>CAYWGU010000278.1:0-2538 GCA_964457975.1 uncultured Spirochaetaceae bacterium | reverse complement strand
TCTTAAGTTGTAAGTAATAAAGTCACTAATTTTAATTTTAAAAATAAACATTGACAAAAGGGCGAATAGTGAATACTATTTAGATGAACTTCAAATTAGAAGGTAGTCTAAATGGTAAAATAGGAGCAAATATGGTTCAAGATACAATTAAAGCATTGAATGATCCCGTTCGAAGAAAGATATTGGATCTTTTGAAAGAAAAACCCTTAAGTGTGGGAGACATATTGAGTCAACTCGATGTAACAGGTGCAACTCTTTCTCATCACTTAAAAATATTGAAGGGAGCTGGTCTTGTGACCAGTGAAAGACAAGGTAACTTTTTAATCTATGATGTTAATACCTCTGTTATGGAAGATATAATATCATGGCTTACATCATTTTCAAAAGTAAAAGGAGATGAAAAATAATGAATAAGAAAAATACCAATATTATAACAATTATATTGCTTGTTTTAACACTAATAGGAATTATTGTTTCCTACGGAACTCTTCCAGAAATTATTCCAACTCATTGGGGATTTGACGGTGAAATAGATAAAATGGGATCAAAATCCACTTTATGGCTTATATATGGAACCATGTTAGCTATTAATTTGCTATTCATTGTAATAGCAAACATAGACCCTAAGAAACACAACTATAAGATATTTGAAAAGTCCTATAGCATGTTTAGAATAATCTTCAATGTATTCTTCATAGGTATATTGGTTTTGATGATTCTAGCAGCAAAGGGAAATACAACTTTTAATACCACTCGTTCCGTAATGTTTTTAACAGGTCTTCTTCTTGCAATAATTGGTAACTACCTTCCAAAGTTCAAACCAAACTACACCACAGGAATTAAAACACCATGGACTCTTGCAAATGAGAATGTTTGGAAAAAGACACATAGAATGGCAGGACCTATATGGGTAATTGGAGGAATAATATCAGCAATTTCTGCTTTGATTGTAAATATTAATTTAACTATAATTGTTTTTATAATAATTATAGTAATACTTGTAATAATACCTACAGTCTACTCATATCTTGCATTTAAAAAAGAACAAAAGAACAATGAATAAAACATAATTTAAAAAAGTGGGCTATCGAATATTCGATGGCCTTATTTATCACAATTTGAATTTAATCCACGCATTCAAGGAAACCATTTCCTGTCATTTCAAGAAACTTCATCATTATTTTTCATATGGGTTTTGAAAATTATCACTTGTATAAAACAATCGCTCTTTTATAAGTTTCTCATAGCGGAGAAAAAAACTTGTTACATCTTTAAGGGATTAAATTGATCAGTCCTTGATAAGTTTCAAATTCATTACTATAACTTCGGGTTAATTCTGCTCGTCACAGCTCTGGATAATATTCTTGGTATAATTCAATATTGCAGACTCTCAAAAGAAAATTCATCCATCATAATAGTCCTCTTTTTATTTTAGACTGATTCTGTGCATTGATGCAAAAATAAAACTAAAAGGGACTCGCTAAAAATATTTAACAAGTCCCTCAAAATTCAGCTTAATTTTAGCCTTTTACTTTTATTTTCCAGAAAACTCTGAAAGATATTCTTTGAAAGGAGCTACATCAGCTTTTAATAGTAACTTAGTTCCAGTATCAAGAGAAGCTGCAGGTTTTTCACCATCAAATATCTTTAACATATTATCAACTCCAAGCTTACCCATTTCAGCAGGGTACTGAGCTACAGTTGCTAAAAACTCACCCTTTTCAACTAAGTTCAAAGCTTCAGATACTGCATCGAAACCAATAATTTGGATTTGATCTAGTAAACCAGCTTCTTTAATAGCACGTAATGCACCAATACCCATGTTATCATTACTACAGAAGAACAATTGAACATCAGGATTTGCACTTATGATATTTTGACCTGCAATATATCCTTTATCAACTTCCCAATCTGCGTTCAATGTTGCAACAATTTCAATTGCATCACCAGCACCAGCTACAAAACCATTGTATCTATCAGCTGCATTTGTCTGGCCTTCCATTCCTTTAAGAATAGCAGTTTTGGTACCCTTAGGGAAATTCTTTGCTACATATTCACCAGCTAATTTTGCACCGTTATAGTTATTTGTGCCATAATAAGGAACTACCATATCTAAATCATCAAGTACTGATTGAATTAGTTTAGTATCCAAATTAATAATAGGAATATTTTTCTCTTTACACTTACGTAGTGCAGATTCCAAACCTTCAGAAGAACTAGGAACAAGAAGAATACCATCAACACCATTTGCAATCATATTTTCAATGATTGTTAACTGTTGATCTGCACTTGAATGCTGATCTCCAGCCTGTGCATCAACATCAACGCCTAATTTTTTACCTTGAACAATTGCACCATTAGCTAGTGTAATATGGTATTCATTATTCATTGTCATTCCAACAAAACCGATTGTCTTACCAGCATATTTAGAATCAACTTTCATACCCTGTGCTTCTGAGCCACCATTTGCAAACACGGATGCACAAACCACCATCACCATTCCTAGAACCATCAAACTTTTCTTCATAAAAACCTCCT
>CAYWGU010000277.1:0-2582 GCA_964457975.1 uncultured Spirochaetaceae bacterium | reverse complement strand
CAAAAGAAGAAACTTTTGATCATCTTATGTGTGATAAAAAAGCAAATCTTGTAGTAACAGATCCTCCATATAATGTTAATTATGAAGGAACTGCTGGAAAAATTGAAAATGATAATATGGATAGTAACTCCTTTTATAATTTTCTATTTGCAGCTTTTAAAAATATTGAAAGTAACATGGCCATTGATGCATCAATTTATGTATTTCATGCTGATACTGAAGGCTTTAACTTTAGAAATGCTTTTAGAAATGCTGGATTTCATCTTTCAGGAACTTGTATATGGAAGAAACAATCACTGGTACTTGGGCGATCCCCATATCAATGGCAGCATGAACCTATTCTTTTTGGTTGGAAAAAGAAAGGTAAACATAAATGGTTTACAGGCAGAAAAGAATCAACAATTTGGGAATTTGATAAACCCAGAAAAAGTGCTGATCATCCTACAATGAAACCAATTGCTTTGATAGCTTATCCTATTATGAATTCCTCCATGAGTGGAACTATAGTATTAGATCCATTTGGAGGCAGCGGTAGTACTCTTATTGCAAGCGAGCAAACAGATAGAATTTGCTACACTTGTGAAATTGATGAGAAATATTGTGATGTAATTATAAAAAGATACATCGAGTTAATAGGTAATAGTGATTATGTATCTGTTGAGAGAAATGGTGTTTCTTATATCTACAATGAGCTAATAAATGAGGAAGGCTGTGATGAACAATTGGAATGTAGTTAACACACTTTTTATTTCAGTATTTGGCTCTGGTGGTTTAATAATATGGTTTTTAAATAGAGCTTCAAAAAAACGAGATTTAAAAGATTCTTCTTGTCAGGATATAAAAACTATAAAAGAGAAATTATCCTTTGTACAAGAAGGGCTAGTTATGACTTTAGAAAATGATAAAGTAATTTTCAAAGCCCTCAGAAATAATGAAATTAATGGGGAATCAGAAAATCAAGATGAGAAAATGGATGAGTATTTTTTATCCCTTTTTAAACATAATGGAGATAAATAATGTATTTATTAGTAATGATATTAGTCTATTCAGGTTTTATTGGACTTGTGATGGAGCTATATAAAAAAATAATTAGAAAGAACCTAGCTAAAATTTTAGAAATTAGAATTTTTGCTTTTCTTTTATCAGCCCTTTTTAGCTTTTTTGTTTATAAAATTGTGCCAATTAATATTGTATTTGAGGGTATTAAAAACACTCCATATATAATCATATTTTACACAGCCTTAATATATATATTGCAGATTCCTTCTTGTATGAAGATTTGGAAACCAATGTTAAAAGATATAATAGAGAGGAAAGTAAAATGAACACAATTATAACTATTATTGTAACAATCATTTTAGGCTTGCTTGGAATTACTAAACATCAATCTAACAAAATAAAAGTTCAAAAGAAAGATATAGAATATTCTAAAAATCTAGTGAAGAAAAAAGAGAAAGAGCTAGAGGCAATAAATGAAGTACAACAAAAAATTAAAAAGGTTAAAAGTGAAGCAAAACCCAAGAAAAAAACTACCCCAAAGATTGGTGATTCTTCTTCTCGTCTTGATAGGCTTAACAAGCTGCACGACAACTAAAGTACCTACAGAGAGTAAGAATTTTGATTCAATACTAATTGATATGATACCTGAGGGTCCAAGTATACCAATTCTTCCTGAGTTAACTTGGAGCTTGGAAAATGATAAATATTGTTTAAGTGAGAGGGATGTAGATAAGCTATTAGATTATGGAGAAAATAAACTTCCTTTTTATAGATTTGAAATTGATATTTTTAATAAACAATTAGAGCTGATTTTAAATGGTATTATAGATAAATAGATTGAAATACTAATCCAAGAACCAAATTATATTTTGAGAGATAGTTTGGACTAAAATGTTGGATTGGAAGGTTTTATAATTTGGTGTAAATTCTAAAATTTGTTCGAAGTATAACAATTATATACTAATATAAAAACAATTATTAAATTGATTTGTTAGGAATCTTCCTTTATACTGACCTAGTTGTTTACATATATAAAAAATTGTTAAAGGAGAAATACTATGTCTTATACTAGAAACTGTATTGATTATTCTAATAGATTTGAAGATCAATTAAATCAAGTCTCTCACTACAAAAACTACCCTCAAATGATGCCTTGGGTTGGTAGCCAATATGGGAAAGACCATAAAAAGATTTTAATTATTGGAGAAAGTCATTATTTACCAGAAGGTAGTACTATTCAAAAAGATCCAGAGGTTTGGTATAAGTCTACAATTGATGATTTAGGGTTATCACCGGTAGAGGAAGAATCTGAGGTTGATTATACCGAAACTGCACAAATTGTAAGTTCTGGAATGAAAAACTGGAATAATGGTGGACACAGATTTTATCGATTTATTCACAATGCAATGAGAGAATCTGGGATTAACCTAGATAGTGGTCCTAATGATAATTTATTTAGATACATGGCCTTTTATAATTTTTTCCAAAGGCCTGCAGAAATTTCTGGTGGTAGTTTAAAAAGATCTGACTTAGATGATAAAGTTGCATATGAGGTATTTGAGGATATTATAAGAATACTTGAT
>CAYWGU010000276.1:0-2582 GCA_964457975.1 uncultured Spirochaetaceae bacterium | reverse complement strand
TGGACCATCTGTGGTAGTTCAATGTATTGCAGCAGCTAGAAAAGCTGTAGAAGCATTACTTGATACAATTTTAGGTAAAGAAGAAGAAGCAGAAACTTGTGGTTGTGGTGATTCTGATTGTGATTGTGATGATTCTGAAGAATTAGAAGAATTAGAAGAAGATGATGATGACGAAGATTTAGAAGCAATTACCAAAGAAGAGAATGAATATTACAAAGAACTTAGAGTTAAAAAAGGAAATATTACCGAAAGCGTTTCAGCTGATGATAAGAAATTCTTAGAAACTGAAGGTCAAAGATGTAATGAATGTTCATACCTTTGTAACAAATGTGTTGAAGTTTGTCCTAACCGTGCAAATGTAACAATTGATGTTAGAAACACTGGAATATTCGAAGATCCCTTCCAAATTGTTCACCTTGATGCATATTGTAATGAATGTGGTAACTGTGAGACTTTCTGTCCATTTGTTGGCGCACCTTACAAAGATAAATTTACTCTATTCTCAAGAATGGATGACTTTAAAAACTCAACCAATAGTGGTTTTGTAGCTGAAGATCAAGATATTACAATTAGACTTGATGGTAAACTTTTCAACTGTCAATTTAATGGTGATGGAATACTTGAAGGTGATGCAGGTGTAAGTGAAGAAGTTGCTGCTCTAATTAGAGAAACATACTTATCATACAGCTACCTACTAGGTTATGTAGAAGATTAATAATAAGGACAATAAAATGGATACTCTATTTAAGAATGTAAGATTAATGCAAACGAGAGCCCCTTTTGAGGTTCAAGAAAATATGGATGTTCTAGTACAGGGCGATAAAATCGCCCGTATTGGAAAGGATTTAGCTGTAGAGGGTGCAACTGTTATTAATGGCAAGGGAAAAACTCTTATGCCAGGTAATGTATGTTCTCACCATCATTACTACAGTGGTCTATCTCGTGGAATGTTAGTTAATTCAGGTCCACAAACAGATTTGATTCAAATCCTAAAAGAATGGTGGTGGAGACTTGATAGAGGACTTGATGAAGAAGCAACTTATTATTCTTCTTTAATCTGCTCTCTTGATGCAATTGCAGCAGGTACTACAAGTGTTGTAGATCATCATGCAAGTCCTAACTACATAAAAGGCTCTCTTTCAACCATTGCTAAAGGAATGGATGAAGTAGGTCTTCGTGGAATAACTTGTTATGAAGTAACAGATCGTAATGGTGGAATGAGTGAAGTTGAAGCAGGTGTACAAGAGAATGTAGATTTTGCAACATCAGGTACAACAGACATGGTTAAAGCCATGATTGGTGGACATGCTCCTTTCACAATCCCAGATGCAGGTTTGAGATTAATGAGCGAGGCTGTAAAGCAAACTGGTTGTGGAATGCATATTCACGTTGCAGAAGGCGAATATGATCAGATTTTCTCACATCATAAATATAATAAAGACCTTGTAAAACGTCTTGATAATTTTGATTTGCTTCACGAGAATACATTGTTGGTGCATGGAATTTATTTGAATGACGAAGAAATTGACCTATTAAATGAAAGAGGTTGTTTCTTAGCACATAATCCAAGATCCAATATGAATAATCAGATTGGTTATTCTGATAAGCTTCCGAAAGTAAAGAAACTTATCATGGGAACAGATGGTTGTGGTGGTAATATGTTTGAAGAGTGTAAGATTGCATTCTTCAAGAACAGAGATGCAAAAGGACCTTTCTGGCCAGATGATTTTGTAGGCGCTATGAATAGAGGTAATGATTTAATTTCAACTTACTTCGATGGTGATTACGGAATGGTTAAAGAAGGTTATAAAGCTGATCTTACCTTGCTAGATTATCACTCTCCAACTCCAATTTTACCAGGCAATGCTGCCGGTCATTTTGTATGGGGTATGAGCAGCAATGCAGTGCACTCTGTAATGATCAATGGTAAGATGGTGATGGAAAACAGAGAATTCCCTGGAATTGATGTTGATGAAATTTACTCAAAAGCAGCTAAAGTTGCAAAAAGAGTATGGGAAAAAGTAGACAAATTAGAAGCTAGATAATAGCTTATAAATTTACAAATTAATTATGGCCTATGGCCAAGGAGCAATACAGTGAGTATTTGGGAACAGATTAGAGAAAAAGCAGCGGAATACAGTGATTACACAGCAAAGAACCTTTCAAAGATGGTTCAGGTAAAAAGTTATAGTGGACAAGAAGAAGAAGTATGTCGTCTTATTGTTGAACTATGTAAAGAAGCTAAATTTGATGAAGTTTACATTGATGGTTTAGGTTCTGTAATTGGTAGAGTTGGAAATGGTCCAAAGAAAATCGCATTTGATGCTCATATCGATACTGTTGAAGTTGGAAACATGAAGAACTGGGATTTTGATCCATTCAGTGGTGAAATTGTAGATGGCCTTGTAAAAGGTAGAGGTACTTCTGATCAAGAAGGTGGTGCTGCATCAATGATTACTGCTGGTCGTATCTTAAAAGAATTAGGATATGCTGGTGAATATACTTGTTACTTTACATTTACTGTAATGGAAGAAGATTGTGATGGTATGTGTTGGAAGTATTTAATTGAAGAAGAAAACTTC
>CAYWGU010000275.1:0-2613 GCA_964457975.1 uncultured Spirochaetaceae bacterium | reverse complement strand
ATATATCAATTCACAACTTGAAAACGTGCATAATGAAATAATTAATAAAAATAAAATAGATATTAGTTTTATTTTTTTCATTCTGCACCTCGTAATATTAATATAACAGAAATGTATTAAATGATAAAGATTAAAGAAAAGCCGGCCAAAAAAAGACCGACTTATAAATTACAATTATTTTAAAATAAATTATTTAATTCTATTTTTAGCATCAGCTAGTAAATCTTCAAGTTTAGCACTTGGATTTTCAAATTTTGCTAAGAATATCATTGCTGCAATTACATATGGTTTGTAGCTTGCTTCTTTGTATAAAGGAACAATGTATTTATCAAATACAGCTGCATCAACTTCACCTTGTTTACAAGATACACCTGTAATATCAGCAGGTAAGCAATGCATGTATAAGGCTTCACCATTTTTAGTTAATTTCATCATATCTTCAGTACAAGCCCAATCTTTAAATTTAGCATTATTATCTAAACAAGCTTGTTCTAATACTTCAAGGTCATCAAATTTTTGGTCTTCAACAAGTTTGGTTCTTTCTTCCATGATATGGAATGGAGCCCAGCTTTTTGGATAAACAATGTCAGCATCTTTGAAAGCTTCTTCCATTGAATTAACTTTCTTATAAGAACCACCACTCTTTTTAACATTAGCAGCTGCTACTTCTTCAACTTCAGGCATTACATCATAACCTTCTGGATGAGCTAATACAACGTCCATACCAAATCTAGTAAATAGACCAATAATACCTTGAGGTACTGATAAAGGTTTACCATAAGAAGGACTGTAAGCCCAAGTCATTGCAACTTTTTTGCCTTTAAGGTTTTCTACGCCACCAAATTGATTGATAACATGTAACATGTCAGCCATTGATTGTGTTGGGTGGTCAATATCACATTGTAGGTTTACTAATGTTGGTCTTTGTTCTAATACGTCATCTTCAAAACCTTCTTGAACAGCTGAAGCAACAGTTTTTTGGTAAGTATGACCTTTACCAATGTACATGTCATCTCTAATACCAATAACATCAGCCATGAAACTAATCATGTTTGCTGTTTCACGAACTGTTTCACCGTGTGCAATTTGGCTTTTCTTTTCATCTAAATCCTGAACTGCTAAACCTAATAGGTTACAAGCACTTGTAAATGAGAAACGAGTTCTAGTTGAATTATCACGGAAAATTGAAATTGCAAGTCCGCTATCAAATACTTTTGTAGAAATATTGTTTTCTCTTAGTCCACGAAGAATCTCCGCAACCTTGAATACAGCATCAATTTCATCATCACTTTCTTTCCAGGTGTGAAAGAAATCATTTAAATACATATTCTTAGTATCAAGAGCACCAAGCTCTTCAATCATTTGCTTTATTAAAGCTTTATCTTTTTTCATATGAGATTCTCCTTAGATTTGTTGTTTCAACTAATAAGTGTACTATATCATGTACACTCATTGTTGTAAAGTTTTTTGTTGCATTTTGTTGCAATATTTATTTTATTTTACCTAATTCTCTTAGAATTTTTTCAGCAGAGAAAGGCCAGCTTCTACACCAAATACCGACTGCATCATGAATAGCTATTGCAATAGCAGGAGCTGCTCCATTTGTAGCAATTTCAGAAATTGATTTTGCACCATAAGGGCCTGCAACATCATCAATATCTATAAGTTTAACTTTAAAATCTTCTGGCATTTCAGTAATCATAGGAGCACAATAGTCAGTGAAATTAGGATTCAATGGAACACCGTCTTCATTATATTCAAGACCTTCATACAAGGAATGACCTATAGATTTCAAAGATGCACCATAAATTTGGCATTCTGCAAGATCTGGATTGATTGTAGTTCATGCATCTTGTAATGCATAGAATTTATCAACTTTAACTTGACCAGTCTTTGTATTAACAGCAACTTGAGCAAAGTGAGCTCCGTAAGGAACAGAGTTAACCATAGTTGTAAAGGATCCTTTACCCATGATTTGTCCATTACCTGTACCAGATAAAGCTGTGTGACACATAGTGCCATGATCTAATTCAGCAGAGGTTTTATTGCTTACAACTTTTCCAGGATAATCTACATATAAGTCTTCTTCTTTTTCTTCCATTTGGAAGGCAGCTTCTTTAATAATAGCTCTAACCAAATCCTCAGCTGCTAACCTAGAAGCATTACCTGAGAAATAAGAACCACTAGAAGCATAAGCCCCAGTATCGAAAGTTGTTGAATCAGTATCACCACTAGTAACTGTAATTTTGTCCAATGGTACTTTAAGATTTTCACCTGCAACTTTAGCACTAATAGTATCAAGACCAGTTCCTAAATCTGCACCACCACTAAATAATTCTACAGAACCATCAGAGGTTAGTTTTGCCCAGGCATTAGAGTGATCTAAGCCAGGTAAGCCGGAGCCTTGTTGAATCATGGCAAAACCTTTACCAACTTTCCAGTCTTTATCTTTTGATTTTTCTTTTTTGCCCCATTCAATCATTTTTGCACCATCGTCAATTGCTTGAGCTAATCCACAAGAACCTACAGGAACAACATTACCTTCTCTGCCTTCACCTAAACCACGAAGAATTTCTAACATGTAGCCTTCTTCAACATGGTTTTTCTTGATTA
>CAYWGU010000274.1:0-2632 GCA_964457975.1 uncultured Spirochaetaceae bacterium | reverse complement strand
AAAAGATAAAAGAAAGGGGATTTGCCGAAGATACAAATGAGCATGAAGAAAATATACATTGTATAGCTGTGCCTATCTATGATCAGTTTAGCAATCCAGTAGCTGCAATGAGTGTCTCTTGGTCTAAGTTTAGATTTGATCAGGTTAATAAGATTGAGGTTCTTGAAACTATAAAAGAATGTGCTCTTAAGGTTTCAACTGATTTAGGATATTTTCCAGATTAAATTAATTGTTAGCGATTCTTAATGATACCAACTTATAATTCAAGTTGGTGTTTTCTTATTGTTGGGTAATACTTCTTTTTTACATTTATTTGTACTTGAATTATAGATAGAATAATAGTATTTTTTAGTGACAAGGAGATACTGATGTCTGAATATAATGAGCTCTCATCTAAGATTATTGACCTTAGAAAAAACATAGTACGATTATCATCCTCATCTAATGAAGATAGAGCGGATGCTTTATGTCTAATAGCTGAAGGATTGGTTCGAGATAAAGAATTAATATATAAAGCAAATAAAGCTGATTTAAAAACAGCTGAATCAAGTAAAACCTCATCTGCCTTGGTGGCAAGACTAAAGTTTGATGATCACAAACTACAAGGTGTGCTTGATGGCATAAAGATGGTAGGAGAGGCTGAAGATCCAATTGGTAAGGTGCTTGAGAGAAGAGAATTGGATGACGATTTGCTTCTTGAAAAGGTAAGCTTTCCCCTTGGTGTTATAGGTATGATCTTTGAAGCACGTCCTGATGCTCTTGTCCAGATTGTAGCTCTTTGTCTAAAAAGTGGTAATGGTATCGTTCTTAAAGGCGGCAAGGAAGCAACACTATCAAACAGAGCACTTGTTAAATCAATAAAGTCCTCCCTTGAAAACTCAAAGGTTGGAGGTGATTGGATTCTTCTAATTGAATCACATAGTGATGTTGCAACACTTCTTAAGATGGACGGCTACATCGATTTGATGATTCCACGTGGATCAAATAAGTTTGTAAAATTTGTTATGAATAATACAAATATTCCTGTAATGGGACACAGTGATGGCTTGTGCTCAATCTATATTGATGAGTCAGCTGATTTAGAAAAGGCTGTTGAGGTTTGTTTTGATTCAAAAACACAATATCCATCAGCCTGCAACGCAGTTGAAACCTTATTGGTACATAAAAATATTGCACAACTATTTCTTATAAAACTAAAAGAAAAATTTAATAACAAGGTAATCATTCATGGTGATGAGATAACTTCATCCATAATTGATTGCACAAAAGCTACTGATGCTGATTGGGATACAGAATATCTATCCAATGAAATTGCAATAAAGATTGTTGATGATGAAGATGATGCAATATCTCATATAGCACAGCATGGATCTCATCATACTGATGCAATACTATCTAAGAATGAAGAAAATATTAAAAAGTTCTTCCTATCAGTTGATAGTGGTGACGTATTTGCTAATTGTAGTACAAGATTTGCAGATGGTTATAGATTTGGGCTTGGAGCAGAAGTTGGAATTTCAACATCAAAAATTCATGCTAGAGGACCTGTTGGTGTTAAAGGTTTGATGAGTACAAAATACCTATTAAGAGGTAATGGAAATATTGTTAAATCTTACAGTGATGGAGATAAAAACTTTACGCACAAAGAACTTTCAACTGAAAGCGATGCAATGTGTAATTAGTAGTAACGAATAACATGTAAAAACATGGTACCTTTTGAATTAAACGGTACCATTAAATACAACTTTGTACTATTATTTTAAGAATTAAAAGAGGAGATGGATCTAAGATCCAATACTTATGGATAGAGATTTTTCAAACGTAAAACGAATAGTTGTTAAAGTTGGAACCAACCTTTTATCAACCGAAGATGGAATTGATGAAAACAGAATTGAAATCATTGTATCTCAAATAGCTGAATTAACTAAGATGGGTTATCAAGTAATACTTGTAACATCTGGTGCTATTGGAATGGGTGCGAAGGAACTTGGTATAACTCATCCGGTAAAAGCAATAGCTTTTAGACAGGCACTTGCATCAGTTGGACAACCTATACTGATGAGCAGCTATCGTCATTATTTCAAAAAACATGGGCTAATTTGCTCTCAAGTTTTACTAACTAGAACTTTATTGGATAAAAGAACCACCTATGTTAATTTGCGAAATAGCATCTTTACTCTATTGGAACTAGGAATAATTCCTATCCTAAATGAAAATGATAGTGTTTCCACTGCAGAGATTGGATCTGCGTTTGGAGACAATGATAGAATGAGTGCATTGGTTGGATCTAAAATTGATGCTGACCTTCTTATAATTTTAACAGATATTGATGGCCTTTATACCTCCAATCCAAAGGTGGATGCTGATGCAAAATTAATCAGTGAGGTTGGTGATCTCAATGATGATATAATGAATGCTGCAGGAGGCGCAGGAAGTGCCTTTTCAACAGGTGGTATGAAAACAAAGTTACTTGCTGCAAAAATAGCCTCAATTGCAGGTTGTGATTCAGTCATTGCCACCGGCTATGATGGTGAGATTCTTAAAAAGATTATTCGTGGTGACAAAGTTGGAACTCGCATTAAATCGACAGAGCGAAAAAGTCAAAGAACAAGATGGATAGTAAACAGTGCAG
>CAYWGU010000273.1:0-2640 GCA_964457975.1 uncultured Spirochaetaceae bacterium | reverse complement strand
AGTGTTTTGTAAAACTAGTGAGCAACTATTTGACAAAATTACTTAGCAATAACAATTAATATACTGAATAATAATATTAAAAGAAAGCAAGTAACAAATTTTTTCTTATGCCAATAAACTTTTTTACTTAGTTCTAAGGGTTTGGGTTTCCATATTCAATTGATAAAATGGAAAAATGATAAAATAAATTTAATAAAAAACTTGACAGATTTAAATAGCGAGCTATAATGAGTTAAACGTTTAAATGAAAAAGGAAAATGAATGGCTACTTTAAAAGATGTTGCAAAATTATCTAATACTTCAATAGCTACAGTATCAAATGTTATTACTGGGAAAAAATTTGTTAATCCAGATACAAAAGCAAAGATACTAAAAAGTATGGAAGAATTATCTTACCAACCCAATTTTGCAGCAAGAGCCTTGAAATCAAATAAGAGTTATTCAATAGGAGTAATTTTACCAGATATAACAAACCCGTTCTTTGGAGAAATATTAAAAGCTATTCAATCAATAGTAAATAAATCAAATTACCAACTAATTGTTGTTGATACAGATCAAAGCTCTGATCAGGAACTTAAGACTTTAAATAAATTTATTTCAACAAAACAGGTTGATGGGATAATTATGATAGCTCCAAGATTAGAAGAAGAATTATTTCCAAACAATATTATAATTCCTTTAATAATTGTTGATAGACCTGAATTTAAGACCAAAAGTAATTTTTCCTTTGTATATACTGATAATATAAGAAGTTCTGCTATGATAGCTCAATATGCTTATAACGCAGGATATAAAACATTTGCATGTATTTCAGGACCCACAAATGTACCTAATGCAAATATTAGACTACAAGGATATGTAAATACATTAGAAAAATGTGGAATAAAAAATGATGAAATTCAAGTAGTTAGAACTGAATTTACTTTTGAACATGGGTTCGAAGCAATGACTCAAATACTATCTACAGTAAATATAAAAGAAAGATTAGCAGTATTTGTAACAAGTGATATTACAGCCTGGGGTGCAATTGAAGCTGTTAAAACAATGGGTAAAACTATCAAAGAACAAGTTGGAATCGTTGGATATGACGACATCTTTTTCTCAAAATTTTTACAACCAGCGTTAACAACTTTTAAAACTCCAACAGATAAAATTGGTAAAGTAGTTGGTACTATGATATTAGATCAACTTAAAGAAAATAACAAACAAGCAACTACAATTGTAATTGAAGGACAGTTAAAAATAAGAAGTTCAATATAATCTTTTTTTTACAATTGAGTTAAACGTTTAAATGAATAGGAGAATTAGGGATGAAAAAAAGTGGAATTCAAAACATTGCATTATTAAGTGCAATAGCAAGAATGGGTCATGGAGATATGATATTAATAGGTGATGTTGGATGTCCTTTTCCAAGACATGAAATGACAACATGTGTAGATTTAGCACTTACTAAAGATATTCCAAAAGTAGAAGATGTTTTAAAAGTTGTTTTAGATGAATTAGTTGTTGAAAGCTATATTGTTTCAGAAGAAACAAAGACTGTAAATCCTGAGCATTACAAAACCTTTATGGATATCATAAATAAGGTCGATAACAAAGGTAACGCATTAAAAGAAACAACAATCCCTCACGATGAAATGAAAGATTTATGGCTAAATGGAGCTTTAGACGGAAAAGAAGTTAAAACTTTTGTAAGAACAGGTGAGCAAAGTCCTTATTCTTATATCGTTCTAGTTGCTGGCGTAAATTTTTAAGGAATAAATATGAAAGACTTATTAACAATATTTGAAAAACCAAAACCAATTATAGGTATGGTTCATTTAAGGCCATTACCAGGGTCTCCTCTATATAACCCATCTGATATGAGTATGAAAAAAATAATTCAGATAGCAATTGAAGAAGCAAAAATTTTACAAGATGCTGGTGTTGATGGTTTACAAGTAGAAAACATATGGGATTTCCCATATCAAAAAGGCCAAGAAATTTCAAAAGCAACAGTTGCAAGTTTAGCAGTTGCTGTAAATGAAGTTACATCTGCACTAAAGATTCCTGTAGGAGTAAATTGCCATATGAATGGTGCTCCGGAATCAATAGTATGTGCAGTTGCTGGAAACGCACAATGGATTAGAGTATTTGAGTGGTGTAACGCATTTATATCTCAAGTTGGGTTTGTAGATTCAATTGGTGCTGAAACAGCAAGACTAAGACATAATCTTCGAGCTGATGATATTAAAGTATTTTGTGATGTTAATGTAAAACATGGATCACATTATATTATTCATGATAGAAGTGTATCAGAGCAAGCAATGGATGTTGAAGCTGAAGGTGGAGACGCAATAATTGTTACTGGATTTGATACAGGAATGCCTCCATCACCAGAGAGAGTTCTTGAAGCAAAGAAAGCAGTTCATATGCCGATTATATTAGGTAGTGGTGTAGCAGAGAATAATATTTCTCAATTAATGAGTGTTGCTGATGCCGCTATTATTGGAAGCTGGTTTAAAGAAGATAATAATTGGAAGAATCCAATTTCCTTTAAAAGAACGAACTCCTTTATGAAGAAAATGGAAGAATTTAGGAGTACTTTATAAAATGAAAAAAATATTATGTATGGGAAGCATTAATATTGATTTAACAATG
>CAYWGU010000272.1:0-2672 GCA_964457975.1 uncultured Spirochaetaceae bacterium | reverse complement strand
AGCTTTAGAAGAATATGTTGTATTAACAAAGCAACTATCATCTTTACAAAGCAAAATGGATCGAATAAAGGAATATAAGAAAATACTTAAATCTTACAGAGATACTAGTTCAAACTTAAAAGTAGATTTAATTAATGATAATAAAGCAGCTGATGAATATCTTGAAAGTGAAACAGAATACTTTTCAAAATTGCGTGATAAATTTTCTAATTATGCTAAAAACTTTTACCCTAAAAAGAAAAGTGGGTTGGTTCTAAAAACCAATTATGGCGAAAACCAACTTCGCTATGAATTAGATACACGTATTGAAGATGATTCATCCGATGGTGTTAATGAAGCTCGGATGTTTTGCTTTGATTTACTTTTATTGGTTTCTAAGCAAAGTGATATGCGTTTCATCGCACACGATAGTAGGCTCTTTGCTAATATGGATCCTCGTCAACGCGAAAAATTATTCAGGATAGTCCATGAAACTTGTAAAGAAGACGATTTACAATATTTTTGCTCTATTAATGAAGATGCTCTTTGTTCTTTTCAACCTTTAATGTCAGCTCCTGATTTTAAGCAGATTGTAACAGATAACATTATTCTTGAATTAAAGGACGATGCCCCTGAAAGCAAGTTACTTGGTATTCAGATAGATATTGATTTGGAAGATAAGAAAAAGTCCATAAATGATATTAACTAATGTTCTTCAATATTGAAAAATAAGCTAAGATTCATGATCTGCACCCCGTATTTGAACATACCAAATATTGAGTGCCTTTTTTATCAAAACTACCTTGCAACTCTGAAGTATCTTATTTAACACTTCTTATTATATAGAAGAACAAAAGGTTGTAAGAAACTATTCCCTCCTTTATAATTCAACAAATGAAAAACTTAGATGTGGAAAGAATCCAATTCAATGTTTTTTTTCTTGCTAGTTTTTCAAATAAGATTAAAGTTGTATTGCATGTATTGAGGGATAAAGAATGAAGAAAGATGAATTGCTTTATATTATTAAAGAATACTATGATAGATCAAGCAGAAATAATAACGATAATAAAATTGGCCTTAATTTTGCAGAAGTTGGTAATACAAGCAAGTTCCTAAATTATAGAGGAAGGCAATTGGATGTATTTTTGTCTGATGCAAAGCTTTTAAAGGATATAACCTATACCAATAAAGAGACTGCTTGCAGCAATCCTCCTTTTAAGTCCAACTCAATTCAATACTATTTTTTAACACAAAATGAACTCCTAAATTACTTTGCATTTAGAACTCTAGTTCAGAATGGCAAAAGGCCAAATAATGATCATTGTAATTTTTTATTAATATATGTAATGGAAATTGTAAATGGAATTTACCAAGATGAATTTAAGGCAAAATATAAACTTCTCACCAATGTGAATGGGCTATTTCCCAAAGGTGCAAAGTATAAAAACATCTTAATTGAGGCTTTTGAAATATTATACTTCCAATATATGGATTCACTTGATTTTGATAAGTACTGCAAGGATGTTCCATTAAATATATTTACTAATATTGAATTTTTCCAGGCTAGTGATATTCCTGTTGTTGAACAAGTAAATTATGAAGGAATGCTCTATGGGGTGTATGTTCCACCTTTAACTAAGATAATCAAACTTACAGGATTTAAAAAAGATTATCCTCTAAATGATACTGATTTGTATCTGCTTGAACAGTGCTATAATGATGTGATAAAAACTTTGGATGAAAGTGGAGAATTAAATTATAATAATGATATCAAAACAAAAAGTATTTTAGAATGCTCCATAAAAGAAAAACACGATACACCTTTTGTCAAATTGAAGGTTAATTTTTCATTGGCCACCAATGTTAATTATAGAAGAAAGTCTAGTAATTTAGAGGTTATTCGTTATGGACTTCATTGTTTGTATGTTGAAAAATATCAAGATGAACGAAAGCTTAGTATAAATCAGTTTCTCTTCTTCATAATTGAACTACTACGTTATTATTGTGGAAACATACCATTAAAAAAAACACTTAATAGACAGAATTGGTCATCTTATTATATAAATCCACACGAGGAACCTAAGTTCCGTGAATTAATGATGAATGTTGTTAAGAACTGGGTAGAGAATAATGGTTATGTAAAGGATGGACTTAATTTATCTCCTAAAGAACTGGAGAAGAAAAAGGCTCAAAGGGACTTCAAACTAGATATCAGTGATATCACAACAGTTAGAAAGAAGAGTGATGAAATTCAAAATAAGTTGATTGTAGATGAGAAGGAAATCCATCTAAAAATCAATAATGTTCAAACTACTATAAACAACAACATATTAAAGGATTCTGTTTCACCTACAAATGAATTTGAATTATTTATATTGGCATTAAATCCTTTTGAATGTGATATATTATCAGAACTAATAAGAGGTAATGTAAAGGCTGCCTCCAAGATAGCAACAGCCAATGGTTCTATGCTATCTATTGAAGTGGATAACATAAATTTAATAAGCAATGAATTGATTGAAGATGTTGTTATAATTGATGATGCAGTGCTTGATTACGGTAAAGAATTAAAGAAGGCCTTGAAGATATTAAACTAAAAAATTAATAAAAGATATATTCAAGGAAGTACCAATCAACTCATTGATTCTACTAGTGACTATCGGCAAGAGATGATTGGAATAATTAAAGATTTA
>CAYWGU010000271.1:0-2690 GCA_964457975.1 uncultured Spirochaetaceae bacterium | reverse complement strand
TACTAGTAGATAATTATTTTCTTTTTAAAACTTTTCAAAAGAGCTAGCAAGACGGTAACTCTTTGTAAAACTTTTCTAATCCTTTTGCAATAGCTATTACGAAAAGAATTACTTTTCATAATATTTATTTGGCAAAGTTTTGTGAAAGAAGGATTATTTAACTGAAAAGACATCCTTGCGGTTGATTTTATAAACACTAACATTGATGTTTTTTTCAAAAGATATAAATTTGTGGATTCAGATGTGAATAAAATACTTGGTTATAAGTTGTATTTTGTAATGGTGAGAAATTGTATATTTAGATTTCCATACACATCTTTTTTATGATTAAGAAACACCTTAAAAAAGAATACATAATATAATTATGTTGACATTTATATATTAGGTATCCTACAATCTAAGTGTAATTACTAGCTAGCTAGTTACTCGGTATTTCATATAAGTATCGACGGCCATTGAAATAATTAATGTTGTCAAGAATGTTAATTATCTAGCCTTTCATAGGTTTTACGTTTAGAAAGACCGTATCTTGAATAAGTTATAAACTGAAAGAAAGCGTATTTATTTCTGCCTTCCTCTTTGGAAGGCATATTTTTAAATTAGGTATTTTATGGAATTAAAGAAAGTAGCAATTGATTTTGACAATTTATGACCATTCGTCGTTTAGTGTGGGTACCCCCTGTTATCTTAAAGTTAGGTAGGGCAGATCAAGACCTACACTTTGAAGCTATAGCTAGCAAGTCGAGCAGCTTTTATAAAACTGGTAGTATTTTTAATTATTTCTCAGTCTACATCAAATTTAGTTTTAATAGCTATTCCTAATTTTTTTAAATTTAAACTTACTTATAATCTTTCAATTCCCTATAAATACTACACTTTTAGGGTTTTTATTCATGGTGAGTGTTGATCTAAAGAGCGTGCACCTTAGGGGGAATATCAGATTGTTTATTTTTAAAAGTTCTTATAATTCCTTACGCAAAATAGCCTATCACTTACAGGGATATAGCACGTTTATTATTACTGATGTTTGAATCGAAAAAATAATCATATATTGTTTCACATTAACTTTACATTTTAATTTTATACTCACAATATTAACAAACAAGGAAAATAATAAATGAAAAATAAGAAATTGATTTTAACCACAATGATATTATCCATTGCCGTAGTGTTTTCTAGTTGTACAGCAACTAAAACTAGCACGGAAATAGCTACTGATAATACAATCTCAGCTGCTACCATCGAGCATGATGATACAATTATATTTGTAGATGATGATTCAATTGGAACAGAAGACGGTACATCATGGAGCAATGCATTTAAAAGTTTGCAGGATGCAATCTCCTACAGTCAAGCTTGTGATGAAATATGGGTAGCACAAGGTACCTACTATGCATCAACTGATGATCAAACAGAAAGTTTCTCACTTGTTGATGGAACAGATATTTATGGTGGATTTGAGGGATTTGAAACATCAATAGATCAAAGAAATATATCTGAACATGATACTATCTTAAGTGGTGATATTGATAAAGATGGAACAACAGACGGCAATACAGATAACATCTTATTAGCTACAAATGGAATCATTGATGGATTTATCATTCAAGATGGTTACAATGAAGCACAGATGGGTCCAAAGCCTGGTATGGAAAAAAGTTCAGATACAAAATCAGCTTCACCCCAAGAAGAAAGCGGAGACAGTACTTTGACAAAAGGTGCCGGTCATAGCTCTCCTGGAGAAGTTCAATCAGGTGATGCAGAATCTACTCCCAATGGTGCAGGAATAGTTGTTTGGGGTGTAAGCGCTACAGTTAGGAACACAACCATAAAGAATTGCTACTCAATTAAAGCTGGTGGAGTTTACGTTAATATTACTAAAGAACTAGAAACTCAACCTCTATTCTACAATGTTATATTTGAAAGCAACTCATCTGAAACTAGAGGCGGCGGTATTTCAATAGATATGTTCTCAGATCCAACATTCATTGATTGTGTATTTATAGACAATTACTGTGGAGGAAAAGGTGGTGCAATGTATAACGACTTTGGATGTAGCCCTTCATTATACAATTGCTTATTTGTAGACAATGAATCTGAAATGGCTGGCGCAATGGGTAATGATGGAGTTTCAAACTCAATAATTTATAACTGTACTTTTACAGGAAACAAATCATCAGAACAAGGTGCTGCAATTTATCAAGGAACTGGCCCATACAATGATCCAATCATCTTGAATTCAGTTGTTTCTGATAATGAAAGCGATAATGGACAAGATACAATCTTCAACTGGAATGAGAGCAACACCGCTGTCTATAACAGTGTTATTGAAGGTGGATACAATGGACTTAGTTCTGGAGTAATTGATGATACTGCAACTTTTGATAGCTCATATAATTGTACAAACTACAATTTGGGTTATGAATCAACTCAAGTTGGAAATAGAACAGAAGAAGAACTAACAAATATAATGGAAACACTAAGCAGTGTTGAAAATACAAAAGAACCAACCCTTCTTGATACAACAAATAAAAGTGATATCATAGCTTCTTCCTCAAACATCTATGTTGATGTAAATGGAAGTGGAAATGGTTCAAGCAAATACAATGCAACAAGCAATCTTCAAGAGGCAATATATGAAGCAAACAACTACTTTGTTGAAACAGGTGATGTTGTTACTATTTATCTAG
>CAYWGU010000270.1:0-2710 GCA_964457975.1 uncultured Spirochaetaceae bacterium | reverse complement strand
AAACACGATGGAATTAACCTGGAGTATGAAGCAAGTATCTACCGCAAAAATCTGCATTTTAAATTGGATTACACGCTCACTGGCTATACTTCCACAAATAATAAGGAATTCCAATATAATAATGATTTTAAAACAAGTATTGGCTATTTTTATAAAAGGTTAGAATTTGATCTGGGTTATAGATGGTCAACATTTGATAAGGAATATTTGAATAGACCAGAAATGGGGATAATAGTTTGGTTTTAGGAGGTACAAATGAAAAGAATAATATTTACTCTATTTATATTGTTATCTTTGATTGGTTTAATTGCTCAAAATGAGGATGCGGTAAATGATTTTAAATCAACTAAGTTAATGGCAGAGCAAGGAGACGCATCAGCACAAAATAATTTAGGTGAATCTTATGAAAATGGTAAAGGTGTTGAACAAGATTACAAAGAAGCTGTGAAATGGTATAGATTAGCTGCAGACCAGGGAGATGCTTTCTCACAATTTAATTTAGGTGAATGCTATGAATATGGACATGGAGTTGAACAAGACTATAAAGAAGCTTATAAATTGTATAGATTAGCTGCAGAACAAGGAAACGCAATGGCGCAATTATGGTTAGGGATGTTATATTCCGAAGGAAAAGGAGTTATTCAGGATTCTACAGAAGCTGTGAAATGGTATAGATTTGCAGCAGAGCAAGGAGAAACAACAGCTCAACTTTTTTTAGGAATGCTCTATGAATATGGTAAAAATGTTGACCAAAACTATAAAGAAGCCGTAAAATGGTATAGATTAGCAGCAAATCAAGGAGAAACATTAGGGCAATTGGGTTTAGGAAATTTGTATTACAATGGACAGGGAGTGATTCAGGATTATCAGGAAGCTTATAAATGGTTTTTATTAGGGAGTTATAATTATTCGAGATATCCATTTGAATTTGAATCAAACATTGATGAAGCAAGAAATGAATTGTCATCAGCACAAATAGAAGAAGCTATAAGAGAAGCTGAAGAGATTCAAAAGAAGATTGAAGAGGGGAGAGAGTAATTAAAAATGAAATGTTGTGATTATAGTTGGGAAAAATATAGTTATTAAAGGGCTTTTGTTGAGGAAAAGATGCTAATAATGATCGGTGAAAGTTGCTTTTGAAAATATCCACTTTTTGAAATGGCAACGAGATTAGAAGAATTTAAGATAGTTGATAATATGAGTGAAGCTCAAATGGTTCAATTACAACTCCAATATTCATACAGATATAGGATAGTAATTTATTAAATATTTAATTCATATTGTACGTCTTTTTGGGGTGGTAAAGTTGTAAGTTGTGATTTATGTTCAATGATTCTATTTTCCATAGATGAATTAGATATGCTATCTGGTAAATTAATATTTGAAAGTAATGCTTCATATACAGCATTCCTGTTACTTTCCTTAGCACCGACATGATAAAAATGTTCTTTTGTGGTAATATAACAATCTTTCCAGATAGAGAAAATATAGTTATTTACTCGGTATTTATTGCTTAACCAGGTTGATAATATGAAATTTCCTCCTGAATTAAGTAATCCTTTTTTTAGCAACAATTCCTCTTCTTCTGACCAGGAATCAAAATAATCTACGTGTCTGCCAATATAAGGAGGATCACAATAAGTTAAATCGTCTGAGTTAAGCATCGCTATAGTTTTTTGGAAATCTTGAACCACAAATTCATAATCTCCATATTTTATAATTAGTGAAATGTTTTCTACTTGATTGGTTATTTTCGTAACTAATGATTTTGCAAATCTGTTTGGTTTTTTACAAAAAGGAACATTGTACCCTCCCTTTTTATTGAAGCGCATCATTCCATTAAAACAAGCTCTACTTAAAAATAAGAAGTCTAAGGGATTGCCTTCATCATTAAATCTTTTTCTAACATAGTAATAATGTTCACCATTTGTATCTAATAATTTCTGTCCTTCTGTTTTCAAATAATTATTAACAATGTTACTATTTATTTTACCAGATTGCAGTGATTTATAAAAATTTATTAAGTGTGGATTACTATCACATAGAAGCGCTTTCTTTGGTCTTACATTAAAAGCAACAACTCCAGTACCCATAAAGGGTTCAACCCATCTTTCATAGTCAATATTAGAAGAATTGTTAATGATCCATCCTGTCAATTTTGTTTTTATTCCTTGCGACTTTATCGGTGGTACAAAGATTTTCATTATCCGGTTTTTCCCTGTGGTTTTGTGTTATTTATCAGTGAAGCATCTTTATTAATAAATTCTAAAAATTCACTCAATTTTGTTAGTTTTTTAAACTCGTTATTTCTATTTAGTTTTGGTACTTGTAAAACACCTTGATTAATCCAATACTCATCGAATATTGTTTCGCCAAGATTAATAAAAACTCCTTTACCATTTAATAAGTCTTTAATGCAATTTATACTTCCAATGTTAGCAGTATTTCCACTACCACCTTTATCACTTGCAATTTTCCATTTTTCTTCTATAAAAAATTGAAAATCTTTAATTACAGAATTAATGTATTCAAGTTTTTCGATATCTAAAATTTCTGTTTCATCAATATTACTTGAAATGACCCTGCTATAAAGAATACCTAAACAAATGTGAGCTGAATATTCCGAATATGGAAATTGAATATTTTTATGACTTTTTCTGTTTCTGAAGTATTCACCATGAGAACCTAATGTAAATCCATTACAAAATCC
>CAYWGU010000269.1:0-2722 GCA_964457975.1 uncultured Spirochaetaceae bacterium | reverse complement strand
TTACACCACCACCGGCTGCAAGGGCAAATATAATCATATTATGACTTGGAGGGATAATAACACCTTGGCAAGCACTGGTTACTGTTACAGCAACTGAAAAATCATCATCGTAACCTTTTGCATTCATCATAGGAATCATCATTGTACCAATGGATGATACATCCGCTACAGCTGAACCTGATATTCCCCCAAAAAACATACTAGCTAAAATATTTACTTGAGCTAAACCACCTCTATACCTACCAATCAAGGCATTTGAGAAGTCAATAAGACGCCTTGAAATACCACCTCTACTCATCATTTCTCCAGCGAGGATAAAAAATGGTATGGCTAATAATGAGAAAGAATTAACACCGTTAACTAGTCTTTGAACTATTGATAACAGTGAAATATTTAAATATATAGCAGTAACAACAGATGATAAAAATAATGAGAATGTGATAGGCATTCTTAATATTAATAATAAAATAAATGATCCAACTAATATAGTTGAAGCTAAACTTAAATTAATCATATAATTCTACCTCACTCTTCTTTAAATCTTTTGTTTTTATTGCACCATATAAATATATTGCTGCATATAGAATAATAAATATTGCATTAATTGGTAATACAATATAATTTACTGCATTTGTAATATGGGTAGCGGGTAAAAAACTTCTTAGTCCGTTTTTAGCTAGGCCTAATCCATAATAAAACAAAATACATCCTAAAATTATTTCACAGGTATATTTAAAAATCCTTAAAAACCTTTCAATAGAATCTGGAAGATTTCTAGGTAATAAAGTAATGCTTATATGTAAATTTTCTTTTACACCCAGGGCCATAGCAATAAAGGTAAACCAAATTACTATAACTAATGGAATTTCTTCACCCCATTTTATTCCACTATGAAAGCCATATCTTAAAACAACATTAGTAAAAACAATAACAACCATAGCAATAACTAAGGTCATGCAAAAATACAATACTATGTTGAAAATCTTATCTAAGCTTTCTTTGAACTTTCTCATTTGAGCTCCTAATTTAAATAGGGGTTCATATCGAACCCCTTAATAAGTTAAGCTATTGTTACTATTTAACAGCCTTAATCTTTACAACCCAAGCTTTTGCATCAGCATCTAACATTTTTTCATATAAAGTTTCCATTGCTTTTGCAAATTCACCTAGGTCATTGTTATTGTTTATTTTACAACAATAATATTTAACTTTTTGTTCAGATTTCTTAGCATATTCATTCCAAGCTGCAATTTGAGTTGCTTGACAATCTCTTGCTGCTTTTTTAATTATTTCTTGATCCGCAGTACTTAATTTATCCATAGTAGTTTTTGATGCAATTAACATTTCAGGAACACGTGTGTGTTGATCTATTGAATAGAATTTTGCAACTTCATAATGATTTGATGAATCATATGAAGGCCAGTTATTTTCTGCACCATCAATAACACCAGTTTGTAATGCTGAATAAACATCACCATAACTCATAGGAGTTGGGGTTGCGCCTAAAGCTTCAACAAGACCCATCATCAAGTCTGATTCTTGTACACGAATTTTCATTCCTGCTAAGTCAGCTACTGTATAAACGGGTTTAATAGTATTATAGAAACTTCTTGCTCCTGAATCAAAATATGTTAGACCTACAAAGCCATTATCTTTCATTGATTCTAGGAAATATTCACCAATTTCACCATTTAAAACTTTCCACATGTGATCTGGGTTTCTATATAAATAAGGCATTTGTAAAGCATTTAACAATGGATTAAAGGCTGACAAAGGACTAATTGAAACACGAGTAAAATCAATACCACCGAATTGAACCTGTTCAATACAAGATTTCTCATCACCTAAAGTGGCTTGAGGATAAACTTCTACCAAGATTCTACCTTCAGAATATTCCTTTACCAATTCAGCGAATTTTTCATCACCAACAACAGTTGGATATCCAATAGGTTGGTTATCTGCTAATCTTAAAACCATTGGTTCATCGGCTTTTGCTTCTTGACTACCTTGAGCAAACATAGGATCTATAGCAACACTAATTAATACTAATAAAATTAATAATTTTTTCATAAATCATTTCTCTCCTTAAATAATTTTTTACAATCTATAATTATTATCTTTGCAAAAATTCAAATTGAACAGTAAGAAAAACTGCTCATTTTAATCATTATTTTCCCTTTTTTCTTTATAAGATAATTTTTGATAATTAATTATCCATGATATAATTACCTATGAGAAAAAAAAGCCTTGATAATTTAACAAATCTTATTTTATTAAAAAAAGTAAAAAAAAGACAAAACATACATCAACTGTTATTCAAACATAATTTCTTCACAGTTATTATAATCTTCATCCTTGCGCTTTTTTTATTCAACTATATTTATAACATTTTAGACGAAGAACAACAAAGTTCAAAAGAAAATTTAGTTGTACATAATATAATAACTGAAGTAGAGCAATGTAGTAGCCTATTAGAAGAATATAGAACATCTAAGGTTTTACAGAGAAAAAAAGAATTACTTTTACAACAAGAATCTATTTTGATTAATATAGAAAATGAAATAAATAATTTAAAAATATTATATCAAGATTCTCCTAATCGTTATTTTTTAAATAATGGAATAATAAATGGTAAGGACACAATAAATGAATTACTTAACCAATTACAAAATGAAACACACGAACCCACTGATGCACATTTCTATAAAATATATTATAGAAT
>CAYWGU010000268.1:0-2722 GCA_964457975.1 uncultured Spirochaetaceae bacterium | reverse complement strand
GTAATTGATTACTGTCTAGATAAACCAGAAGACTACGGTACGATTAAAGTAATTTATGGCTCTCGTTCAAAAGGTGATCTTGTTGATTATGAAAAACTTCTTGAAATGGATAAGAAAGACAATTGCGAGGTTAATCTTACAATCGATAGAGAGCAGGAAGATTGGACTGGCCATGTTGGTTTTGTTCCAAACTACGTTAAAGAACTCACTCCTGATTTAAGCTACACAGTAGTTATTTGTGGGCCACCAATAATGATTAAATTTACCCTTCTAGGATTGAAAGAACTTGGATTTGTTGATACTCAAATCTGGACCACCATGGAAATGAGAATGAAATGTGGTGTTGGTAAATGTGGTCGCTGTAATATCGGTGATAAATATGTATGTAAGGACGGACCAGTTTTCCGTTTCGATGAATTAGGCGAATTGCCTAATGAATATTAAAATTAAGGAGCCTATAGATGAGTGCAAATAAAATGGTCAATATTTATTTGATGGGTAAACAATATTCAGTACCAGAAGAATTAACAATTATGACAGCAATGGAATATGCTGGCTACGAACTAGTAAGAGGCGTTGGTTGTCGTAACGGTTTCTGTGGTGCTTGTGCAACTATATATCGTATTAAAGGTGAGCAAGAATTAAAAACATGTCTTGCTTGTCAAACTAAAGTTGAAGATAACATGTACATTGCAACTCTTCCTTTTTTCCCTCTTGTAAAGAAAATATATGACATAAATGAAGTAACACCAAGTCAGCAGATTATGATGCAATTATATCCTGAAATTTATAGTTGTGTTGGTTGCAATGCTTGTACAAAAGCATGTCCCCAAGGCATCAATGTAATGCAATACATTGCATATGCTCAACGAGGTGAATTCAAGAAATGTGCTGAGGAATCATTTGACTGTGTAATGTGTGGTATTTGTTCATCAAGATGTCCAGCTGGAATTTCCCATCCACAAGTTGCTTTATTAGCACGTAGAATCAATGGTAAATACATTGCTCCAGAAAGTGCAGAATTAAGAGAACGTGTTCAAGAAATCCAAAATGGCACTTTTGAAGACTTAATTTCTAAATTGATGGGTAAATCACTTGATGAGGTTAAAAAACTTTATAATGAAAGAGATATTGAAAATTAATAGGAGAGAACAATGTTAACTCAGGAAATGCTTGATTCAATTAAAAAAGTTGAAGCGAATAGAAAAGCCAATGCAGTCTTAGAACCAGAAAGAATGAGAGCAGAAGCAAAAGTTGAAGTATTAAAAAATTATCACCCAGATTACATTGACTCTCAATTTATAAATTTAGAAATGGGTGTTAATAAAGGTGAAAAGGTACCTCTAGAACTAGCAGCCCTTTTAGAAGGCAAAAGTAGAATTAATGCTAGTGACGTTGATCTAAAAAAACCAAGGTATGATGTTGATGTACTTGTTATTGGTGGTGGTGGTGCAGGTTCTGCTGCAGCTATTGAAGCCAACCGTGCTGGTGCTAAGGTATTGGTTACCACAAAGCTAAGAATTGGTGATGCAAATACCATGATGGCTGAAGGCGGTATTCAAGCAGCTGATAAACCAAACGATAGCCCTGAGATTCATTTCTTGGATGCTTTTGGTGGTGGACACTTTGCAGCAAAGAAACCTTTATTAAAGAAATTGGTAACTGAAGCTCCTGAGGTAATTCAATGGTTAAATGGCTTGGGTGTTGAATTTGATAAAGCTGAAGATGGTTCAATGTTAACAACTCATGGTGGTGGTACATCTCGTAAGAGAATGCACGCTGCTAAAGATTATTCTGGTGCAGAAATCATGAGAACCCTTCGTGATGAAGTTCAATGTGAAGGTATTGAAGTTGTAGACTTCTCAGCTGCTATTGAAATTATCTTAGATGATAAGGGAGCAGCCGCTGGTGCCGTATTATATAATATGGAAACAAAAGAACTATGTGTAGCTCGTGCAAAAACAGTTATCATTGCAACTGGTGGAGCTGGAAGAATTCATTATCAAGGATTTCCTACAACAAACCACTATGGTGCAACTGCTGATGGTTTGGTATTGGCATACAGAGTAGGTGCAAAGCTATTGTATTCTGATACCTTGCAGTATCACCCAACAGGAACTGCCTATCCACAACAAATTTTTGGAGCATTGGTAACTGAAAAAGTTAGATCTCTTGGTGCAAAGCTTGTAAACAAAGATGGTGTTGTATTTATGCATCCACTTGAAACTCGTGATGTAGCAGCAGCTTCTATTATTAAAGAAGTTAGAGATGGTAAGGGCGGAATTACAACTCCATTTGGTGCAGGTGTATGGCTCGATACTCCAATGATTGAATTAAAGAATGGTGAAGGTACAATTGAAAGCAGAATTCCTGCAATGCTAAGAATGTTTTCAAAGTATGATATTGATATCAGAAAGACTCCTATTCTAGTTTACCCTACATTGCATTATCAAAATGGTGGTATCGATATTGATACCAATTGTATGAGTGATGTTGAAAACTTATATGTAGCAGGGGAAGCTGTTGGTGGTATCCATGGTAGAAACCGTTTGATGGGTAACTCTCTATTGGATGTTGTTGTATTTGGACGTGATTCAGGTATTGCAGCAGCAGCAAAATCAAAAGAAGTTAAAGTTGGTGAGTTAACACTCTCTCACATTGCTAAATTTGAAAAAGAACGACAAGCAGCAGGTGTAACATCTAAGGAATTAAGTCCTAAATT
>CAYWGU010000267.1:0-2744 GCA_964457975.1 uncultured Spirochaetaceae bacterium | reverse complement strand
ATCGCGCGTTTCTGGAATGTGGATTGATGCGGGAACACATGAAAGTTTGCTTGATGCATCAATGTTTATCCAGACTATTGAAAAAAGACAAGGTTTGAAAATTGCTTGTCTTGAAGAAATAGCCTATAAAATGGGATATGTTAATTCAGAACAACTAAAAAAACTAGCAGAACCACTTAAGAAAAATGATTATGGGCAGTATTTGCTAAGATTGTTGGATTAAATTATTGTTTAATTGCTCTAATATTTTATTAATATATGACAGATTAATTGTTTGAAAATACTTAAACTCTTTAAATGAGAATTTTAATAACAGGTTCTAAAGGCCAGCTGGGCTCAGAGATAAATACACTTGCGCTTAACAATAAAGCTAATGTAATGTTTTTTGCTGATTTGCCTGAATTAGATATAACAAACAAGTCAGGGCTGGGAAAGTACATCCATAAAAACAACATTGAAGCTATAATTAACTGTGCCGCATATACTAATGTAGATAAATCAGAAGATGATTCAATATGTGCTATGTCTGTGAATGCAACAGCTGTACAAAATCTTGTTGAACTTACACAAGAGTATAATCTTAAATTAATTCATATTTCTACTGATTATGTCTTTAATGGAAATAGTCATATTCCTTATAAAGAAGATGATGAAGTATCTCCTATTGGTGTTTATGGTAAAACAAAAAGAGCAGGAGAAGAATTTATTTTAAAATCTTCATCTGAATCTATTATTATACGTACTTCATGGTTATATTCTTCCTTTGGAAATAATTTTGTAAAAACTATGCTACGTCTAGGTGAAGAGCGTGATAGTTTAGGAGTAATCTTTGATCAGGTAGGGACTCCTACATATGCAAGAGATTTAGCATTAGCTTGTTTAGAGTTGCTTTATAAATCTTACAAACTAAATGATAAAGGTAAAATTTATCATTTCTCTAACGAAGGAATTATTTCATGGTACGATTTTGCCAAAGCTATAATGGAAATTGCTAATATAAATTGTTATGTTAAACCTATAGAAACAAAAGACTATCCAACCATAGCAAAACGACCTAATTATTCTGTTTTAAATAAAGCAAAAATTAAAAACGATTTTAGTATAAAAATACCTTATTGGAAAGATTCACTTGCAGAGTGTTTAGAATTACTACAGCATAAAACAGAAGTACAAGGATAACTTAAAATCACGTTAACTATTGGGTCAACAATTTAACAATTCAACAATTTAACAACTCAACAAATATGAAATCAATCCTAATCACCGGAGGAGCCGGTTTTATTGGCTCACACCTTATTCGTTTATTAGTAAATAAATATCCTCAATATCTAATTATAAATCTGGATGCTTTAACATACGCAGGAAATCTTGCAAATCTTAAAGATATTGAAGATAAGGAGAATTACAAATTTGTTAAATGCAATATTTGTGATTTTGATAAAGTTCAAAAGATATTTAAAAAATATAATCCTGAAGGAGTAGTTCATTTAGCAGCTGAGTCACACGTTGATCGTTCGATAAAAGACCCATTTACTTTTGCTAATACTAATATAATGGGTACTTTAAGTTTATTACAAGCTGCTAAATTTGCATGGGAAGGAAACTTTGATGATAAGCTTTTTTATCATGTTTCAACTGATGAAGTATATGGTTCTCTTGGAAAAGAAGGTTTTTTCTTAGAAACTACTTCCTACGACCCACACTCTCCATATTCAGCATCTAAAGCCTCTTCCGATCACTTTGTAAGAGCTTTTCACGATACATATGGATTACCAGTGATGATTTCTAATTGTTCAAATAATTATGGTTCATATCAATTTCCCGAAAAATTAATTCCTTTATTTATCAATAATATTTGTAATAATAAACCATTACCTGTTTATGGTAAAGGAGAAAATGTCAGAGATTGGTTGTATGTAGAAGACCATGCAAGAGCTATTGACGAAATTTTTCATAAAGGTAAAATAGGAGGAACTTATAATATTGGTGGATTTAATGAATGGAAAAATATCGATCTCATTAAGGTTATGATTAAAACAGTGGATAGATTATTAGGTCGCAAAGAAGGTACTTCAGAAAAACTTATTACATATGTTACTGACCGTGCTGGTCATGACCTACGCTATGCGATTGATTCTACTAAATTAAAAAATGAATTAGGCTGGGAACCATCTCTGCAGTTTGAAGAAGGAATTGAAAAAACAGTAAAATGGTATCTGGAAAATAAAGAATGGATGGAAAATATAACCAGCGGTGACTATCAAAAATATTATGAAGAAATGTATAAAGAGTAGATGGTTAAACTGTTGAACTTTAATTTGAAAAATCCAATTCAACACCTCAACACCTCAATATGCAAATAAAACCAACCAACATCCCAGATGTAATAGAATTTCAACCAAAAGTATTTGGTGATAACAGGGGATATTTTTTAGAAACTTTTAGATATGATGTCTTTGAAAAGACTGTAGGTAAAGTAAATTTTGTACAGGATAATGAGTCTATGTCAACCTATGGTATACTTCGTGGATTACACTTTCAAAAACCACCATTTACTCAAAGTAAATTGGTTAGAGCCATTCAAGGTAGAGTATTAGATGTTGCAGTAGATATTAGATTAGGTTCACCCACTTATGGCAAATATGTTGCTGTAGTTTTAGATTCAGAGATAAAAAATCAACTATGGGTGCCAAAAGGCTTTGCTCATGGTTTTTTGGTACTTTCAGAGATAGCTGTTTTTTCTT
>CAYWGU010000266.1:0-2747 GCA_964457975.1 uncultured Spirochaetaceae bacterium | reverse complement strand
CTTTATTTACTCACTTTTTTTGCTTCTTTATTGGTTTATTTATTAGCTTCTTTATTGGCTTCTTTATGGACACCTTTATGGGCTTCATTAAGAATATTATAAAGAAAGACAATCCCTTTTATTCATCAACAGGTTGTTGTTTAGGCTTACCTCTAAAGGCATAGGTGTATCCAACAAATCCTATCACACTATATCGTGATGATATTGCAGCATCATTGGAAGGAAATGGAAGTTTCCACATATAGGTACCAGTTAATCCTATATTAAGAGCAATGTTATTATTATCTTTAAATGGATAGAATCTAAAACCTAAAGCAGCTTCAGCTCCTGCATACAACAGACTTACATCATCAGTACCAACAGCTTCTAACATTTTATTATAATAGGAAACAGAAGCACCAATATTAGCAAATAGTTCAAAGGTATCAAATGGAACATATCTATATGTTCCACCATATACAATCTCATAAGAACCATATGCATAATGCTCACCCAATACGGCTAACTTTAAATATGTACCATAGTTTTTATAACCATAATACTTATAGAAATCAAACTGCAGACCTGATGCAATAAATTGATCAGTTGAATCAAAAGGAGATAAGGTAAAACCCAATAGAGGACTCATTGAAAAATAATTATCAATATATATTTTCTTATTAACATTGGAGGGTATAACATCAACTTCAGGTACTTCTACTTCTGAAGTTGTTTCTATTATTGCTTCTAGTGTTTCGTCTAATGTAGCATCAGCTACATCCTGTTCAATAAAAAAATCTTCTTCTTGATTCATAATTGGTTCTTCTATTGTATCAATCATTGTCTCTTCTATTGTATCCACCATTGTCTCATCTGCAGGTTCAACTTGGACTTCACCTGGTTGATCTATAAATGGATCTTGTTCAAAACCATCTGCAGCAAATGCTCCAGCTGTTACAAATATTATAATTGCCAATACGCTTAAAATTCTCTTCATCACCTCTATCTCCCACTAGCAAGACCTATAAGTCATTATGTATGTTTTTATTATATCACATATTCTTATATTTCATATATTCCATTGGGATGTTACAATCAACTAAATATCATTTAAGGGTGAACTACCATGACATTCAGAAATTATTACCACATATATCAAATACTTGAAGAGTATTCAAAGGAGCATATATCATTTGAATATACTCCTGAATTTATATTAGATAAGACTTATCCCTTATCTAAATTCGATATTGATAATATCCTAAAGGATAATGGTTTATTAATAAAAGCTTTATATGATAAAGACGAAAAGAAGATCAACACCATTCTATTAAACACGTTACCACCTACCGGAAATTACTACTTTGCACAGCTTGGTGAAGAAGATGCTATAGCAACGAATAAAGATCCCAATCGAATGATGAGTGGATTACCACTCCCCATTCAAGCTAGATATGTATTAACCGCTTGGAATGCTATAAGACTTGGTAATATTGAAGAAATAGCAAAACTCACCGACTTATTAAAACAAGAAGCCTTTAAAGGCTCCTTGTATACTCAAATAACATTGATGGCATTAAGCTTTAATTCTGATTGCTTTAATGATATAGCCATTAATACCTATAGCACTCTAACAAGAGCTGATGCCTATTGCTTATATTATAAGCTACTATCCTACTACTTCAGAATAAAAGACAATAAAGAAGACAACACAGAAAGCAATAAAGAGTTAAAAGTAGCATGTAATTCTTTATCAAAGAATTACAAAAACAACCTACCAGTTAATAAAGATAATGAAGATTTGATATTAAGGAACTTACAACAATGATTAAATGCAATTTACATACACATAGTATCTATAGTGATGGAAAGAATACTCCAGATGAAATCGTTCAAAAGGCAATTGATATAGGATTCACATCAATAGGCTTCAGTGAGCACGCTGATGATGCATGCACTGAAGATGGTATCATCTTAAGAAAAAAGGATTATCCAAAATACTTTGCTTTGTTAGATGAGTTAAAAGACAAATACAGTGATAAAATAAAGATATACAAAGGACTGGAATTAGATGCCTTCTCTTATGATCCTGAAATAGAATTGGATTACTCCATTGGCTCCATTCATTATCTTAAAAAAGATAATAAATATTATGCAGTTGATGAAAGCAAGGACGACTTAAAACACAATATTGAAATATTTGGAGGAGAGAAATCCTTCCTAATCAACTACTTTGATACAATGATCTCCTTTGCCAAGAGAAGCTCTTACAACATACTCGGTCATTTTGATCTATACACCAAATACAATAGCATGGAGACACTTATTAACACCAATGGCAACATGTATAGAGATATGGCAACAAATGCGCTAGAGGAGATTGTCAGACTAGGTAAGATAGTTGAAATCAACACAGGTGCAATAAGTAGAGGATATAAAACAACACCATATCCACAAGACTTCTTAATTAAGAGATTGATTGAATTAAAGGCACCAATTATACTCAGCTCTGATTCTCATTCAATTGATACATTAGATTATTATTTTTCAAATCTAGAAAACACATTACAAAGCGAGAATATTATTAACAATAATATAGCCAAGTATCTTAATTAACTTGCATATTTATCTATTTCATTTATATTAATATGTATATAAATGAATTAACCATACTAAAAGGACAGAACTATTATGAATAAATACACCATCACAGTTGCAGGTACAGGTTATGTAGGACTTGCCAATGCAATACTACTAGCACAGAACAA
>CAYWGU010000265.1:0-2755 GCA_964457975.1 uncultured Spirochaetaceae bacterium | reverse complement strand
TAAATTGAGACAAAGAAGAGGAAGGTATTAACTTCCTCTCCTAAAGATATTATATGAATAGTATAAAACTAAACATCAAATTTTTTATGTGGTTGCATGTTTCTTTTGGTAACAATCAAATCCAACGGCCAGTATTAATACAAGACCTTTAACAATTAATTGCATATAAGTACTAATATTCATTAATACCATTCCGTTTGTTAATACACCGATTATAAGAACACCGGCTACAACACCACTTATCTTACCAAAACCACCAGTGATTGAAACACCACCTAAGACTACACATGTGATTACATCAAATTCATATCCAAGACCTGCTGTTGGTTGTGCTGAGTTTGTTCTAGATAGCATAACGATACCAGCGAGTCCTGCAAAGAATCCAGCCAAAGTATATATTAATAATTTGGTTCTACCAACTTTAATACCGGAAAGCTCTGATGCTTCTTCATTACCACCTACTGCATAGAAATAACGACCAAAGTAAGTTTTATTTAATATAAATGAACCTATAGCAAAACAAACAATCATTATTATTACAGGAACTGGAACAATTCCAACATATCCTTGACCAATTACTTTAAAGCTTGGATTAAAACCGTAGATAGGAACACCACCGGAAATTATGTAAGCTACACCTTTAAAGATAATTTGAGTTGCAAAAGTTGCAATGATTGCGGGAATACCAATAATTGATACTAATGCACCATTAAATAGTCCAATACCTATTGCCAATAACATTGAAAGAGCAATAGCTACAGGAATACTTAGTCCCATGTTAACCATAAAGTAAGCACAAACAACATTAACAATTGTAATAATTGATCCAGTTGAAAGGTCGATGCCAGAAATTAAAATAACGAATGTCATACCAATAGAGGCAATACCATACATTGATACCTGACGTGCTATTGTAAATAAGTTATTTGATGATAAGAAACGTGGATTTGCAATTGAAAATCCAATTACTAATAACAGTAATACTACCCATATAGCTTTGGCTTTAAACTGTTTTAATATTTCACTTTTATTATTTTGTACACTTAAGTTTTTACTCATTTTAATACTCTCCCTTTTAATTTGAAGCTAAGCTCATTATTGCGTTTTGATTAAATTCATTTTTCTGTAATTCACCGGTAATAACACCTTCAGAAAAAACGATAATCCTATCACTCATTCCTATTAATTCTTCCATTTCGGATGAAATTAATATTACAGTTTTTCCTTTTTCAACAAGAGTATTAATTATCTTGTAAATTTCAAACTTAGCACCAACGTCAATACCTCTTGTTGGTTCGTCTAAAATGATTAACTGTGAATTAGCTGCAAGCCACTTACCCAATATAACTTTTTGTTGATTTCCACCACTAAGGTTTTTTACAATTTGTTTTATTGTAGGTGTTTTAATTATTAATTCTTTGACTTGTTTATCTGTGGTTTCTTTTTCTATTTTCTCATTAATTTTTGAAAATTTTGAAGTGTGATCATAGATAGGCATATTAATATTATGATTAATTGAGTTGTGTAAAATAGCACCATGTCTTTTTCTGTCTTCAGGAACAAGGGCAATACCTAGTTCAATTGCATCTTTAGGACATTTTGGATTAATTTCTTTTCCATTAAATATCATTTTACCTGAGTCTTTTCTAACAGCGCCAAATATCATTTGCGCTAATTCTGTTCTACCAGCTCCAACGAGTCCTCCGATACCAAGAACTTCACCTTTTCTGAGTTCAAAATTGACATCTTTGTCTCCATTTCCGCATACATTTTCAAGTTTCAATATTACTTCATCAGAAATAGTATTTTTCTTCTTCTTGGGATAAGATTCTTTTAACTCACGGCCTACCATAAGTTTTATTAATTCATCTTTATTGGAATCTTTAGTTTGTAGAGTTTTAATATACTCTCCATCTCTAAGGACTACAATTTCACTAGATAATCTGAAAATTTCATCTAATCTGTGTGATATATAAATAATTGCTACACCATTTTCTTTTAAAAGTTCACAAACTCCTATCATAGACTCTACTTCTTTACTAGTTAGTGGAGCTGATGGTTCATCCATGATTAATATTTTAGCATCTAGTCTTATAGCTTTTGCTATTTCAATCATCTGTTGATATCCAACAGATAGGTTACCACATAATTCTTTGGGATCTATTTTTATATCGAGTTGCTTAAAAGCTTCTTTAGCTTCAGCTTCCATAGCTTTTCTATCAATTACAATGCCTTTTCTAATTGGGTTTCCTAAAAATAAATTCTCTGCAGCTGATAATCCTTTTATGTTATTAAATTCTTGATAGATTATAGCAATCCCATTTTCTCTAGCAAGCTGAGGGCTCATGCTAGTAAATTCTTTTCCGTTTACGAGAATCTTACCTGAAGTGGGGATAACTGCACCAGAGCATGTTTTTATTAGTGTTGATTTACCAGCACCGTTCTCACCAATTAAACCTAAAATCTGACCTTTCTTTATTTTTAAAGATACATCATTTAGAGCAAGAACACCTGGGTACTTTTTTACAATATTTTGTAGTTCTAGTATGTATTCACTCATTAGTTTTGTCCTTTTTGATTGCAAGGTTTTAAAATTAAACCTTAAAAATGTTGCTATATTATTGTGCTATTGATCAAAGAATTAAATATAATGTTTTGATTTGTACTGAAATGTAGAATTATATAATGGAGCAACAATATGTTGTTTTATAAATTATTTTTAAATTTATAAAGACTCTTCTTTTATTAGTGAAGT
>CAYWGU010000264.1:0-2763 GCA_964457975.1 uncultured Spirochaetaceae bacterium | reverse complement strand
CATCGGTGTTACAGCATCATTACTATGAATTGTGCAAACTCCGTTGAAGCTTATTGCATCATCGGGATTGAACCAAATTCTTAAATTATATATTTCTAAAGAAGGGATAATGATAGGAAGAGCAACCGTATTATCAACAAAATATTGTACTGCATCAAATTCAAGTTCACTTATTTCAAGATCTTCATCTCCCAGATTGCTTATTTCAATGTATCTCCCGGTAACAGCATCTACACGTACATAACCATAATTTATAGAGGATGGTGTGACTCCAATTTGAGGCCCATCATTTACAGCTATTCCATTAAATGTAATTTCAACCTCAGAGTTTAGAGGGTCGTTTGAAGATATCGTTCCAATTGCATCTAATACACCTGGTTCCTGAGGTGAATATGGAATACCGCAAGTTACAGATTCACCAGGTGGAATTGTGTACGAGGTTCCAGTTCCCCAAAAAACGTATTCAGATCCCTGACCAGTAATATCTCCAAATTCTATTAAAAGATCTGCCATTCCACTATTAGAAATGATAAACTCACTATTAACCATATCACCAACAGTTACAACTCCATAGTCTATTGTTGTAGGATCAACACTCAATTGAGGTGCTCCACCACCATCTAGATCAACTTTATAGAGGTAATCAAATCCGCCTGATCCATTATCGCAATACCATAAATATTGTCCGTCAAACACAATACCTGCAGGGTCAACTCCTTCGGAAGCATGTGTTTCTAAAAGAGTACCATTTGAGGGGTCAATCTTATAAAGAGCGTCACCCCAATAATCAGCCATCCAGAGATTATCATTCTCTAAACACAGATCCCAGGGTTGAGCATCAGGAGCTGCAAATTGCTGAATTATAGTTCCAGTGTTATCTACTTTGTAAATTTCTCCGTCAGGATCATAATAGGCAGTAACCCAAAAATCACTGTTATCATAAGCAATGCCACTCATATAATGTGCTGGTAGATCAAATTGTGATAAGATCGTACCTGCAATAATGTCTAATTCATATGCTGTAGCAGGAACAGATGGACTTGTAACATGATCTGTTACCCAGAGATTTGTTCCATCAAAAGTCATTCCAAAACTATCACCAATATTCACATTAGTAAATTGTAGTTGATAGCTTCCATCACTCGGATCTATCTGATAAACTTCATCACCATTCGCACCATAAATACCACAATAAAGATATGTGCCATCAAACGCTAATCCAGATGCTCCTTCTGGTATTTGATAAGTTTGTACAATTGTCCCTTCAGCTGATATGGGCATTATAATTAGTATAAACAATAAAAATAAACATTTCTTTTTCATTACACCCCCTCTTGTAAAATATTAAATATCAATGTATTAGAAATGTATATAATATTGTCAAACAGAAATTGATGATTTTTTTTGCATTGTGTTAATTTATGATTCAAAAAAAAATTAAAAAATGTAAGAAAATTAATATTGCTGAACGGGGGGAATAAAATTCATTTATTAGTTGACAAAAATGAATATTATAATTATATTTGTAATTAAATTAAAAAGATAATATAATTGAAGTTACTATGACTAAAAGGATTGTCAAAGCAAGAAATGTGCTATAATTTTTAAAAAGGATAAATCTAAAATAGAAAAAGCATCGTAATGTATTGATTTAAAAGAAAATAAGGAAGAGTGAGTGATATTTATTGTTGACCTCATTCATAGGAGGATAAATGAAAAAATTGGTTTTAATAACATTTCTAATTCTACTTTTAATTAGTTGTTCTATACCGGAAAATCTTGGTATTCCTACATGGACTACTAACTTGCAATTTTACATTTTAAATGATATCTATGAAGCTACCCAATTGGCAGAGGAGGATTCTGCTTTAGTAGTGCATGGCGATTCACTTAGTTTCTACGAAACAATGAATGAAACCAGCGATTTAGATTTTTCAACCGACATGATGGAAGATACAGACAGTATGGACATCGGAGAACTAGATATTAATGATCCAAATCCTACGAATACTTTTATTCCATTAAACGAAATTGATTCAAGCTTAACGAATGGCTATATTCCTGCCCCGGGAATTCCACCTTTTATAATGCCGGAAATTCTGAAAGATGATCTGGAACCGTTTGATGAATTTTTGGAAATCCAACTTGTTGGAGGACAACTTCAGTTTTCCATTACAAATAATACCGTAATCTGGTTCGGAAATATTAATGCCGGAGAACCTCTGATAATTCAACTTCTGGATGTAAATGATAACGTGTTATTAACTCATGAATTTTCGGTAGATATTCCACCTGACAGCACTATCGTAGAGTATAAAGATCTTACAGGAGTAATTCTGGTTAATGAGATCAAGGTTCGTACAATTGGCGGCAGCCGTGGAACAGATGAAGAAGAAGCTGATGTAAATATTGAATCTACTGTTGATATTGAAATATCTGTAGTAGATTTAGTTGCTTCCTCTGCAATAGCTCAAATTCCGGAACAGTCAGTTAATGACACCTTGTATATAACATTGGATGAAGATGTTACGATTTATCAGGCAACACTTTCAAGTGGTGATCAAAACATTACAATAGATATTGCTAATGATATTGATCTGGATATGGTTGCAACTATAAATATTGAAGCTTTAACTTTACCTACAAATTCCGAATCTTTTACTTATATAATAAATATCCCCGCCAGCGGTTATGTAACAGAAATTATAAATATTGATGGTGCAGTTTTAGGTGATGGCATTACATTGTTAGATAGCCTGAAAA
>CAYWGU010000263.1:0-2823 GCA_964457975.1 uncultured Spirochaetaceae bacterium | reverse complement strand
GGAAAATATACATTATCGTACCAACTCTTTGCAGCTTCATTGAAGCTTACTTCTTCTTTAATCCCTTGATTGATGTAATATTTATGTACATAGATATGGTTAATTATTTCAGGAAACATTCCTGAACTTGTAAATCTCATTTCATCAAACGGTATTATCTTTTCCAGATGATATTGTTCAATTACCTGTGCTCTTTCAAATGCAACAACTTCCAAACGGAGTTCTTTCATTGTCATACCCATTCTTAAAGGTATCTGAGAATCAAGCTCTACAACTTCTGCATCGATGAACTCTACACCTTGTGATTTTGCAACGGATACTCGATGATTGCCATCTCTTACAAAATACCATTCACCTAACTTATAAACATTTATTGAAGGAAGATCCACAAATTTTAGATGAGCTCTATCAATACTTGCCCATCTTTCCTTAAGCAACTCCTTTTTAGGATAGAAAGCCTTGGAGAAGTCTCTTGCTCTTCCCTCACTTCCAATAATCTGTTCAATAGGTATTGTTTGCATACCTTTATAGGTTTCACCTCGAGGTTTTATTAGGTCCTTTACTTCATAAAGAGAAAGTAAATCTGAATTTTCCCATTTCAGTTTAGACAGCAAAACTTGGAATCGTGCACGATTCTTAGCATTAGAAAAGTCATCCTGACTTTGAGACATTGTTGAAGCATCATTAGTATCCATACTGTCTTAGATGGTTGCTGTTTGTAAATACCACCATCAATCCTCCATTAATAAGCGTTCGTTATATTTCATCGAATTACACTAAAATATTTATTATTTTATTAATTATAACCATTTTCTTTCAATTCAAATAGCTATATTTTATTTTCTATTCTTTTTTCTTGTTCCAAGATTTTCATCATCAATAACAAATGCTTGATAAACATTTATTATCTTTGTTTGCTTATAAACAACATCCCTTTTAGCATTGCTATCGGTAAGATGAACGTGTCCATGAACTAAATATTTAGGTTTAAACAAATCCATAAAGGTAAGAAAGGATGCAAATCCTTTATGACAGGGATCACTTTCATCATTAAAGCCAAGAGGAGATGCATGCGTTACTAGAATATCCAAGCACCTTCCATATAAGATTTTATTCAAAATCAATCTTGGAGCCATTTTCCAAATTCGACTGTTCATTTGGCTATCTGTAAATTGATGTTGACCTTTGTTATATCTCATGCTTCCACCAAGACCTGCAACAATGAGACCTGTTTTTTTATCTCTTACAACTCGCTCTTCAATATTAACACCACCATAGGGAACATTGTTTGAAACAAGTTCTGTAACCGTTCCAACTCTTTTCCCTTTACCACCTTTATAGTATTTAAAGTGCTCTAGGTTATGATTACCAAACACGAAGTAAAAAGGTTTGTTAAAAACAGATATTATGAACTCATTATATCTCAAAGACAAATCCCCTGCCCCCAATACCACATTTATATCAGGATAAAACTGCTTAGCATTTGTACAATAAACAAGATTATCTTTATCATCTGCAACACATAATATTCTCATACTTATATTTTCCTCATTTTGTTTTAATCTTATTTTAATTCCAATTGTCTTATATTAGAATAGTGCATTTTTGAAAGAAAATAAAGTTTTTTATTAGGGACTCATCAAAGAAGCTGCTAGCATCCTGAAATCCCCAAGCTTTTAACTAGAAAACAATGATTATCCCACCCAAAAACACCATAAAGGTTTATTTATTCATCGATTGGTTTTTAAAAATATAAAGAATTGAATTTGCTTTATGAATAAACACATTGACAAAGGGAAATTACTGCATTATGGTTTATGATATAAACTACTTTATAAAGGAAACTATAATATGATTGATGATAAACAAATAGAAGAAGCTTTACGAAACATCGCAGATTTAAAAACAGCAGTAAATAACAACCTAGCAGATATAAGCTCTGCTTTTGTAACCAAGAGCTTTGCAAGATCTATTTTAATAAATGATTTATTATTCACTATTGCAACCATCATTACTTTTATTGCCACCTACAAATATGGAACCATCCTAAAGGCACCAACTATTTATGGGGCATCTACAATAGTTTTTGTTATTATTGCCCTAGTTTATATTTTTACTCACAAATTAATGGCACTTAAAGCAAGCAAGGAAAATTCATTTCGAAATCTATTAAAGCACAAAGCCTTCAATAAATTATATTTGAATGTACTTGTATCCTTCTTTGTTGCTTTTATGCTATTTCTTGCTATTCGATTGCAGTTTGATGGTATGGTAAATACCAATTGGACATTGCTTCCACTGCTTGTTCTCGCCTATGGAGTTAGTGTAATTATTTCAGGAAAGGCTCTTTTTATAAAGGGATTATCCATTGCAGGATACTTAATTATTTTATTATCTCTTACAACATTCTTCCTCTTTAGAAGTTCAGCTATTCTTTGGACAATGGTTGACCTCACAATAATATTCTACATTCTATACTTTGCAATCAGGGCTTCTTTAAAGAGGAGCAAATAATAATGGTATATCCTCATTTTGATAAAACAATACATGAACAGACAAAGCTAAAGATACTTACATATCTTAGTAGCATTGCTCAAAGTTCATTTGTTGAAATAAAAAAAGATTTAAAATTAACCAGCGGAAATCTTAGCATTCAATTGAAAACTCTTGAAGAGAAAGGTTTGATAAATCAAAAAAGAACCATTGATAACAGAAAAACAATCACTGAAGTTAAAATAACAGACGAAGGAAAATCGGCTCTAATGGAGTATCTCGAAGAGATGGAAAATTTATTATCTCATATAAAAAAGGGAATGTAATGCA
>CAYWGU010000262.1:0-2834 GCA_964457975.1 uncultured Spirochaetaceae bacterium | reverse complement strand
TAACTACTATTCCTTCTGGAGCACCACCAGCGTTATCATCAACATATTTCTTATTCGCTACTTCAGAGTCAGCAGTTGGAGCAGCGCTTGTTTTTAGAGTTGAACCATCTCCAAGTGTCGCAATACCACTTACTTCAAAAAGTGTTGTTGGTGCTGCTGTCCCAACCCCCACCCTTACATCATCAGTGTTTATTACCATGACTGGAGTTGTTGCGTCAGCTTTATTAAAATTGAAGGCTGTCGCGTGGTCTGCGCTAGGATAGAATATTGATTGAGCTAGGTATTTTGTTCTGCTCAACGAATCTATTGAATATAAAAAGTTTGAATTACTATTATTTAGTTGGAATACATTTGCTCCTGCATTGTCTGAAAGTTTATAAACTATATTACCTGCACCAGTAGCATTTGCTTCTACAACATAATTTCCACCAGTCCATCCAACTACCCAATAAGGATTACTACTAACATTATTACCATAGAATATTCTTGCAGTATTATCAGTTAAATATAAGTCAGCAGCATTTGCTTTTATACTACCAGTTGTTTCAAGTGCTACTCCACCGCCATACACCCATAACTTACTACCATCCCAAGTTAAATTAACATCTTCTGCTAATAATCCACTACTTATAAATAGTATTGAATTATCAGTCCCTCCTCCAACAGCATCACCAATATCTAAAGTATGGTCAAAAGCGTCAACATATGCTTTAGTTACTGCATCTTGAGCGTTTACAGGGTCTAAAACATTAATAATTTTTCTAGCTTGCATATCCAAAATTGTTGGTATTTTTAAAAGAACATTGGTATCTTCTTTCCAAAGATTTAAACTATCAACATCTGTATTTTCAAAAGTATACAATCCTGTTTTTCGAATCACTTCTGTAGAACCTGATATTCCTAAATTCGTTAAATTTTCAAGGGTTAAAATCTCATTTTCATCAGACTGTTCCCCTAGTGCTGCAATTAATGACATTATTCTTTTATTAATTTATCAACGCTAATATTCTTCTCTATTATTCTTATTCTTTTATCCTTTGTATCTATTTCAATTTTTTTAAGGATGTAATTATCTTCTCTTAACTTCAAATCTTCTTCCCTCTTTTTAAATAGGTTTTCTTTATTAGCAACTTCTATTTCTCTATTCACTAAATTTTCTTTCTTTTCTTTAATTGTATCACTTTCTTCTTTAGTCTTATTTTTAGATTTATTAATAATTTCTTTATTATCTAACAATTCTTTTACATTTGTATTAATTTTAGATTCTTTTTCTTTTAAATTTATATTTTGTTTATCAATATTCTCTTCCAATAAATTAAGTTTATGTTCTTTTTCGTTTAATCTATTTTCTTTTTCATTTAACTTTGTATCTTGAACTGAAATACTTTCCTCTTTCTTAATATTTTTTTCTTCTTCAATTTTTAATTTATCTTCTCTTTCATTTAATTTTAATTCTAATTCATTGGATTGTATTTGTATAGTATTGTTAGATTCTAATAATTCTTTATTTTCTTCTTTAATTATTAAACTTTGGCTAAGGTCGTAATTAAGCTCTTTATTCGCCATTTTTAGCTTTTCCTGAGCTCCTACAAGCTCCTCTAAGGCTTTCTTTTTACTTTTCCTAGCTTTGCTACCCTCTTCAATTGCTTTTTCCTTTAGCTTTTCTAAGGGCTTTAGTTCTTCGCCAGCTTCTTCTATCTTATCTTGAATCTCGTCAAGTTCCTTTTTCTTTTCTCCCATAATTAAATCGAAGTTTTTTGTTTCTGTTTCTAATTTAACTTTAATCCTGCCCACCTCATTATTTAAAAAATGAGTTTTTTCTTCTATAGTTTGAATTGTTTTATTTTTTGAAATATTTGACATATATTTTTTAGTTAATAATTTTATTCTGCCCCCAAATTAAGGAGCAGAGAAAATCATCGATTAAGCCTTTGTAGGATATACAGTAAAGTGGTAAGGAGTTCCGGCAATATCAATTTCAACGTCTAGCTGTGTTCCAGATAGACCTGAAGTTGCAGCGTTTTTCAAATTTGAAAGTACGCCACCATTTGCCCCTGTACCTGTGAATGTAATCTTTGAAGAACTAGCTGTTAAGATAAGGTCTCCATCGGTTAATGTCGCATCTCCATTAGTTAGTGTAATGTCGCCTGCTGTAATAGTTAATGCGTCAATTCCAGTGGCGTCTCCACCGATAATTGTTGCACCTTTTTCTCCTACTGAGAATACATTTGTTCCTGCGTCAGTTTCAACACATTTAATAAATGCACCACCAGCTAAAGCACCTTCATCTAGTTGTAATCTAACTAAATCTCCAGTTGTTAAAGTGTCTGAACCGATTACTATCATACCTTGGTTTTCTGTTGAACCATTACCAAAGGTTGTAATTGTATCGTTCTGTAGTAAAAACAACGGAACAGTATTTGAAGTACTTGTAGCAGTGAACAAACCATCAGTCAATGTGATATCGTTTCCGAATACACAAGCTTCAGAACCATTAGTGGTTAAGAAAATTAACATATCAGTTGCTCCACTAGCTCCAATCTTCAAAGCTGTAGCATCGTTGTCTTCTAAAGTCCAAGTGATATCTCCAGCAGTTGTTGTAATTGCTGCAGCACCTGAAATTGTCAAAGCTGAAATTGTCATAGCTCCAGCCTTTGTAATTGTCCAAGTGTCAGATGTTCCTGAAATATCTGCACCTGTACCTGTGTTTTGAATCTTTAATACATCACCTGAACCACCTGCTGCATTTGTCAAAGTTAGAACGTCAGTCGCTGTAGCTCTGTTTCCTGCAATAGTAAATGTAGCGTCAGGTGTAAGTGTAAAGGTATGGTCTG
>CAYWGU010000261.1:0-2840 GCA_964457975.1 uncultured Spirochaetaceae bacterium | reverse complement strand
CCATATATGGTTCAATCCATGTACTGGTAAATAATTCACTTAAAATAATTGCACCAAAAATACCACATGCTCCATATAACTTACCAAGCACTATTGCTAATGCTATGCTTAAAAAGGATTGAATAAAGGGTTTGAATCTATCCTGATAAAAAATGCCATAGCTACTTTCATAAATTATAACTATCAATCTTTTATAATAAAAATATTGGGTTAATGAAATTAAAAGGGTTGTTGTGTAATCAAAGGTTTCAGCTTTTGGATACAAAAGATTAAAAAAAGGATTGAACATTGAAATTAGTATGACTGTCAGGTAACCAAAGGATAAAGAATAAACATGGTTTATTTTAAGAAACCAATCATAGGCCTTTTGTTTTGAATCAACGGTACAAAGATTTCCAATACTGCTTTCAAAAGATTTCTGAAAAAAGGCAACTCCAGTTGCAAGTCCAAGGATTACAAGTTGATAGTTTGTAAATATTCCAAGGGTAGATGCACCAAGAAACAAACTCAACAGAACACACTCAATTGTCATTGTTATGCTGAATCCCATCTTATGGAAAATCAAAACACGTGTTTCTTTTTTGATTGTATCAAGAGTTTCCTTTGGAAGTTTTGGGATTGTTTTAAACTTGCATTTTAAAAAGGGATAGAGCTTTTTTGCAGTCTTTTTAACAAGCATAAATTTTAGACTATTTGCTAAAGCATACATTAGAGCATATAAATAGAAGTTCTGAGTTATTACCAAAACACCTATTTGAAAGATCAACTGTAAAATCTGGGCTGTTGTTATGTAGAAAGTTGTTATGTATTGTTTTTGATCTGCCTGAATAATTATTGCATGATAGCTATATTTAATACTAACGGAAGTTCCTATTAAATATATAATAAAATACAATTGGAGTGTGTTAGCATCAATTTTCTGAGTGTTAGCAATTGTTGGAAATATTGGAATCAATGCCACACCAAGCAAAATAACAGCAACTGTTAAGGTGTTGTAAACTCTTCGCATATACTTAATCAAGGATTTGATTTTTTCTTGATTGTTTTTTACCAAAGGCTTATACAAATAAAAAGCTAGCGAACTGCTAATGCCATATTCTGTAATAGTTAAAACCATAAGAATGCTCATTATTAAGCCCTTAAGTCCAAGTAATTCAGAAGATAGGTAATTTATAAAGAATGCTCTTTCAACAAAGCCAAGTGTTGCTGCAGTCAATTGAAATATTGTTGCAACCAAAATATTTTTCTTAGAATTAGCTATTCTTTCTTTATCACTAAATTCTTCCATATATAAAATTTTCCTTAATATCTTAATAAATACTCATATCAAAATAAAGTAAAGTATAAAGAATATCAAGGAAAAATTTTAAAAATGAATTTTTAATAATTTTTTAGATAGATATAACTATTAAAAGCATTTTAAAAGGCTTAATAGCCTTTAAAGAATGGGGGATTCCATAAGGCATTATTAGTAATTCGTTTTTATTAACATCAAAGGGTACACCATCAATATGAATATCTACCTCACCATCAAGTGCTATCACCATTGCATCCCCTGATGCTGCATGAGTGCTTAATCCTTCATCACTGTCCAATGAAAAAAGGGTAAGTGTTAAAGAACTACTTTGTATTAAAGTATTGCTTGAAGCACTGTTGGCTACAGCTTTGGTATATTTTTCAAGGTTTATTACCTTGTTAAATTCAAAATGTTCAATCTGTAAATCCCTTTTTAAAGTTAAAGCAAATAGCAAGATATCATCTATTGCATCTAAACCAAAATCAGATCCTTTGGTTTTATATATTGCATCGCCCTTGTTTAATATGTCTGAACCAATTTTTATAGAGCCCTTTGTTATGTAATAAAAGGTTGAATTTAAAGCTTTAGAAGTTGTAATACTTTGTCCATTTGAAAATGAATACATCTCTAAAGTAAATAAATCATTATCAGATAATTTTGTTGATACAATTTGATTTTCGAGTATAGGTAATAACTCTTCTTGCTTTAATATTTCTTTTTCTTTAAGTTTTTTTATAAATTTCATATTTTTACTTCCTTATAAACTGGGTATATCATGTATTTCAATTCCTACCCGTTGCATATGATACTAAAATACTAAAAAGTTTAATTTTAGTCCAATGAAAATAACCCTTAAATTGTAAATTCAAGGACGAAAATACAAATATAGTTAGTAATATGTATAAATATTATTTATAAAACCAAATATTATTACATTTTTGTTGTATTTCAGCATTAATTCTTCAATAATAAAATAATATGAAACGAATAAAAAAAATTATTATACTTTCCTGTTTGTTATCTATGACTTTACCTCTTTTTGCAAGTTTTGAAGTAGGTCTTGCAGTGGGATTTGATAACAGCCATATTTTAACAAGTTCTAGCTATTATTATGAACATCAGTATTATGCTGAAAATGGATTTTCTATTTCAATCCCATTTCAGTATAATTTAAGAGATAATTTTTCAATTAGAGCTGAGGTTAACTATCTAAGTAAGAATTATCTTCACAACACCTATCAAAAGACACTTTCCAAAAATACAGACGAATATTGTTATAATGGTTTTATTGAAGTTCCTTTTATGCTTCAAATATCATCAGATCCATTAGATTTAGGAATCAACTGGTTTATGAATGCTGGCTGTTATTTAGATATTTGGTTAACAAGACACCACAAGGGAACAACCTTCGATATCTTTGAAATTGATTATTATAGTGATGGCAGTCCAAATTATATTGATCTGCCAACCTTTGACACTGATGTTGCTTTTGTATCTTTAGTTGACAATAGATTGCAAGTAGGATTGCTAGTTGGAACCGGAT
>CAYWGU010000260.1:0-2841 GCA_964457975.1 uncultured Spirochaetaceae bacterium | reverse complement strand
ATGATTGAAATGTTTATTGAATTTATCGATATGATCTATTATGAAGGCTATGCCCAAAACTTAGCTAATTATGATCCTGAAAAATTTCAGTTTGAATTTGCTGAATTTCTTAATAATAATGGTTTAAGACTTCAAGGGTCCTAAACCTTTTTTTAGATTTATACTATTTTTTTTACATTTGCTGTACTTATAATCATTTAATCACAATAATATGTATTACTTTCGTTTATTATAAATAACCAATTAACATGGATTTAGTTGATAAGTACCTTCAAGTTGAAACTTTAAGCGTTGTTTTACTCGGTGATTTTAACCCAATAATATTTCAACCTACATGGTTAGCAAATAAAGGTTTAATCAGATTAGATGAAGCTGAAAACGCAAATGTAGAAATCATTCATAATGAAATAGCAAAATTCGATTTAGGGTGGATTTATATTGAGATTACGAAAAGTCGTTGTATGTTTAAAACATCAATGGAACCATATTTTAAACCTCTTAAGGATTTAGTAAGCGGTATTTTCAAAATATTAAAAGAAACCCCTATAAATGCTATTGGGATAAATCACATTTATGATTTGGGGTTACAAGATGATAAAAAATACTACAAATTTGGAGCAAGTCTTACTCCATTGAATTATTGGGAAAGTGATTTAACAAATCCTAAATTACTACAATTAGAGATTTTCGAGCATAATCAGGATGAGAATAATTCTGATTCTAGAAGAATTAAAATAGCTTCATCTGACAAAATTGCTACTTATGGAGTAATCTTTAGTATAAATAATCACTTTACCATAGGTACTCCTAGGTCAAGAATATTTGAAGTGCTTGAAAACTTAATTGATAAAACAAGACCTGAAAGTAAAAAAATAATCAAAAATATTTTTAGTCAAATAGAACTTTAGTATAATGCAAAGTACTGAAACACTAGATCACTGGGTATTAGATCATGAATTTTCAATAAAAAATAATCATAAGGACGATAATCGGCTGATAATTGATTACCTAGAATCACAGATTAAACTCGAAGTTAATGATCCTTATCAAGTTAGCAATAAGACTTCTTCTGTTGAAAAGAAAAATACTGAGACATATAAAGTGCCAAAGTTATTTACAGAGCCCTTACCAAGGGGGATGAATTATATGACAAGATCACAGACTTGGGTTGGCTATATTGAAGAAATCAAAAATGAAGAGTTTGTTGCTAAACTTATTGACATTAATGATCTCACTACATACGAGATAGCAGCTTTTGATAACTCAGATGTTTCAAAAGGAGATGAGGAATTATTTAAATTAGGCGCCACTTTTTATTGGAGTGTTACGTTTGCTAACTTTAAAGGGCAACGTGTTAAACAATCCCTGATTAGATTTAAAAGAAGTGTATTTATTGACGAAAATGATTTTGAAGAAATAATGCTTGATGTTGATAAATTAAGTAAAGGGTTAACTTGGGACTAGTTTTCTATGGATAAACTGGTAGATGATAATATTTTTGAGATATCTTTAATTGGAACAGGTGGTGGATATGGTGAAAGTATCGTTATACATTTAGGTTCTAAAGAATGGATTGTTATAGATTCATGCATTGATCCAAAAACAAATAAATCATTGCCTTTAGAATTGCTAAGATTAAAAGGTGTAGATATTGCTAATGATGTTAAATTAATCATATGTACTCATTGGCATGATGATCATATTCGAGGTATTTCTGATTTACTAGAAAATTGTATCAATGCAAGGTTTTGCATGGCTAAAGCAACTGATACAGGAAAGTTTTTACAACTTGTAGGTCTTGATCATTATAAAGCTAAGGTTAATGCTACTGCATCTTCAACTAAAGAACTTGCTAATTGTCTTAAAATTATTGAGGAAAGAAAAATTCCTATCAAGGGAGCTGAACAAGACAAGCTTCTATATTCAGTTAGTAATATTGAGCATAGTACAAATGTTTTTTCATTATCCCCATCTGATTTAGTAATTGATGAGTTCAACGGTGAAATTTCTCAATTAATAACAGATTATGGACAAACAAATCGTAAAATCATTAATAATACTCCTAATGAAAAGAGCGTAGCTATTTATATTGCTTTTAATAATCATTCTGTAATTCTTGGTTCAGATCTTGAACTATCTGAGAATAAGTTGAAAGGCTGGAAATGCATAGTTGATAATTGTTCATGTATTAACAGTAAATCATCACTTTTTAAAATACCACATCATGGATCCTCGAATGCTTATTTTAAAGATGTATGGGATAATTTGCTTATTGGTGATACATTAGCAAATATTACTCCATGGAATAGGGGTGGAAAATTACCCACAAAAGAGATGTTATTAAAATACTTGTCACATACTAAAGAATTATACGTAACATCACCAATTGGTATCAATAATAAGCCTAAGAAAAGAGACCGAGATCTACAAAAAGCAATATATAGATTTAACAAATCATTGTACGAAGTTAAATTTGATTTTGGTGTTATTCAATGCCGACATAATATAAATCAAAAAAACACAAATTGGGATATTGAACTCATTGGAAAAGCATTAAAAGTATTGCAATAAATATAGTAGTTTACCCCCTCAAAATTAACGACAAAGATACCTATATTAAAAATATTTATCTCTAAAAACGAAAGCCCACTTATGAAAATGTAAGTGGGCTTTCGCCTTTCAGGTGCGTTCAGTCCGCCTTAGACGGAAACGATGAAACAGTCTGTTAAATCCTGTGCAAAAGCACACAAAAAAAAGAGGCTGAAAAATCAACCTCTTTTTTAATGGGGTGGATGACCGGAATTGAACCGGCGACACCTAGAACCACAATCTAGTACTCTA
>CAYWGU010000259.1:0-2859 GCA_964457975.1 uncultured Spirochaetaceae bacterium | reverse complement strand
AAATCTATTTTTGTTGTAATCAACGGACCCAATTATCTAAAAAATAGAAAATTTATAATTTTTTCTTTTTTTTAACAAGAAAGAGAGTTATACTATTTTTATGAGTACATTATTAATACAAGGTGGCCTTTTAGTTGATACTGAATGGACCCGACATGCAGATATTTTAATAGATGGACAAAAAATCGTCCATGTAGCAAACAAGATTAGTGAAGATAGTCTTCCAACTGGAACTGAAATCATTTCCGCTGAAGGTCTATGTGTACTTCCTGGTCTTATCGATTCTCACACTCACTACCATTTGGTAAGTAGAGGTACTGTAACAGCTGACTCTTTTAAAGAGGGTTCTGAAGTTGCAGCCTTTGGTGGTGTAACAACTGTAATTGATTTTGCAGATGATGATAAAAAAGGTGATTTAAAGGCCTGTGGAAAAGCTCGTATTAAAGCAATGCAGAGCGGCATGGCTATTGATTTCTCACTGCATCAAGGTGTTTACTCCTACCGTCCTGGTATTGAAAAAGAACTTGAAGCATTAAAAAAATCAGGAATAAGAACAATCAAGCTTTTTACAACTTACAAAAATGTTGGTTATCTTATTGAAAAGAAAGACGAACTTACTTCTCTTTTCAAAGAATGTAAGAAACTTGATATGATGATTTGCGTTCATTGTGAAGATGATTCATTGGTAACAAAAATCAATGATGAATGGAAAGGTTCCTACACACCTGCAGATCATGCTGAAATGAGACCTAGTGAAGTAGAAGCAAGAGGTATTGAAACTGTAGCTTCAATTGCACATCAAGAGGAAATGAGATTGTATGTAGTGCATCTATCTTCTAAAGCTGGTCTTGAGGTAGTTAGAAAATATCGTGAAATGGGTACTGATATTGTTGTTGAAACAACTCCACATTATCTATTTTTAGATAAAACCAAACTTCAAGGTGACAATGGTCCATTATATGTAATGACCCCTCCATTAAGAACTCATGAAGATAACCTTGCATTGCAAGAAGCTTTAATTAATGGTGAGATTCAAGTAGTTGCAACAGACCACTGCTCATTTACACATGACCAAAAGTTGGAAAGTAATGATTGCAGAACAATTCTTCCTGGAATACCTGGAACTGAAGAAATGTTTGCATTGGTACATACATTTGCTTATGAACATGGTGTATTTGGTATGTCTCAGCTTGTTAATCTAATGTCCACTGGACCTGCAAAGATCTTTGGATTGTATCCTCAAAAGGGTTCTCTAAGAGTTGGCTCTGATGCTGATATCGTATTATATGATCCTGATGAAACTTGGACAATTGAAAAGGAAAATATGCATAGTGCTGCAAAATATACTCCTTATGAAGGAATGGAAGTTACAGGGCGTGTTAAATCAACCTATCTTCGAGGTAGACTTGTAATGAGTGATGATGTTTATCTAGGTATTCCTGGAGAGGGATTGTTTGTACCACAAGATAAAAAGCATCTTGATGAAATTTATTGGAAATAAAAGGTTGTAAATAAAAATTAACATAACTCCTTACTTAGTAAGGAGTTATATATTAATTTAAGTAAAAAGTGAACCATTGTTTATTCGTTTGGTATATTTCTTTTATTTTTCAGCAACTTTACTTTGTTTATTTGGGTAAAGATGTCTGCAAGGTTATTTGGATTTTAAGTTACCCATGCCCTAAAGCTTGAAATAATTAATAAAAATAGTATTTTTTACAGCTTATTAATTTACCGTCAACGAGGGAAAATAGTAGCTACTGTGAGATTAGTATTCAATTAAGATCTTTTCTTTTAAATTACCAAAAATCTTGTAATTATATATAAGCATCATTATCTTCTAAGTACTTTTTCTTTTGATTTTCTTTTTGTGGTGTATTAGCTTTCCTTGATGCAGGAGTGGAAATGCAAAATTTGCCAGATGGGATATGAAGGCAGATGACTGCCTATCCTGTTTCCGAAACTGGACTTAGATGAAAGTCAGACCGGGGAAAAGGAGCGTTTTCTTCCGATTCTGAGGTGGTAAATCGAGTCGAAGCAGAAGGACAGTCTTGGCTCTGAGAAAAAGAGCTACTCATACTTTCCTCAATTCTGTATGTGGTGCATGTGAACGTTGGATGGCATCTTTCTGAGTTGTCTGGGAGACTGAAGAATCTTGCTGAGAAATATGGAATATTTCTTGAATTAGGAGGTGAACATCATGGAGTTTGATACACTTAGGATGCAGATAGAGGATTTCCAGTGCTCCAGCACCATGATCATCAGGGATGCAGACAATGAAACGAGAGTTTACATTCTCAAGAAGATTCTGAAAATATTTGGGACTGTCTCTGACACCAATGTGGAAGGGCGCGTAACCTACCATATGAATGAAATCATCCTCATGTTGTTCCTTGCTTCGCTAGCAGGGGCGGAGAGTTGCCTCTCCATAGAGGATTTCTGGAAATCCAATCGCAAGCTTTACAAGCGTCTTTTCAACAAGCAGGAAATCCCCAGTCACGACACCTTTAGGAGAATTCTAGGACTTATCAAGTCAGATGAATTTAATTCATTGTTGGTGAAGGTATTGGGTAATTCGGATAAGGCAATTAGGAAGGCTCTGAAGCTTCCGATACCGAAAAAGATGATTGTATCAGTGGATGGCAAGCAACTACGGGAAGCGCCGCGAAAAGCCAATACGACAGAGGAAATCAAGGACCTGCAGATTCTTAATGTCTATGACCAGGATTCAGAGACATGCCTCTATTCTGAAGTAACTGAATCCAAGACAAACGAAATCCCCCACGCTCAAATCATTCTCTCACGGATGAAACTCAAGGACACGGTGGTTACATTCGATGTTATGCATATGCAGAGCAA
>CAYWGU010000258.1:0-2863 GCA_964457975.1 uncultured Spirochaetaceae bacterium | reverse complement strand
AAGCATCAAGGCCGGTTGATGCACAAAGAGCTGGTGGAGCATAAAGTAGGAAGGAGGCATTAAGTATTGCAAGTCTTGCCTGCATTAAAATGGATCCAAGAGTAAACTTTCGTCCATTGGTTGCTGTATATACACCAACTTTTGTAACTTCAGATCCTGTTCCACCTGTAGTTGGAAGCAAGATTAATGGAAGTGATACCTTTTCAATTTTCTTTTTTGCAGTGTTTCCAAGATAATCATCAAGATTTCCACCATTTGCACATAACATTGCAACAGCTTTAGCACTATCGAGAGTACTTCCACCACCTATACCAATTATGCAATCAGGCATCTTTATATCATTCATCATATTCATGATGTCGACAACTCTAGGATTAGGTTGAACCTTATCAAAAACTTGAGTAGGACAGGTATACTTTAGCTCATCTATTAATACATCCTTGGATGAAATTGGAGCATTATCACAAATAATTGCAATTTTAGGATTCTCCTTACCACAAAGTCTTTTTACATGTTCAAATAACTCTATGCCTGTAAGTATTTCACTTTCAATGATTTCTACAGTAGTTAATTTTGAATTAATCATCTAAAATTTTCCTTCTCAATGTTTTTAACTTCATTGAAAGCATTGGTTAAGAAATCTGTTTTGAATTCCATTTTTTGAGTAAATTCCATACCTAACCAAGCATCTACAATCTCACAACCTAAGAAAGGTGCTGTAATCCAACCACCCATTGTAATAACATTGGAGTTATTAACAATTTTAGATCTTTCACCAGAGAAAATGCTATCAACAACACAGGCATATACACCTTTAAATTTGTTAGCTACAATTGCCATTCCCTGTCCAGTTCCACAGATAAGAATACCTCTGTCTGCTTCATTGTTCTGAATAGCTTTTGCTACCTTTGGAGCTTGCATGAAATAAGGTTTTGGCTCATCTGTTGATGGAATTCCAAAATCAAGTACTTCAATACCTTTTTCTTTTAAATGTTCAACAATAGCTTCTTTTAATGGGAAGCCTGATAAATCAGATGCAATTGCAATTTTCATAATATATTTCTCCTAATATTTGTATTTCTAGTTTAACTCAAGTGCAGCTTCAACAATGTATTTTGCACTCATCTTATAATAATCAAGTAAGAAATCTAATGTTCCAACTTGTCCAAATTCATCATGAACACCAATGGTTTTGAAATCTGCCATTACTTTATTATTAAATAAAATCATAGCAACTTCAGATGCAAGACCAGTGTGAACTTGATGGTTCTCACAGGTGATTATCTTTCCAGTTTTCTTTGCATATTTTAGAATTAACTCTTCATCAATTGGTTTGATTGAAAGTATATCTATTACTGCGGCACTTACTCCCTTCTTAGAGAGTTCATTAGCAGCAACTAAGGCTTCTCCTACTTCAATGGCACCAAGTGCAAGAATTGCAACTTCAGATCCATCCTTTAAGACCTTTGCCTTACCATATTCAAATACCTCAGCATCACTGTAGAGTACTGGCATATCCTTTCTATGAAGTCTTGTATAACTGCATCCTTCAGCTTCACTGTGGAGCTTTGTAAAAGCTCTAACAGATGTAGCATCAGATGGTTCAACAATTTTCAAATTTGGAATATTTTTCATTAAACCAATATCTTCAAAAGGCATATGTGTTCCACCATTAAAGGCAGCAGATACGCCAGGATCAGTTCCTGTTAAGTTAACTGATAGTTGAGCATAGTTTGCAGATAAGAAGAATTGATCAAATACACGACGTGATGCAAAGCATCCGAAGGTAGCGCAAAAAGGAATGAATCCAACATTTGATAGTCCTGATGCAATACCTACCATATTTGCTTCTGCAATACCACAATCAATTGATTGCTTAGGAAAAGCTTCTTTAAATCTTACAGTACCTGATGCCTTCATTAAATCTGCTTCAAGATTAACAATTTTATCATTTTCTGTAGCAAGAGATATCAATTCATCGCAATAAGCGGCTCTCATTTCTTTAGTTTTCATAGTAACCCTCTCTTCCAGTAGCTTCTATTGCCTGTTCTAATGTAACTGCTGCATTATGGTTTGATGCTTGATTTTCAAAGTCCTTCATGCCTTTACCTTTTATGGTATCAAGGATAATCATGGTTGGCTTTTTATCTTCTTTTTTTGCTAATTCAATGCAATTATGCATGGCTCTGAAATCATGACCACTGCAACGAAGAACATTCCATCCAAAAGCTTTCCATTTCTTCTCTAAATTTCTGAGTGACATTACCTCATCTATTGTTCCATCAATTTGAAGTTTGTTCGAATCTGTAAAAGCAATTAAATGATTTAATTCATATTGAGGGGCAAACATAGCTGCTTCCCAGTTTTGACCTTCCTGTGATTCTCCATCACCGATAATTGCATATGTGTAATTATCAAAGCCTTTCATCTTGTTACCAAGAGCCATTCCACAAGCAGCAGATAGACCCTGTCCAAGAGAGCCTGTGCTCATATCAACACCAGGAGTTCTAACTCTATCACAATGACTTGGGAGGTTTGTGCCACCGATGTTCAATGTATCAAGCCATGAAATTGGGAAAAATCCTTTCATTGATAAAGTACTATATAATGTTGGACCTGAGTGTCCTTTTGAAATAACAAGCATATCTCGATCTTCTTTCTTTTGATTATTTGGATCAACGTTCATTTCAACTTCATAAAGAAGTGCTAATAAATCAACAATTGAAAGAGAACCTCCAATGTGACCAATACCTAAATGGGCAATACAATGAATTGTATTGCACCTTGTTTTTTTAGAGAATTCATTTAGATTCTCAATTTGTTTTTCTGAAAGTGGCATGTTTACCTCCATTACTTACTTACT
>CAYWGU010000257.1:0-2885 GCA_964457975.1 uncultured Spirochaetaceae bacterium | reverse complement strand
CTTTAGAAATAAACAAGTTGAAAAAAACAATTGGAGACATGTAAGTGAAGAAGAGAAAGCCATACTGTTGGAAACGGGTAATATAATTGAGGACTTTGATACTTTTTATGTATCCGATCTTTTTGATCCAAGCTTAATAAGAAGGTCCCGCTTTTATGGTCTTGTAAGAATTGGGAATATCTCTGGTGAGTATCTACGATTCCATGATTTGGAATTACCTCAGGGTGTTGTAAATTCAACAATCATTTCCTGTGATATTGGTAACAATTGTGCCATTCATAATTGTTCATATGTAAGTTATTATATAATTAAGGACAGAGTTATGCTTCACAATAATGATGAAATACAAACAACAAACCATGCCAAGTTTGGTGTTGGGATCGTCAAAGAAGGTGAGGATGAAAATCTAAGAGTTAATATTTCAATAATGAATGAAGCAGAAGGTAGAGCTGTATATCCATTTGCATCAATGACTCTTGCAGATGCTTGGCTTTGGGGGAGTTATCGTGGAGACCTTCCTTTCATGAAAAAGCTGGATGACTTTACAAAAGATACCATGGATGTCAGAAGAGGTTATTATGGTATTATAGGTGAGCAATGTGTAATAAAGAGTACAAAGACAGTTAAGGATGTTAACTTTGGTGACTGTGCCTATGTTAAAGGTGCAAACAAACTAAAGAACCTAACAATTAAATCCTCTGATTTGATGACAACTCAAATTGGTGAGGGTGTTGAGCTGGTTAATGGAATAGTTGGAGAGGGCTGTCATATATTCTATGGTTGCAAGGCTATAAGATTTGTAATGATGGATAAATCCAACCTCAAATATGGTGCACGTCTTGTTAACTCTATACTTGGTGAGAACTCAACAGTAAGTTGCTGTGAGGTGTTAAACAACCTTGTATTTGCAGGACATGAGCAGCATCATAACAATTCCTTCTTGATTGCATCAAACATTCAGGGTCTATCGAACATGGCAGCTGGTGCAAACATTGGATCAAATCATAACAGCCGTGGCGCTGATGGTGAGATTGTAGCAAAAAGAGGCTTCTGGCCAGCACTATCTTCTACTTTAAAGCATAACTGTAAATTTGCATCATATACCTTGATTGCCAAGGGAAATTATCCTGTTGAATTAAATCTTAAGTTCCCTTTTGCTCTTCTTAGTTGTGAAAATGATTTAAGACTTGTAATGCCTGCTTATTGGTGGATGTACAATCTATATGCACTTGAGAGAAATAGCTTTAAGGTAAAGGCAAGAGACAATAGAAAGAAGATAAATCAAATAATACACAGTGAGTACCTAGCACCTGATACAGCCCTTGAAATCCTTAATGCAAGAAAGACTCTAAGAACATTGGTAGCTGAAGCTTGGTTAGAAGGTAGGTCTGATGCAGATTCCTATAGCAGTGAATCAAAGATTCAAGAATTAGGTCATGATTTACTACATGGAGATTCTTTAATAGTAGATGAACTTAATGTTGTAAGCTATGATGTAGAGAACTCCAACAAACCTGTTATTATTGCTAAATCCTACAAAGCCTATAGCTCTTATGGTGAGATGCTTGTGTACTATGGTGCAAGAACACTTGCACATTGGGTTGATAAAACCGGTAAGACTCTAAAGCAAATTCAAAATGAAGTTCAATCTTCTTTGGCACCTTGGGAGAATGTGGGAGGACAGCTTGTACCTGAGAAGAAGGTAGATAAACTACGATTTGATGTTGCAAATGGTGTTATTAAAAGTTGGGATGAAATGCACTCGGTTTACAAACAATGGGGAACTGAATATGAGCTAGATCAATTATCAAATTCCCTTGGTGTGTTAAAGAAATGCTTGAAGATTGATTACATAGATGAGGTTGATTGGACTGTTATAAAGAACAGGGCAAAAAAGACAAGAATATGGATTGAAAACCAGGTGTTTGAAACTAAGGTAAAAGATTACAATAATCCATATCGAGATATCACATACAGAGATCACGTTGAACGTGATATCGTTCTAGGCGCCGTTGAGGAAAACCCTTTTGTAACGGAAAGCAGCAGCATTACAAGAATCTTGCTAGATCAATTGAATTCTGTAAAATATGAATAGAATATATTATTAATAAAAAGAAGTTGCTACAAAAGTTAATTTTAACTTAGAAGCAGCTTCTTTTTTTATGTATGATAATGTTGTTGCTAATTAATTAATTTTCTTAATTTGTATATTGTCAAATAATGTATGGAAAAGAACCTTATTCTTTAAAATTTATATAAATTGATATACGGTGTCAAAAATATTTAACACCCATATAGAATTAAGTTTAATTTATTCAATCTTGTTTTTCTTTATTATCATGTTTTTATAACAGGATGCAACCAAATTTTCCTGTCGTGTTTTAGCCCATTTAATACCTTTCTCTTTATCCCGTGATTGAAGACAAGAAAGGAGCATTTCATTTACTTCAATGGTTTCCTTGATATCCTCTCTTTCAATGAATTCAGTTTTAATAATTCCCATTATGTAAGATTGATATTGAGTCAGGAGTCTTGGAATTTGGTGATACTTTGAAATGGTCTGTACTTGTTTGAAGAAATGTATTGTCTCTTCATCTGCATCATCAAGTAATTCACTTCTTAAGAAAGCAATCTTTCTTCGTATTATTCTCACACTATCTTCTAATTGTTCCTCAGTGGCTTTTTTTAAATATTCTTTGATAAGTTCTATTTCAAGCATCTGCCTAAGTTTAACATATTCTAGAAAATCATTATCGCTTATTCCTTTTACAAAATAGCCACGTCTTTTTTTATATTCAACAAAACCTTCTTCTGCTAATTGTTGTAAAGCATAGGATACATGAATCTTATTGATTTCTCGATCTTTTGCTATAGCTGTCTCTACT
>CAYWGU010000256.1:0-2896 GCA_964457975.1 uncultured Spirochaetaceae bacterium | reverse complement strand
TTTTCATCTGGACTCCTTCATTCTTATTTGAGTCCACTTTTCTCAGGACGCGGCAACATTTTCACTTTTCACTTCTCACTTCTCCCCATATACATACCCCTATATTTCACTTTTTACATTCTTGTCGCGCCGTAATCATATGAAGGATGATCAATTTTCAATTATTCTCGTCTTCACCATCAACGACTAACAACTAACGACTTACGATATTTTACTTTTTACATTTTACATTTTCAATTGCTCTCACCCCTTCACCCTTTCTCATCTTCGTCCCCCCCTCTTGTCGCGCCGTAATCTGATGAAGGCGGATCGTTCCCTCATTCCCCCAGTTTCTATCCTGGATATTAGTTTTACAAATATAATCTTTTATAATCGTTATTCTTGTAATAAGCTCTTCCATCATCAATTTTGATTAAAGCTTTTATTCCTACCATATTTTTACGAACTGTAACGTGATCATAAAAGCAAATATTACTCTTTATGAATTGATTAATCTCATTTTCAGTAAATTCCTTATCACCCTCAAGAATAGAATGAAGATAATTAATCACCATCGTTTGATATTTTAATTGAGCAGGCCAACGAATAAATTTTCCTTCATCATTGAATAATGTCTCGAATTTATCTTTTTTATTCTTTCTTTTCATATTAACCTCTTTAATTTTTATGTCCCAGTTCCTGAAACATTGTGATAGAATATTCTCTTTATAGCTTTACTTATATTATTTAGCTTAAGATTTATTACTGTAACAAAAACTAGCATCTATCAAAGTTAATATTTTTTACTCCTTCTGCATCAAGTACAAAACCTTTGATCTCATTTCTGTCATTAGTAGAAAATTTAAAAGTACAGCCATTTCCTGTTGTTCGAAATGTGTTTTCCATCATAGAAGGCAATTCAGATATGTTTTTATTTCTAAATTTTAATCTTAATTTGTCAGCATCAAGCAGTATTTGATAATAAACATCTAGATCATAACTGTAATATTTACCACAAAATTTTGCTAAATCTTCAGGAGTATAACTAACAGGTTTATAGCTGATATATTTTGATGTGAAGATTCCATTTTGAAAAAAATTAATTATTTTCTGATTGTTGTCAAATTCAAAAATCAGCTTTACATCGGAGCTTGAACCTTCCATAATCAATTCATTGTTGCTGATTGGTATAAGTTTTGACAGGTAATTATCTGCTCTCCAATAATATAAACAATTGTCTTTTATAATTATTTTTCGGTTTATTTTTTCTTCTTCACACCAATAGAAATCACAAAACTTATCTAGTTCAGAATCTGATAACTTAACAGGAGTATATTCTTCTACTACTTTAGGAGTTTTTTCAGTTATAGTTTCTTTTGTTTCTGGCAAAAACGTATTTGCAATAATATTTGGAAGATAATTAGGATTACAATCAACTCGGTTTGCTAGAAAAATTACACTAATCTTTTGTTCCTGAAAGCAGGTTAACTGACAGCGAAAACCAAGAATACCTCCAGCATGATCGGTATTATTGAATCCTTTGTAAGAATTGTGAATTAATCCAAATGCATAGGGAATAGTTTCACCATTATTTAGCACTCCTTTTGTCCTCATCAGGTCCAGCATTTGTTGACCTCCAACCACAGGATTGTAAAAATTGCGATCCCATTTGAGCATATCATTAACTGTAGATAATACTCCACTGGGACCCAAAACAACAGAATTAGAAAAGTAAGCTGTGTGTGTTTTGTTTTGAATACCATAACTTGTTACTCGTTTTTTGACAATTTCACTTGAGTGATCTCCAAAATAAGTGTCATTCATTTTGAGAGGTTTAAATATCATTTCATCTGCATACTCCCTGATTGATTTACCATTAACCCTATTAATAATTTCAGCAAGTAGAAAATATCCAGAATTGGAGTATGAGTATTTATCACCAGGAATAAAATCAAGTTCTTTTTGTCTGCAAACGAGTTTTAAACATTCAGTTTTTGTAAAATAATCCTCCCAAGGCTGAAAAGAAAACCACAAAAGATTATAAAAATCTCTAATTCCGCTGGTATGATGAATCAAATGACTAATTTTAATAATTTTTCCATAATCAGGTAACTCTGGGATATACTTTCTGACTTCATCATCAATATTTAGTTTGCCATCTAATTGAAGAAGTGCAATACAAGCAGCTGTAAATTGTTTGGAGGTTGAACCCAGCTCAAACTTGCTATCAGCAGTAATCGGAATATCGTAATCCAGATTAGCCATGCCGAAGCTTTTTTTGTAGATAAATTCACCGTCATTGATTACTCCAACAGCACATCCGGGAGTGTCTTTATTATCGTATTCAGCAAATAATGCATCTACTTGAGTTTCCTGCTCTTTTGTGAGTGGATTGTTTTCATAATTTGTTTCGTTTATCATATTGATTCCTTTTTTTTATTTATTGCTTTCCTGTGTTAAAACTCATTTTGTGAAAAAATAATTTCAGTTATCACCCATATAGCCTATAATGTGTGTGTCCCCTAACTTTATTTCTTCTTCTTCTCTCTTTCTATTCTATCATCCTTCCAATCTTTGGCATTATGGAGTTTTACAGAAAGAGCTTTTAATTCTTCCTCTGTCTTTTTTCTCTTTTTTTTTATTAGCATTCCTAAATTTCAAACTTGACCCTAAATTGTTCACTTGTTTTTAGTGCGTCAAGTTTTTTATATGTTGACCTGGCATCCCCCCCCCCCGGAATTAATTTATAACTTGTCTTTGATAATTTTGTGGTGCATTAGTCGTCACCATCCGGGAGGTGCACGACCATCCAGGAGGTAACTTAGCTCTATACAAGACCTCCCATCTGAAACCTTCCGGATCGTCGGAGACCTCCCGAATGGTTGACCCTTTTCAACATATATTATCTCCATTAGCT
>CAYWGU010000255.1:0-2914 GCA_964457975.1 uncultured Spirochaetaceae bacterium | reverse complement strand
TTCACCTGTTGGAGCTTGTGTTGAACGATTATCGTAAGCAGCTTCCATTGAACTTGATTTCATCATTATAGGATAGTTGTAATTAACAGGAGATGATGCATTGTTTATGCTAATGGGGCTTTTAAGAATCATACCAGCTGCTTCTGCTATTTCGAGTGCTTTATTGTATGCATCTTCAACAGCAAGCAATCTAGCTTCAGAGGCTTCCTTATCAGTGTTTTCTTTGCTAAAGGATATGGATCCAATTGTAATTTCATTTATATTGCTTAAAGCATCAATGATTGGTCCTAGAGTATCAATATCTCTTAATGTAATGCTAATGCTTTGACTTGCAACTTGACCGTTAACAACTTGCTTGTTATCAATCCAGTCATAATCTGTTCTAAGATTTATTGAATTTGTTTTTCTATCTTTTTCAAGTATTTCATATTCATCACATATTTTTAATACTGAGTACATCTTTTTATTCATAGCTTGTAAGGCTTGAGATGATGTATCTTCTGTCTCACTGATTTTTACTGAGAATGTTGAAATATCTGGTGTTGCATTAACACTACCATTACCTGATACATTAATTGTTCTTGGAATTGATGATTGCTTCATGTCAGATAATGAAGAGCATGATGTAAGTGATATTGCACTTATTGTAATTGCAAATAGAATTAAAAACTTGTTAATTGATTTTTCCATAAAAACAGCCTCATTTATTTTTTGTTATAACAACTATAACAGAAAACTAGAGACTTTAGTTACATAAATGAATATTTTTTAGGTTAAAAGTTTTGAATCAATTGCAGCTTCTTTTAGGAAGAAAGATAGAGCCGTCATCATAATGCCATTATCATACAATTCATCCTTTCCCATCTTTTTAACAACCTCTGTTACAGGAACTGAAAGTACATCAAGATCTTCTGTTGAATCAAGATTTTGTAGCTTGGTCTTCTCAATCTCTCTAGCTAGGAAAAAACTTACCTTGTTATCCATGAAGGCAGGATTTGGATTTACAGTTGCAAGATGAGTTATGTTTTTTGAAACAATTCCTGTTTCTTCACTCAACTCTCTTATTGCTGCAAATAGAGCTTCCTCTCCATTATCAACCATTCCTGCAGGAAATTCTCTGATGATGCTATTACTTCCATGGCGAAATTGTTGTACCATTACAAAACAAGGTACACCTTCTTCATTTCTATACCAAGGGATAACTGTTACCCAGTTAGGTGCTTTTAAAGAGAAGAAAGGGGCAGTTACCCCTTTCTTTGACGATCGAAGACTTCTTTCAACATCGAAAATAGCAGTATGCAATACATGCTCACTGCTAAGTACATCCCACTTTAGATGTTCAGTATCCTTTATATTTCCAATTTTAAAAATGTCTAGTTTCAATTTATTCTTTCCTTGATGAGCAGTTGCTACTGCAAGATGAACATGATGTGGGAGAACATTTAGATGTATTAAGGTAATCATTAGGATCACCAACTTCAGTTTGTTCATCCAATAAATTTGCAATATCACGTAGAGCTTTTGTTGACTCTGAATCAGGGTTCATTTCTAATGAACTCTTACCTGAATCTTCATTTTCTCTTAAGTTAACTTCAATCGGAATTCTACCAATGTAAGGTACTTTTTCTTCGTTAGCTAGCTTTGAACCGCCGCCCATGCCAAATAGAGGAATAATCTCTCCGCAGCCAGGACATATAAGGCCACTCATGTTTTCAACAACACCCAATACTTTAACATTAAGCTTCTTGGAGAAGTTAATGCTCTTTCTTGCATCAAGCAATGCTACATCTTGAGGAGTTGTTACGATAACAGAACCTGTCATGCCTGCAATGGATTGGATAGCTGTTAGTTGTTCATCACCAGTTCCTGGTGGTGTATCAATTAATAAGTAGTCCAAAGGACCCCAATTAACGTCTCCAAGGAATTGTTTGATAGCTTTTATTTTCATTGGGCCTCTCCAAATAATTGGAGCACCAGAATCTTGAATAGCGAATGATAGACTTATTACGCTTAAATTCTTTCTAACTTCTACAGGTACAATTGTTTTACCATCAGGAGATTCAAGTGTGTTCTTTTCACAACCTAGCATCTTAGCTACGTTTGGTCCGTGTAAATCAGTATCAAGAATACCAACTTTGTAACCTTTATCTACCAATGCATTTGCAAGGTTAACAGTAACCGTTGTTTTACCAACGCCACCTTTACCACTCATGATGATTATCTTTTTTCCAATAAGTGCCATTCTATCTTCTATCTGTTTGTCTTGTAATTCCTGCTGCTGTTGTTGTGACATTTCAGCAGATTGTTCTTTGGACATCTATTTCTCCTTCGCCTATTATTAGTAAGCAACAGAGTAAAAATAAAACAAATAAACTAATTCGGCAAGACAAATTATATAATTAGTTGAATTAATATTGATTTTATACTGAATTGATAGGATATTGTTGAAAACTAGCGTCTTTGAGATAAAAGAAGTAGCATAAATATCATAAATAATAAATTGGGATAATTAATGAAATAATAATAAATATTGAACAAACAACACATTGGTGCTTAATTTGTTAGGATACTTAAGTTTTTATAAGTTAAATATTTAAATTCTTGTTGCACTTTGTTGCGATAACAATTTAATACTTTTCAATACTTTTAATTAGTTAAAATAATGAGTTTATACTCCCTTTTTATGCTTGAAATTTAAATATAATCCCATTATCATTGCAATGATAGTTTAAGTTTAGACTTAGCTAGAAAATAAAATAATAATCCAGGAGTTTGTATGGTAGTATTATCTCAAATTGCAAGTGAGCAAATTAGTGGCTTACTTCAGAATGGTCTTACACTCATGCTTTTAGGAATGGGAACAGTTCTCCTTTTCCTTATTGTTTTAATTTTTGTTACAAAGGGCTTAAGTGCT
>CAYWGU010000254.1:0-2933 GCA_964457975.1 uncultured Spirochaetaceae bacterium | reverse complement strand
ATTTGGAATTTTAATATCGTTAATTATATATTGAGTGTTTTAGCATATTTCTAAATTAATAAACTATACTTGCTATAAATATTGTTGTTATGTTTGGCTATTTTATTGATAACCATTAATTTTTATTATTTTATATTTGACTTGTAGTATTTTTTGCTTGGAGATTGAAAGTAGTAATAAGTGTGAAAAATTAGACAAAACATATTTTGTGGAAAACTGCCTATTCCACTGACTTTGGATACTGATATTTGACTATTTGGACATTGTTATGCGCCATTAGGACAAGCTTCAGGTTTATCAATATCTTTTTTTGCTAGATGTATTGTTTTAATTTCTTCATTCTCTGATTATTTTTATATATTCTAAATAATGTATTAAATTCATTTCCATCAAAATCTTTGAAATCTTATGCAAAGTTATCTAGATCATCTGTGGATATTTTATGATTTTTACAATATTGAGTGCTTTTTTGCTTTAAATCTAAAATAACCATTTTTATATCATTTCTTGGATTTCCTAACTAATAGTTGTGACCATAGTCGAAAGATTTTTTAATGTTTACTAACAATTTTTACTAAATAACAATAATTATTTTAGGATCTTTATTCCAGTTATACTTTACATAAAAAGAGTAAAAGACTAGAAACCTAATAATTAGAATATTATGAATTAAACATATTTATCTCGTTTTTATGCTCAAAAATTGCAATTATGAGGTCTTTAATAGAATGTTTTGTAAATTATTACTAGTTTAATAATTAATTATATTCCTTAGAAAAAGGTTGTTATATTATGTAATCATGTTATAATCACTAATAAATTAATTTTAACTAAACAGTAAATTCTAAGAATTTTGCTAAATAGCTAAAATAATAACAAAGGAGGATGAAAAGTGCGAAAGTATACTTTTTCATTGTTATTATTATTACTTCTTGCAATCTTACCAATGCAGGTATTTGCAACGACAACAGGAGCCCCTGTTCGAGAATATCCGGCTCCACTTCTAATAACAAATGCAGGACAAGGTCCTGGTGGAAAAATGGCCAGATTATTAATTGGACAAGCAAGAGTTCTTAAACTAGGTACAGATTTCTTTTATAAATCTGAACCAAAAGAAGATGATTTATCAGATTTGGACTATTCTTGTTTATTAATTGTTATAGGATCCACAGATAAAGGTCTTGGAGCTTCTGGAATTACTATCGACGATGAAATAGATCGTCTAAAAAAAGTAGTAAAACATGCAAAGGATATTGATTTACCAATAATAGCTTTGCTTCTAGAAAAAGATAAAAGGTCTACAATTAAAACTAACTCAAATGAACGTTGTATTGATTTAATTTGTCCTGCATCAGATTGGATGATAGTTGTTAAAGATGGTAACACAGATCAAAGATTTAATAAGATAAGCGATAAATATGATATCCCATTGACAGAAATTGGAAGTGCAATGGAATTCATGAAGGTATCTAAACAAATTTTCGTAAAATAAACTGGAGGTTTATTGATGTATTTAACAACAACTATATTGCTAATTATTATGATAGCAGTATTTGTATTTAGCAGTATCAAATTTAAATCTCCAGAGATTTCGATGGCATTTGCCGGAGTTGTAATAGCTGTTATAGCTTGGGGTTTGATTGAGGGATTAAATAATCCAGTCAGATACCTTGTAGAAGGTTTATTTACAAACCTTGATTTAGCAATTTTATTTATGACAGCATCGTTATTTATTAATGTTTATGCTAATTCAGGCTCTTTGGACACTGTAACAAGAAAACTTGTAAGTACATTTAGTAATAAATGGATTTTAATGTTTTTCATGGCCGTATTTATGATAATTCCTGGAGCCTTGACTGGCGCAGGTAGTGTTTCAGTTTTTGTTATGGGTGGCTTAGTTGCAACTGTAATAACATTCATGGGTTTATCAGATAAGAAAACCGCCGCATTTGTTTTTGTTTTTGCTATTATGTCTGCAGCGGCTCCACCAATTAATTTATGGACAATGCTAATGACTGCACAAGCGAATATGCCGTATGTAGGTTTTGGGAAATTATTATCTATTCCAATAATAATAACAGGTGTTTTCACAATTATTTATTTAGGTTGGGGTGCAAAACCACAATCAACAGAGAAAATACTTGAAAAATTACCTCAAGCAACAGAGGGTATGAATCTTGTTCGTATTTTATTACCCCTAATTACAATTGCATCTCTAATACTTCTTTCACTGTAGTTGCCTTGGAATATTCCAGTATTAGGCTTACCTCTGATGTTTATTATTTCAACTATTGTTGCAATTCTTTGTAACCCAAAGAAAACAACATTTAAGGAATATCGTGCATTAGTTGATAATACTATGGAACAGGTTTTTCCACTTGCCGCTACTGTAATAAGTGTAGGATTGCTACAAAGTGCAATGACTGCTACAGGTGTAAAAGGCTTAATTGGAGTAACTTTTGTTACTTTACCATTAGTATTAATTTATGGTTTTATATTAATTATTGGTCCTATTACCCAAGGTAGTTTAAGTTATGGAAGTGCAAAAATTATTGGTACTCCTTTAATTTTTATGTTTAATACTCATGGTAATGATACAACTGTAGTAAGAGCTGCTTAGAGTCTTATTTTCCCAATTGGAGATTGTTTACCACCATCTAGGATTGTTGGTAGATTAACTTGTGAAGCAACTGGATATAAGGGAAGTTATATGTCGTTTCTTAAACAGTTATTTTTACCGTGTTTGTTACTTGGCGGTATAGCCTTAGTTATGCTAGTTAACCCAAATAGTTTTGCATTCTTAAAATAAAAGGAGTTTTTTATGTTAATTTTTTTACAATCATTTATCCATTACTTTTATTTTGTTTTGGATGCAGTTATTTTATATTATTTTATTAAGCACTTATTCAAAAGGAAATAATTGTTGAATTTAG
>CAYWGU010000253.1:0-2977 GCA_964457975.1 uncultured Spirochaetaceae bacterium | reverse complement strand
CAATTCGGCAAGCTTATTTTGTAAAAAAGGCCATGGAGTTATTTCATATTCTTTATATATTCAAATTAATATTCGAAATAAAAAAACACCCCTATTTGGTGTATCCAAATACCGGAGTGCATATACAGCTGACTTGAGAATTAAATCAAGTTAGCTCTTTTATATATTTCAGTTTGAAGTGCTACCTTTCCCAAACCTGTTTTAATTGAATAAGGAATTATTAAAGTGTTTTCGTTTATAATCATTTCGTTTTTTATTTTATTCAAAGCTTTATCAGCTTCCTTTTTTTTGAGCTTATCTGCTTTTGTTGCAACAATGATGTACGGGATATTAAGTTCATTCATGAAATTAATCATACCAATATCATCTTCAGTTGGTCCAATTTTTAAATCAACTAATTGTATTACACTTTTCAACATATCAATATTGGGATGCTGGGTGAAAAAGCCATCTGTAACTGATGCCCATTGCTTTTTATTTTTTCCACCACGTTTTGCATAACCATATCCTGGTAAATCAACCAAGTATAGTTTTTCATCAATATTAAAGAAGTTAACAGTAATTGTATGCCCTGGATTTGAACTAACCTTTGCAATTGCTTTTCTTTCTAATAATGAATTAATAAGAGAGCTTTTACCAACATTCGATCTGCCAGAAAAGGCAAATTGCGGTAGTTTATCTTCAATAAATTGTTCTTTTGTTCCTGCAACCTGTGCAAGCACTATGTTATGTAAGTTTGGTTTCATATTTTTCCTCTAAATTTCTTTGCTACAATAAACATTAATTGTAAGTAAGTCAACAAGTAACATGCTATAAAGACTTTGATATACCCTCGAATATCGCAAGAGCCATTTCTGATAAATACTCATCATCGACAAGGTTTCTAGCTTCATCTTCATTTGATAGAAATGCAATCTCCACTAGAACAGCAGGATTCCTGCAAACATTCAATACATATAAATTATCACTTTTTACTCCACGATTGGAAGCAGCTTGAAATGATGAGGCAATGCTGCTATTTATATTTGTTGCAAGTTCGACACTTTTATTATACAAATTGTCATTCAACTCATCATTGCTCTCACAACTAAAAAATGGAATATTTTTGAATGGAGTATTTTCATCAAATAGGATTATTTTTTTTTCTACTGCAGGAAGTTTTGTAAACACCTCGAAGCCTTGAGCATCAGTGTTGTTTGAGGCATTCACATGAAGTGATATATACAGACAACTAGATTTTGGTTTTAAGGGTGTTAAATAGCAAACTTGAGATCGCTCTTGAAGCGATAAAAATTCATCATCAATTCTTGTTTGATAAACTCTAATATCTTCATATCTAGCTTGGAGAAGGGATGAAACCTTATTTGCAATTGTTAAATTAATATCCTTTTCATTCAAGGTATAATCAATAAAATCATAGTTCCTTGATGCACCTGAATCCTTTCCTCCGTGACCGGGGTCAATGAAGATAGTTTTCACTGGATAGTTATAAGGATTCCTTGCAAAAATAGAAGTGGCAAAAATAAAAGAGGTGATAGAAAACAACAATACAGTTATTAACACTCTTTTAGCCTCTTTTCTTTTGTTTAAACCCATTATATTTATCACCTAATTATTTACTAATTTTGCTCATGTTTTCTTTTTCTACTTCAGTATAATTCCAAGTTTTGCAAAGAGTATTAAAATCTTTTTTTACCAAATAAGACAACCTCTTTTTAACCTCATCATTAAAAATTTTTTTATCAAAATGGCCACGAAACTTTCTTGGAAAATTCTTACCATTTATATTTTCAACTGATAGTGCTCTTGTATGAAGTCTATCCATAGCTTCTACTGGGGATTTATCTTCAAGGATGCTAAGAGTCTGTGGAAATCTTACAATGAAGGCACTGGTACATCCAATGGTATTTCCAAATAGATTATATCTAAGTCCTAAATCAAGAGTTTGCCAATATTCACTATCAATTTCTTCATCATAGCTTCTAACTCTCTGAAATAGAGCTCTATCAAACAAGCCTATTCCTCTAATGGGATAAAGAGTTTGATGTGATTCTGTTGATGCCATATCAGGAAAATATGATGTTGGATCAATCAAATTTCCAACTTTATTAGGGGCTCTCATTGAAGGAATTATTTCTTTGTTGCTATTTGCAATAGCAGGAACCAAAGCAGCTGGTGCTTCGTTGCCGCTCAAAAGTGAGAACAAGTAGGCTCCTTCAAATCTTACAATTTCCATATCTGATCTTACCACAAGGAAATATGTGGTAAAGCATTCATCTGCAATGGTATTTACCATCTCTCCGAGTGTTGGAAATGTTGGAAAAACAAGAAAGGTTACATCAGGATAGCTAGCTTGAAAAGTTGAAACATCACCTCTATCATTGCTTATTACAGCATGAAGACAGCAATTCATGTTTTTAACATACCAATCTAGTGAAGTGGTAAGCATCTCAAGAGAGCCTGAATCCAATATACCAATTGCTAATTGCTCAGATCTATGAAGCTGTTCAATTTTCTTACCTAAATCTTGCTTTCTGTGAAAAATTTTATAATTATTACTTTGACTCATTTAAAAACACCAAATCCTCTGGACGGAAAATTACATCCTTCCTGCCTTTACCAAGTAGCCCTTCAATATCACATGAATTGTGACCACTAATTGCAATTATATCAGTACTATCATAATACGGTACAGCTTTTGCAAAGGCAACACCTTTTGCATCAAGTATCTCAATTACGTCACCTGCTTTAAATGCACCCCTGAGATCAAGTATTCCAGCAGGTAGTAAGCTCTTATGATGTTCAAGAGCTTTTTTAGCCCCTTCATCTACACTAATAGATCCATGCACTGCACTGTTTACTATCCATCTTGTTCTTTGACTTTTTCGCTCTGTTGCTTTAATGCGAGTTCCAACCTTGTCACCCTGAATGATCTTTTTAAGAAGTTCGCTGTCAAATACTCTGGCTGCATCTGAAA
>CAYWGU010000252.1:0-2988 GCA_964457975.1 uncultured Spirochaetaceae bacterium | reverse complement strand
TTCAACTACAATTATTATTTAAACCTTCTAGGACTACAATCTTAGGAGGTTTTTTTTCAATAAAAAAGATTTTCCTTTATAATTTATCTGTATTGTGTCAAACTAAATATAATAAAAAAACAGAAGGCAAAAACAATGAAAATGCTAACCTATGGTCATAGAGGTTTCTCTGGATGCTATCCTGAGAATACAATGTTAAGTTTTAGAGCTGCTGTTGAAGTAGCTTATGCAGATGGTATTGAATTGGATGTTCATTTGTCTAAAGATGATCAATTGATTATTATTCATGATGAAAAAGTTGATCGTACAACAGATGGTACTGGATTTGTAAAAGACAAAACATTGGCAGAGTTAAAGGCACTTGATGCCTCTTACAAATTTCCACAATTTAAAGGAAATGATTCAACGATTCCAACATTTGAAGAATACTGTCAGTACATTAGTACCACAAATGTTGTAACAAATATTGAGATAAAAACCAACCTTATATATTATAAAGATATTGAAGAGAAAACTATTTCAATGGTTAAAAAATATTGTTTGGAGGATAGAGTTGTTTTTTCATCTTTCAATCATATATCAATGCAATTTGTAAAAGCCATAGATAGAAATCTTCCATGTGGTTTGCTACAACCTGAATGGGGAATGATAAATGCAGGATTTTTAGCACATAAACTTGGAATGCAATTTTATCATCCAGATATATCTACGTTAACAAAAGATACAGTGGATGAATGTATTATGAATGGAATAAATCTTAATGTATGGACTGTAAATGATATGGAAAGTCTTAAAAAGTGTGTTGATTGGGGGATTACTGGTGTTATTACTAATTATCCTGATATTGTGAAAAGCTATTTAGCTGCAAAAGGATTAAGTTAAGTGATAGGAAAACCAAAATATAAATTGGAAACCATTCCTGTATGGGATGGTATTGAAAGTGAAAGTGAGTGCTTTCTATGTGATTTAATGAAAGAAGCTGAACAGCATGGTGTTGATTTTTATTTGGGATCTTCTGTAATGAACCCTGAAACTCGAGTTAGAGTTAATGAATATGGCTTTTGTAATCATCACTTTCAACTTTTAAGTGCTGCTAATAGGGCACAAGATCTTGGTCTTATTTGTGATACCTATTTAGCTGAAAGTAGAAAGAAATTTAAAAATGTCTTTAAAGATATATTGAATGCCAAACCTGGTAAGAAAACAGAAAAAGCTATAAATGCCTTATCATCACAGTTTGTAGAAAGAGAAAATGGTTGTTTGATCTGCACTCAGATGAAATCACGTCTTGATAGATATGTTTTTACTATTATTAAATTATGGAATACAGATTCTAATTTCAAAGAAGCTATCGCACAATCAAAAGGATTTTGCCTACATCATTATAAAGAATTGATAAACACCTCCTCCTCTGTTTTAAATAGCAAAGATTCAAATGAATTCGTAAAAGCTATCACTGAATTGGAGCTTAAAAACCTTGATAGAATAGGTGTTGATGTACTTTGGTTAACGCAGAAGTATAAAAGTGAGAATACCGATAAACCATGGAAAGGTTGTGAAGATGCTCATCACAGAACTGTAGATAAGATGGTGGGAAAGCATAGGGTTTTAGATCCAATTGATAAGATAAAGTTGTAATGTTTTGGTGATAGAATGATAATTGCATAAAGTAAATCTGTAAACATAAAAATGTCATTGCTTCTTAAGCTATTGTTTGACCTTATGGCTTAAATAGATAAACCAAGTAAATTCTACTCTGTAATCTTGAGTAAGGTCTTATTGGTTTAAATTGAAACTTATAATAAATGAAGTATGTAATATAGCTTAAAAGGAGCATTTGATTATGAAATATGAATATAAGAAGGAAGAAAATAATATTTATGGAGTGAAGGCTACTCCTGCTCTTATAACGATTCCCAAACAGAAATACATATGCATCAAAGGAAAAGGTAATCCTAATTCTGAAGATTTTGTTAAACGAATTGAAGTTCTTTATGGATTATCATATGCAATAAAGATGATGCCTAGAAAAGGATTTACTCCAGAAGGTTACTTTGAATACGTTGTTTATCCTCTTGAAGGAACCTGGGATCTAAGTGAAAAAGGTAGAGAGAGTGAAATTCTTCTCAAAGAAGAATTTCTTTATACCATCATGATACGTCAGCCTTCTTTTGTTAATAATGATGTATACGAAAGAGCCTTGGAAATTACAAAAAAGAAAGGTAATCCTTTATTAGGTGAAGCCTATCTAACTGAAATTGAGGATGGATTATCTGTTCAAATGCTTCACAAAGGTTCCTTTGATAAAGAATGTGAAACTTTCTCACAAATGAAAGAATTCATCAAGGAAAACAACCTTAAAATAAAAACACTTGTTCACCGAGAGATTTATTTATCTGATGCAAGAAGATCAAAACCTGAAAATTTAAAAACAATTTTAAGATATAGAGTTGAATTATAGAAATTGAAAAGTGCGATTTCGTGATTTATATAAGTTAAAAATGTTTTAATTTCATGTCTGATAAATAATAATATTTAATTATCTGAGATAGTTTTAAAACGCAAAATATATAATGATTTATTGGCTTGGAAAAAGCATGATGGAGCTACTGCACTTTTGATAGAAATTGTGATTCTTTCATAGGTTTTCGGAAGTTTGGGGTGTTTCAATCTCTATTTTAATATTTTCTATTTAGGTAATTTTTTTTCAAGTTGGTTGATAGTTGATTTATGAGTTTTATTGAAACTTGACTAGAGTGATTGTCATTAAAAAAAAATGTGACAAGAGAATAACAAAAGACTGCATTTATCCTAATCCAAATAATATTTCATTAAGGTATAAAATACCAACAAGACACAATTAAAAACCTTTAGCTTTTTATCAAAAATAGAACATACTTCATTATAGTTACTATTGGTATCTCTCTTCAAATATCTTCCTTGAATGAAAAAAGAAAAATTAAAGAACAAAATCTACCATCATAATTC
>CAYWGU010000251.1:0-3018 GCA_964457975.1 uncultured Spirochaetaceae bacterium | reverse complement strand
TACTGGTAAATAGTTCAGAACTTAATTTGAATTATACTTTTTTGTTTATAACCCCTGTTGTTTTGTAAACTTCAAGATGAAAAAGGAAAAAAGCTCCTAAGTATTAATTATATAATTAGAAATAAAACAACGAGTAATTTGCTAACATTCTAAAATTTATAATTCAGCAGATTTTTAAATATTACAAAGTTATTGCAAGTTTTATAACTGAGGAATATTATTAAATTATGATTAATAAACGTAAAGCAAGTAGCAATAAAGCTTTGAATATCAGTTACTATTTTTAAGAATGAGCAAAACAGAAACTAAACTAACGATGCTTATTACTAAATTAATTTTAGTTTTTGATTAAGATAATTGATGATTTTAAATAAATAATATTACATGTTTCGTATTTATTTCTGCAAGGATTTTTACCTTCTCTACTAAAAAGCAGCATGAAATATTAGATATTTACTAAGCTACGTATTAGAATTTCTTTATTCCTCATAAAAGAGGAATAAACAGAAAGTCTAGATCACTTCGAAGTTTTATCTTTTATAGTTTTTAAGAATCGACTTCCAAGAAAACTTAAAGACGTTTAATGGGTGAATTAGGTATTTTTAGGTCTATCATTAGAAAGACCTAAAAACCACGATAAAAAATATAATATTTTGGGAACTATCAATGAAAGTTAGAGAAAAGAAAAAACCAGAAAAATATTTAAGCATACGTGATATAGCTAAACTAGCTAATGTATCCACAGCTACAGTGTCACGTGTTTTAAATAAACCAGAAACTACAAGTAAAGCAACTCAAGAAAAAGTATTAAAAATTGTAAAGCAGTATGAATACGTACCAAACATAAGTGCGAAAAATGTATTTGGCAAAACTTATAATTCCATTGCACTTTTTGTTTATGATATAAAAAACCCCTTTTTCAATATACTTATTAGTAAACTAAATTCTATATGTTTTGTTAACAACTATACTTTTTTAATCTTTGACACTGAAAATAATGTTAAAAATGAAAAGAAATATTTAGATTATTGCTTAGCAAATCATGTTGGTGGCATTATTGTTACTGAAGGTATTAACTATTCACTTTTTTCAGATACAAGTATACTCCCACCCATAGTTACTCTTGATCGTTACTTAGAAAAATTTTCTGCAGTAAGATCTGAGAATATTAAAGCAACTAAAAATGCGGTTAATTATCTTTGTAATTTGAATCATAAAAGAATAGCATTTGTTGGATGTAGCAATAAATTTGACAGTACAGAAGAAAGAAAAGAAGGTTATCTTGAAGCACTTGAAGAAAAGGGTTTAAAGATAAATAATAGTTATATTTATGAAAAATTTCCAAACCTTGATTTGGAGAATGGAAAGAATGCTTTAAAGCATTTTATAACGCTTGATGAAGTACCTACTGCAATTATTTGTTCAAATGATATGATAGCTCTTGGAATTATAAATGCTGCAAATATGATTAATATTAAAATACCAGAAGATATCTCAGTTATAGGGTTTGATGATATTTTGGGTTCTTTTCACTATCCAGGAATAACAACAATTCACCAAGATATTGAGGCGATTGCAGATAATTTATTTACACTACTAACCAATCCATCTAAAGAAAAAAAGCATGTAGTAATTAAAACTAAATTGATACAAGGCTATACTACTTGTAGATCAAAAGAGTAAAAACAGTAGAAACCAGGTTTAATTGCGAAGTTACCTATGTGAATTCTAATATCTGGTAAAATTATTTATCTCATATTTAACTTTGAAACCTGAGGTTTAAGGTAATTTGATTTTATACACACTAAGTTATTAACGCTTGGTTATTATATAGCTTAACGAAAAACAATGACCATGTGGATTTTTCAAAAAGTGCTTCCTTTCTATTCCTATTCTTATTCTCCTTTGTATTCCCTTCTGTATTCAATAAATAATCAACTTTTTGCTTTCTCATTTGCTAATAGATCGATACCAAGAAGCCATTTTATAGAAGGTTCCAACCAGGAGTTCCAGAATATCCAATCATGAATGCCCTCAGACTCATTATATTCATAATCAATATTTATATCATCTAAGAATTTGGTAAATTCTTGATTGCAACTATACAAGAAATCATGTTTACCTATGCAAAGAAATAACTTAGGAATTGGTAAATTTAATAGTTTGCTATTCGTTATCAACACCTCAGGATTCTTATCGCTTTCACTAAGATTTTCTAAGCAATCAAATAGATACTTAAAATCATGGAGATCATCAACACCACGAACAGGTTTTTTGGATGAAATATCATCAATTATTAAAGCAGACGAAAGACCTATAATCTTTGAGAATGTATTAAAATAGGTTAATCCGATGCAAATTGCACCATATCCTCCCATAGATAATCCACCAATGAAATTGTCATTTTTATCCCTCGATAGATGAAATGTTGATTGAACATAATCAACAAGTTCCTTTCCAATAAATTCTTTATAACGTGCAGTATATTGCTCTCGATCAACAAACCAGGAGTTCTCTCCGGAAGGCATTATGACAGTTATATTATATTTCATAGCAATGGCGAGAATATCAGTTTTATACAAATAATCCGAATTATCCCCTTCCCTGCCATGAAGAAGATAGAGAGTCTTTGTGCCTCTCTTAAATTCTCGTTTATTATTATTCTTTTCTTCATTTTTATTATCACCAGGGATAATTGCTTTAAAACTTACAGATCTGTTTAAAATCTCGGAATAAATCCTTATATCCATCAATGCCATATTATAATAACCCTTCTTAATTTTCTCTTTTAATTTAGTATACTACAAAACATACGTATCGTGAACTTTCTTTTTATTTGGCTTTTGATTATCAGTTTTTAACTTTTTACGAAATTTATTCTAAGGATTTTTAACAATTGGAATTTTAGCTAAATAAAGACAAAAAAATATTGGAGATATATCTTTCCTTATACCCCCAATAATAATAGATGTTGTATTTTATATTTGACGTCACCATCCGATAATTATTTAATTATCT
>CAYWGU010000250.1:0-3024 GCA_964457975.1 uncultured Spirochaetaceae bacterium | reverse complement strand
AATTAGTTTAACTAATATTTATTTTTTAGCTTTGAAAAATAACAATTGGAAATCTTTATATTAATTTGGTAGATTATTATATGACAACATTCGTAAAACTTCGTGATACAGGAGAACTAAAAGAAATAGCAATTGGTAACGAAAAACCAGTTATTGAGTCTAAGATGAAAAGCAAATGGCAATCAATGTTAAATACCATATGTGATATTTCTAGTATTCCATCAGCTCTTATCATGAATATAAGTAAAGACAAATTAAGTTGTGTTGTTGCAAATAATAATTTTAAACATCCATATAAACCAGGAGATTCCTGCCATCTTGAAGCTGGACTATATTGTGAAACAGTTATTGGTACAAACGCTTATCTTCAAATAAACAATGCATTAACTAATGAAAAATGGAAGGATAATCCTGACGTAGAGTTAAGCATGATATCTTATGCAGGTTTACCTCTTTTATGGCCTGATGATGAAATATTTGGAACCATTTGTGGACTGGATTCAGTAGAGATAAAAGATACAAAAACTTTAAGAAAATTATTAAAAGAATTCAAATCCATCGTAGAGATGGATCTTGCTAATTTATTGTTCTTTAAAGAATACGGTGTCATAAAAAATAAAAAACAAAGAGCTAACCAATAAAATAATAGCAGAAGATATTAGCTATAATGCATCCTTATTTAGCAGTTCCTGCTTAAAAAGAATTTCACACAGTTTCATCACACCTATTACTACAATAAAAGGATTAGCAAACTTTGGAATCGATGAATCTAAGGATTCAAATACTGTAAAATATTTTACAAGGATTCAAAAGTCTTCAGATTTTCTTTTAGCATTATTTAATAATATTATTGATTTCCAAAAAATAGAGGATAATAATTTATCTCTTAATTATGCTAATTTTAATTTAACAGAAACAGTAGAAAAGTCTTTTGATATTGTCAAACAAATATGTAAAGAGAAAGATATAGAATTTATAAATGAGTTAAATATTCAAGATGAATTTGTCTTTGCCGATCTTAATAGAATAACACAAATTCTTATAAATCTTTTATCAAATGCAGTTACTTATACCAACAAAAAGGGGAGAATTATTGCTAAAGCAAATTTTAAATCAAGCAATGAGCATTTCTTCTTTATAGAATTTACAATTACAGATACTGGTATCGGAATGAGTAAAGAATTCCAAGAAAAAATGTATGAACCATTTGCTAAAGAAAACAATAATGAATTACTTAACAATGGAGCAGGACTTGGATTACCAATTGTTAAGGCGCTAGTAGAAATGATGCACGGCACAATTGAGTGTCAATCTGAATTAAATAAAGGAACAACTTTTAAAATAAACCTTCCCTTGCATAAAACCATTTCAAAAGCAAATCCTAACCAGAACAAATTAATTGAAATTTGTGATTATAATAAAATCCATATATTAGTAGTTGAAGATAATAAAATCAATGCTAAAATTGTTTCCAATATTTTGTTGCTTAAAGGAATTAAAGTTACAACTGTTGATAATGGGTTAGAAGCCTATAATGAAATAAAGTTAAAGGGTGATAAGTATGATATTGTTTTGATGGATATCAACATGCCAACAATGAATGGTTATGAAGCAACTGCAAAGATAAGAGAAGATGGTTTTGATAATATTATTATTGCCTTAAGTGCAAATTCAAATGAAGATGATATTGCTCAGGCACTAAAAGTAGGTATTGATGCATTTTTATCAAAGCCTATTGATACAATGAAATTATTAACCACAATATCTTTTTTCACCAATCTATAAGTTTTGCTGAAAATATATCTGTAGCTGGGAATTTAATCCATTTAGAGTTTTATTTCTCTGACAAACTTTCTTTATACTCACTTGGAGACATTCCAACCTTCTTTTTAAAAACACGAGAGAAATAAAGCGAATCACCATAGCCAATATTGATTGCAATATCGCGAAGAAGTAGACCATTATTTTCCAAAAGCTCTTTCGCCCTATTTATTCTAATTTCAGTTAAATACTCACTGATTGTTACACCAATTTGAGCTTTAAATATTCTATTGATATAACTTGAGACAAGACAAAAACGGTTTCCTATATCTTTATTAGAAATAGCTTCTCCATAATTATCCTCTAGATATTTAGCTACATCCTTTACCAATAGCTCATGACTTTCGCTAAGACCCTCATTGATGAATATAGGATCAACCATATCACCAAGACTCTGCTTCAACTCATCGTAACTGAATGAATTATTAATTAGATATTCAACAAATTCACTTGAAGAATACTGAATCTTATATGATGAATTTTTAATCAACACAAAGTAAATATAGCTCAATATTTCTTTCATCTGTTTGAGTGTTGCACCATTTTCTGCCATCTCATTAAGCGTTGGAGAAAGAGCCTTCATAAATAAATTCTTATCACGGTTCTTTATGCTCTTTATTACAACAATTTCATTGATTGAAGGCGTTTCTCTTCCTGTTATCTTCTCTAAGCTTCTGTATAGTGCACTCTCCGTAAATACTAAATTAGTTTTCATTTTATTTATTAAAGAATTTGATGATTCTCTTATCTTCTCAACTGAAAAGTCAGTTTCAATGAACATTCCTGAAACAGGTTGATTAAAGCCGTAGGATTGAAGTTTATAAAACAGAGAGGTCACCAGTGCATCATCGAAGTAGTTATCAAGAAAGATAAATGTATATGTGCCCTTCCCCCTCATTATATAACTACTCACATCAGATTTATCAAAATATAGTTCAATCTTATTTTGAATGAGAAAGATTTCCTCTTCAAATGTAATTAAATCCATTTTGTTGTGAATTAAATTATTACCAACATTTATGAGAACAGCAAGTCCTTTTCCGCTTGATATAGAGCACTCAGAGTCAATTTTCGAACCTCTTAACGCGTGATTAAAATATGTCTCATTTTCAGTTCTCTCTCTTTCTCTTATTATTTTAACGCACTTACTAAGAGCTATATCAAGCTCGTTTACCTTGACAGGTTTGAGTAGATAATCCACTG
>CAYWGU010000249.1:0-3032 GCA_964457975.1 uncultured Spirochaetaceae bacterium | reverse complement strand
TGTATATGGTAATCTAAATATACAATTTCTCACCATTACAAAATACAATATATAACCAAGTATTTTATTCATAACTAAATCTTACACTTGCTTTGTAAGTAAAGTGTAATTTATCCTTTACATTATTCTAAATACTGTAAAGGAGGTATTAGGAGATGGTAAAATTGGAAAAGATTTCATTAGTTAGAGATCTATGGAAAGAAGGAAAAACTTTTAAGCAAATCCAAGAGGTAACTGGGTTAAATTACCGCACAGTTAAAAAATACATTGATAAAGATGATTTTAATCTTCAAAAATCAATACAAACACAAAAAAGAAGTTCAAAAATAGACTCTTATAAGCAGGAGATGATTAATCTTTTGAATGATAACAAGTCTAGTTGGTACAAACAAAGATTAACAGCTTCTCGACTCTACTCCTTAATGCAAGATACACATATTGAATTTGATTGTAGTTACAACACAATTCAACGATTTGTAAAAGATTACCGAGAAAAAGATGAATTAATGTCATCACCAGACTTTAGTAAGTTGATCTGGCATCCAGCAGAAGCTCAAGCTGACTTTGGAGAAGCTGATTTTATATTACCTAATGGAGATAAAAAACGCTATAAGTATTTCGTATTAGCCTTCCCTTATTCTAATTATGCATACGCTCAGATATATTCAGGCGAGAATTGTCAATGTATTTGTCAGGCTATGAAAAACATATTTGAGCATATAGGAGGTGTACCTAGAGTTATACTTTTTGACAATGCTTCAGGTGCAGGCTCTAGAAAATGGGATTTTGCTTCTGGATCAAGAACTTTAGTAGAAAATAACTCATTTATAAGGTTTAGATTACATTATGGCTTCGAAGCTCGCTTTACAAATGTATATGCTGGGCATGAAAAAGGATCTGTAGAATCTAATGTGGGATATATCAGACGACAAATGTTTGTTCCTGAAATTGAAATTCCTGAAAATATTGAAGAATTTAATAAGAATGAATTATTCAGATTATCTGAAAAACTAATGGAAAAGAGAGGAAATCATTATTTAAAAGATATTGAAGTAACTGAATTATTCAAAGATGATCTTGCTGAACTAATTACACTACCATTAAAACCATTTGATGTAAGTGTAACTACTCTTATAAAGGTTAGTAACTATAATGAAATAACATTAGATGTTAAACATAAATATAAGTTGGTCAGAAATTTAAAGGGTTCTCGGGTTTATGTTACATGTACTGCATGGAAAGTAACTGTACATAGTGATAATGGAGAATTTGTTGAAGACTTTAATAGAGTATATGGAGAAGAGAGAACAGAAACTGTAAGCATGAGGACAAGCATAAATGAAATATGTAAAAAGCCCAATATTTGGAAAAACAGCAAATTAAGAGAGAATATTGGCTTAGAAAATCCTTTTGTTCAATATATTGATTTATTACAGGATAAAAATACAGTTAGCTCAATTTTTAAAACATTTAGAAGGACCGTAGATGAATATGGTTTTGATAAAGTACTCGCTGCATCAGAAGAACTTATTGAATCTGAAAGAAAGCTAAGTATAGCTAATGTAACTGTTGTTTGTAATAGATTAAATACAAAAGGTCTAAATGAAAGCGATAATTGCACAGGTGTGGATTTAAAAATCTATGATAATCTTGTTCTACCAAGCAAAACAATTGCTATTGAAGATATTGTAATTTCTGAAGAAGAAATTAAGGAGTTAAAATAATGAATAAAAGAGAAGAAAAAGATTTATTTATTAATGATCTTTATGCTAAAGCTAAAAGTGTTTGTATTTCTAAAGTAACAATTGATTCACTAATACCTACATCTTCTAAACGAGAATTAGATTATCTTTCAAAAATTCTAAATGAAGAAAATGATAATAGACAGACAAATAAGATTTCAAAATTACTTAAGCAAGCTGGTTTTCCTGTCTTTAAGACATTTAATGGCTTTGATTTTTCTGGAATAAATTTCCCAGGTAATTTTAGTAAAGAAGACATGTTATCGTTAAATTTTATTGATAAAAAAGAAGTAATCCTTTTTTATGGAGTATGTGGTTCAGGAAAGACACATAATTTAATAGCTCTGGGAATGAATGCTTGTAAGGAAAGCTATAAAGTAAAATTCTATACCTTAAGTGAATTAGTATTATTCCTAAAAAAAGCAAAGCAAGAGGATAAATTAGCTAGATTTTATACTATGCTTTCAAAACAAGATCTCATTTGTATTGATGAATTTGGTTATATACCAATGGATCTTGAAGCTGGGCAGTTACTATTTCAGGTAATATCTGCAGCTTATGAAAGGCAAGCATTATTGCTCTCAACTAATTTACCATTTAGCTCTTGGGGACCGCTCTTTGCAGACGAGCAGCTGGCAGCAGCTATCGTCGATCGCATCGTGCATCATGGTTACATGATAAACACAGGAAACAATGATTGGAGATTATCCCACTCAACAATGGCTAGTTGTTAAAATAATAATATTCCAATAATTCTAAAAAATAAAGTGTAATAAGACTATTTTTAACAGTTTTATTGCACTTTGGATGATATAAAATTGTAAATATGGGAGGTTAATTCTTGTAATTTGAAATTATGATAAAATGTATTTCGTTAATGTCGCTAAATTGCAATTTATGATGGTAAATAATTGTATTTATTATTGATAACAAAGTGTAATTTAACTAGTCGAAGTATTGTAAAATGTATTGGTGATGAATTGTATTTTTAAATGATGAAGTATTGTATTTAACAAGGTGAAAAGTTGTATTTATTAAGTGATAAATAATTGCATTTTCAAATGATGTAAAATTGTATTTTACGTTGGTTAAAAATTGTACAATTAATGATGAATTATTGTATTTCTAATGATATTTTATTGTTATTTTGATTGGTTTAGAATTGTATTACCAAATGATAATTAATTGTAATTTTAAATGGTGCTAAGTTGTATTTTTTAGTGGTGAAAGTGACATTAGCAGAAAAGAACTAAAAAAGTACAAATAGATATAAAAATATAAAATACAATA
>CAYWGU010000248.1:0-3117 GCA_964457975.1 uncultured Spirochaetaceae bacterium | reverse complement strand
AAGTTTGTTCAAGATTTAGGTAAATCATATGCTTTAGTATCTACTTTCATGAGAAACAGAGTAAGCAAGATAACTAAAGATCACCATATAGCAATTGATGGCACTCTTAAGACTGATAATAGTGAAGTTAATACTTTATCTCATTACTCTCGTAAAGCTAAAATAAAAGGCACCAAAGATATTTCAATACTCTTTGCTTATGATGTAGATACAAAGGAACCAATCTGTTCTAAGGTCTATAGTGGTAATATTATAGACTCACGTTCCTATGAAGATTTTCTTAAAGAATATGATGTTAAACAAGGTATTCTAATGGGAGATAAAGGATTTCCTAAAAAGCAAGCTGAAAAAATATACAATGAAAATCCTAATCTATGTTGGCTTAATCCCATTAAACGGAGTGATAAACGCATAAAAAACCATTTCATGTATAAATACACAGGGATGATTGATGATAAAGATAGAGACTTATTTTATAAGAAAGAAAAAGTATCTAAATATTTTTTTTATTCTTTTTATGATAGAAAGAGAGCTGCAAAAGAAGAAGCAGATTATTTTAAACACAATAAAAGTAAAGAATACAATATTGGAGATAGAGATCACAAATATGAAAGGTTTGGAACTGTTGTGTTTGAGTCTAACCTAGATGAAGATCCTAAATTAATTTATAAACTCTATGAAGAAAGATGGTTAATAGAAGAATGCTTTAGATACTATAAGCATGCTTTAGATTTAACTGATACAAGAGTTCATTCAAATTATTCTGTAATTGGTCAAGAATTCATTAACTTTTTCGCTAGCACCATGACAATGAGACTAGTTAATAAATTTGATGAAACAGGCCTTTCAAAAAATATGTCATATAGAGATATAATGTCAGAATTAGCTTCAGCTAAAAAGGCAAGACCATCAGAAGATGGAGAATGGTTATTTGTTAGGATGACAAAGCATACAGAAGGCACATTACAAACTCTAGGATTATTACCAAAACCAGAACCAGAACCTGCCAGAAAAAAAGGAAGACCATTTAAGATAGTTGATCCAAATGCACCAATAGAACCAAAACGTAAACGTGGAAGACCTAAAAAAGAAGTAGATCCTAATGCAGTAATAGAACCCAAACGTAAACGAGGTAGACCTAAAAAAGAAGTAGATCCTAATGCAATTGTAGAACCTAAACGCAAGCGAGGTCGCCCCCAGAAAGAAGTAGATCCTAATGTAATTGTAGAACCTAAACGCAAACGAGGTAGACCCAGAAAACAGAAAGATGAAATTTAGAAAAAATTAAAATTAATTCCCAATTAATTAAGTAAAGTTCGAAGAATTGGTAAACTATTATTTAATAGATATGTATTTATTAGTATTTTTTTATTGCTTGATGCGTAACTCCTACAACTTTTCATGAAATCACTTGCATTTACTTTTCCAAACATGCTTTTAGTTGCATTTACCTTTTCAATTGACTAGTATTATTTTTTAATGAATTTAATTAACTATTTTTCTACGATTAATTTTGCATATTTTATATAAAAATCTGTTTTGTTTGATAGATCAACAATCCTAGCAATATTCATATCTAATTCACTAACACTTGTGTTATTTGGAAGCTTAGGTAAAGGAATAACCCCCCTAGCCCCATCTACTGTAAGTAAGACAGTTTTACGAATTAACGAATTCTCATAATATACTTTATAATCATTTATCCAAGTGCCTTCTCTATCCGGAAATCTAATCCATTTTTCAGAAAAGATTCTTGCTTTTTCTTGATCCCATTTAATTTTAAGTTTTAAATCTTCCCCATAAACAACTTCTTCGTTAGCACATCTTATCCATTCGGATATCTTTGATTTTAATAAAATTTTATCTATTTCATTTTTAGTCATTATTACTCCTAAAATATTCTAATCTACTTTTAATTATAATATACCATAAAAAAATTATCAAGTTTTTTATTATTAATCTAATGATTTTATATCCAAAGGTTAATAGAATAAGTAAATGCATTTCATGAAATTAAAGTAAGGATGAAACCTACTGCATAACCCAGGTTTAGAGGCCTTAAATGCAGATTTATATATGTTTATAGTTTATTCTTGAACTATTTTATTTGAAATTCTTTGAATTTATGGAATTATTGAGTATTTTTTTACTTCTAAACTTATCAAAATATCCGAAGATTAGGTTAAAAGGTAGGTGTTTTGAATAATCTTATTCATCTAATTCTTTAACACGATGTTCTTCTGCTACTTTCTTTAGGTATTTGATATATTTAGTTGGCTCAATATTATTTATTTTAGCTGTTTGAATTAACGATGAGAGTATGCAACCTGTTTCAGCACCCGTTTCGCTTCCAGCAAAAAGCGAGTTATTTATCCAATTTATTATGCTTTTGCCTTTTTGTGATTATTCTACGCAATTAGAACCATCGTTCTATATCAAGAGAACCACTTAATATCGCTAAAGGAACCACTAATATCGCTAACGAAACCACCAATTTCTTAGATATTTCAATTTGTTTTGCTTCTTAGTTCTATTTATGAAGTTTTTCTCTCATGTTTGTCTTACCCCATAGTTAAAGTTATTGAATTATGAATTATGAGTTTTAAAATTGCAAAGCTAAAGGAGTAGATCCCTTTCTTTATCTTGTTCAAATCTTCATGATGGCGGGTAAAGCCAAGACAGAAGAAGACTGGGACAATCTTTTGCCTGGTGTTGTTAATCTTCAACCAGCAAGTGATTACATTCAAAAGATAGCTTCTGAAGCAAAAACTGATGTGACGCAAACTAAACATTATGTTCTTAGAGGAACTAAAAAGAAATAAATGATTTCTCGTATATAGAAAAGCAGATTCAATAGAAGCAATTGGATCAGTTTTTTCATTTATTGTTGGGGATAATTCTTCTTCTTTTATCATGATATTAAAGTATCATATTGGAGAAACTGTCGATAGTGTATTTGAGATTACGCACACGAACAAAGTATAATCCCAGAAAAGTATGTATATTGTTACTAGATTTCTATGTAGGAGAAAGACTTAATGAGTCTGTGATATTGATATTTTAAGTCTGTAATCAACGAAAGAGCTCAAAACATAAAAGATATCTACATTGCTTGAA
>CAYWGU010000247.1:0-3127 GCA_964457975.1 uncultured Spirochaetaceae bacterium | reverse complement strand
TCATTATAATTATTTTTTATTATTTAGTTACTTTAAGGTGGCTATGGGGAAAATTTTTAATAATTTATAATCAATATGCTCTTTAAAAAAACAGCTCTTACGATTACATGTCATGATAATTAGATACATATGTAAATATTTATTGTAAATATTGGAGTAGAAAAAAATGTCAGTCTCTATTGTTATAAAGATAACTACACCAAATATAAGAAGCCAATCACTTAGGTATAGACTGAAGTATTAAACCAGACTATATAGCTATTATCTTACTAATTAAACTGAATGCCATTAATTGCATTCAGTTTTTGACATCAAGTATTTTATCATGTAGGGTTATTGAAATAATCATTAAGAGAAATAATTCCCCTATCAAAAGCTATTCTTTCTCTCACTTAAAATGTACGCCCATAATACTAAAATCTATACACGACATCAAGTCCCAAAAAGCCAGAACCATCCTAAAGGATACAAATATTTAGAAATGTTCAAACAAGAATATAGAAAACTTAAACCTCTTAAATATTTCCCATTTTCAATATGTCCTAAAAGTATTGTAGATGCTCTAAATAAAAACAATAAAAAAGCAAATAAAAAAAACATTACACGCTCAAAGCTTCCTAATTTAAAGGAAAGCCCATGCTGTAATGTTCATATGATATTCCATACACAAGTTTTTAGAAGTTTTGAGGATGAATCAAATTATCTTCAAAGCACGCTTTCACAATACTTATTGTTTCATCATATTTTTCATTATTCATATCAAAACCTCCATATCATCAGATTTTTAATCTTCAAATTTTTAATAAAATGTAATTATTATAATTTATGGTAATTCTATAAACCACATTAGGTAATGAAACTTTTAATCTAGAGTCTATTACCTTAATATCTTCACAATTAATTGATTTTACTTTACCTTCTACTTTTATTTCATTGTCTCCAATAATAATAATATTATTACTTACAATATTTACAGGTTTTTGCACCATCAAAGTTAATGTTCCTTCAATTGAACTATCTAATATTTCTTCTAAAATTAATACATTGTCCTTTAGTTTTAAATTTCTAATATAACTTTTTATCTTATCATTTTTGGGATAAGCATTAACCAATTCCATTGAAATAGATGATGAAGTTACATCTTTAATTTGGCAGGTAGATTCTTTAGCAAAAATTTGTTCAATATCGTTAAAGTTAGTAAGGTTGTGGTAAGTACTTCTCATAGTCCAAATGGAATACCTTGAATCACTAAATGATTTTTCACTATACTCTTCAACTCCAACATCAATGATCAATGGTTCATTATTTTTATAATAAATAAAAGATCCAGTATCGTTATGATTATGGGATTGATAATTATTACCAGCTTGAACTGCAAGAGTATTTTCTTTAGATCTGAAAATATATAAACCTTTGCTTTTAAATTCAGTAAACTTTGAATAAGTCAAATCAACATCAACTAAAGATTTTGATAAAGCATTTAATTTTTTTAAATATTTTATTGAAATAAATCTATCAAATAAATTTCTTTCGTCACTCATTAATTTATTTTTAACAGTTGACCAATTGGTAGCAATAAAATTGATTAATTCTTTATCTTTAACCTTTTTTGCAAACAGGTAATCTTTAGCTCTACAATCTCCAGCCTTAGCATTGCAGTCTCCAAAATTCACAAAATAAGGGCCGGTAATGTGAACTTTTTTAATATATGCTGCAATGTTTTTTAGTTTCTCATTTAAGTAAATACTAGATATTTTATTATTACTGCACAGGTTTATTATTTCAATTGAACCCAAAAGTGTACCTCCTGCTACATGATAATACTGAGGACCTTCTTCACAACAACCATCTGTACCATAGCTAGATAAGAATCTATCAAGAGTGCTACTCGATTTATTAATGAATCTCAACATCCTATCTTTGTTAAAGTTCAATGAACATGCATACGAAAGTAGAACATTTTGAGTACACCAAGGAGCCCAATTATTTACAAAACCATCCTCTTCTGCCATCCACCAATATCTATTGTTTTCATATGGGGTAAAAATTCGTTCTTCTAATTGTTGATTTGCAAGATTAATTAATTCTGCTGGTAATTTTTTTTGAAAAGCATTGATAATAATTGAAACTTGAGCTGCTGTTTCTGCACAAAAGAGAGCAATTATTGGTTTTGTGGGATCTGGATAACCACTATTATAACCATCTCTTTCATATGCATTATGAGCTGGTAGCCACCAAACTATTTCACTCAGCGTCTCATATAAATATTCAATCAATAGCTTTATGAATCGGCCTTTGTTTTCAACAAGTTCTGCAAAGAAAACATCATTTAAAGCAAATCTTCTTTTATTATATTCCTCTTGAAAATTTTGTCTATTTCCCGTTTCTTTATAATCTCTGTAAAGTTTAAAGGTTAATTTTGGTAAACTTTCAACAATCCATTTTTCACCTTTACTTATTAATTGTTTTTGGTCTTCTTCATTTAAATTTTTTATAAGTTCTCTATTACTATATAGTTCTAATGCATTTATATCATCTAAAGTTATTTTAGATGTTACTTCTCTTATTATATTGTCCATGATTTGTCTCCTTACTCATACTTGGTTGAATTTATGTAGGCACTTAAAGTTTTGCCTGTTTGTTTTTTAAATACTCTTGAAAAATAATATGAATTATCAAATCCCAATTCATTGCTAATTTCATAAATTTTATAAGGCCTTTCCTTAATCATTTTTATGGCCTTTTCTACCTTTACTTTGTTGATATATTCAATAAGGCTTATTTCACATTGTTTTGAAAAAGTACCTGATAAATACCCGGCTGAAACGCCAATTTCATTTGACAAATCTTCAAGCATTATTCTTTTATTTACATTCTCGTGAATGTATTTTTTTGCTTTTGATACATAACTATCTTTTCCCATAATATAAGGGATTAATAACGCCTCTATTTGTTTGTTAAAGTTATCAAAGAATTTCAAAAAAGATGCTTTTGTTGATATATAAGGTAATAAATCTTGATTAAAAGGATAGTCAGTAATATTTGGTAATTCAACTTTTAAATAAAATAAAGCATTTGAAATTAATTCATCAAGAAATACAACAGCTTCACCTCTTATATAATTATA
>CAYWGU010000246.1:0-3202 GCA_964457975.1 uncultured Spirochaetaceae bacterium | reverse complement strand
AGATTATCATCATGTATATCTGCGAATGTGCCGTCTCCGGCTCCACGCAGACCTTCTCCCCAGGCTTTGATCAAAGGTAAACTATTTGTTACGTTGTTTATTCTGACATTTGCTTCATCAAGCATTTTGATATTCACGTGTTTTCTATTTGCTCTGGATAGAGTTTTGGGTTCAATATTAAATCTCACATGCTTTGTCGTTTGAGTTGGTCCCATTCCCGTGCCATAACAAAAAGGTAGTAAAACATAAGTTTCCAGAGGATTTTCAAGTTTTGAATCTGTGCCTGAAACCGGCCCGAAAATATCAGCCCACCCCGAATAATAATGGGCATTGCATAAAATATCCAGAAGAGAGCGTTCCGGCATTCTTTCTTTTATTTTCTGTTCAATTTTCTCTGCATGTTCATTTTTGGGTTTAGGATCATATTTTTTTAGAACAGGAACTCCTTCTTCTTCATTTATCACAAAATCTGGAATCTCAAAGTAATTATTGTCTACATTTTCTCCTGTTTCTGTCAGCAGATTCTTTAAACTGACAACAAAATTCTTTGATGTATTACTGATTCCTATTTCACTGCAGAAGGAATCCAGAACTTCTTCACATTCACTCCATGGCATCAGTTCTTTTCTATAATCAGCATAATTGTTAGCTTCCTTAATGAATAAATCTCCTGATTTTAAGCCCTTTGCAGCATATTCGAAAACACAGGTTTCCAGTTCTCTTCTATTCATTTGGCTTTTATCTTTATCATTAGGACAAACTCTTTTCTTCCAAAAGCTTGAGGCGAATTTAACGTCCAGGTCACCGTCAATATATTTGGAGCGCCTGTTATGGTTACTTAAAATAAATTCTATTGCTGCAATAATATCACAGTCCTGAGTAGGACTGTTAAGCTTTAGAGCTTTTAAAAGTTTAAACAGCAGTGATCGTTTTTTCTGCAGCCTTTGCGATAAAAAAATCCTATGCTCTCTACTATTGGAGATTAAAACATTGCTGCATTTGTCAATAATTTCATCATATCCTCCCTGGCTTCTTATTTTACTGTGTACTTTTTGAGCAAATCTACAGTAATTTTCCTTTATTTTTGCTGCCCTGGTTATGTAAAGCAGCAGTCCTGCAGTATCACAAACATCTTCTTTACTGTTTTCAAGTTTATTTTTCAGCATAGAAATAGCCTGTCTATGAGAAATTGCTACTAATCTGCAAAGCATTGTACCTAATGCATCTCTGGCATCCCGCTGAAGTTTACATATCAGTGAAGCAATAAACGTATATCTTTTATATTCCGAAACATCAAGAAGATCATCAATATTCATAGTTTTGGCTTCTTCTGCAAACTGATCTATTTTTATTTTAGCTACACCATTTAGACAATTCGAAAAATCACCAAACTCTTCAAGCCATTCATAGTGCTCTAGGAATCTACTGAAGTTTCTAATTGTCGGCCGCCTGGGTATTTCTTTTAGTTTATTGAAATATGACCGTTGTTTTCCAGGCTCATTTTTTAGCAGACTATCCAGTTTTTCTATATCTCCTGATAACTTTAATTTTTCTGTAATCTCAAGAAAGATCCTGTTGTTAACTGTGTGTCTTGTATGTCTTACCATTCGATTTAACCGATAGAAACTTGGAAGTTCAAATCCACTTTGAAGCAAATATTCGATAACAGCATTAATAATATCAGGTATATTGTTCATTATACTGGCTGTGTCATAGGTAAATTTAATAGCAGTTTTCATCCCCGGATGGATCTTAGTTCCATTGTCAATAAACTCCCAACCCCAGTGCTTAACTTCAAGGTATTCTCTTATTTTCTGTCTGTGCGAATACAAAGTAGTTGTAGAATTATAGCCATAACCCAGATTATACCGGTACCCCATGGACAATTTAACGTACTGTATTACCTCTTTCGGTATATCAGTAGATTCCATGAAATATCGTAATTTCTGAAAGGTTTTGAGCTGAATAGCAATATTGAGTCTTGATGTATCAGTGTTCGCCGTTTTATTTATGAAAAATAATTCATCCTTTGTTAAAGCATATGAGAAGGCTAGTTCAGATGCTTTAATTTTTGTTCGTTTAAAATATCTTGGATATGCAGTTCTTTCTATCGATGCCATTATTTTCTCCTGTTTTGTAAATAAATCAAAAAATATCAAACATATAATTTACATAGAATAAATTACGGATTATAATACAACTATTACAGTTTATAGGTTAATAGTTAAAAGTGTAAATTAAACGATCGATTAAGTGACATATGCTAATAGGCTACGCAAGAGTTTCAAAATCAGATAAATCTCAGTCATTGGATTCACAAATCGATGCTTTGATGAAAAATGGCGTAAATAAAGAAAATGTTTACCATGATTATGCATCAGGAAAAAACGACAAACGTCCAGGCCTTGAAGCATGCCTGAAAGCACTAAGAAAAGATGATGTTCTTGTTGTATGGAAATTAGACCGGCTGGGAAGAAGTGTTAGGCATTTGATAAATACTGTACAGAATATTAATGATAAAGGGATAGGCTTTAAAGTTATTGCCGGTGCCGGAGCGGACATAGATACGAGCAAACCGGCAGGAAAATTGATTTTTGGATTTTTTGCGGCTCTAGCGGAATTCGAAAGAGAGTTGATTTCTGAAAGAACTAAAGCTGGTTTAGAATCAGCCAGAGCAAGAGGAAAAAAAGGAGGAAGAAAATATTCCTTAACAAAAGCTCAGGTAAGAATGGCTGAAGCTGCAATGGGTAAAAAAGAAACTGTTGTCAGTGAATTATGTAAAGAATTGTCTGTTTCAAGACAGACGTTGTATCGTTATGTTGATCCTGAAGGAAATATAAGAGATGCTGGAAAAGTTGTTTTAGAAATAAAATAAGTTTAAAAAACACCAAAAATGATAACGTCTTTGTAATATTATTATAATCAATATCTTATAAAGCAAAATCCATCAAAACTGGTCATTTACACACGTATCCTGACTTACCCCGTATAAATCTACTTTAGATCTGGGGAGTGATGGGAAAAAGAAAGAGCTCTGCAAAGATATTTCAGCTTTCGCCAATGCGCTAGGAGGAACAATCATATTTGGTGTGGAAGAAGATGAAAATGGAGCAGCTAAAAATTTACTTGGTATAGACTTCAGTGACTCAATTCAAAATCAGTTCTTTCAAATTATAGATAATGGCATTAGACCAGGTATTCT
>CAYWGU010000245.1:0-3238 GCA_964457975.1 uncultured Spirochaetaceae bacterium | reverse complement strand
ATCAATTATGTAATTGGTAAAGAAAGTAGAAATGAATATAATGAAGAAGTTGCTCCATTAAAAGCATCTACCTGCACCCAAGGTAGTTCTATATTGTTTTTTACTGAGAAAAAAGATTATAAAACAAACTTTATTCCACCAAGTTTTGCCTATACAATTGATGAAATTGATATGCTTATAAACAACGATGGTAGAATTGTAAATGAAAAAACTAATGGTTTAGATTTTTGGTGGGTTGAATATGGTGGTGATACTGATATGTTCTCCAAATCTAATGATGTAGCACTTGAATTAAAAAAACTTGCTTATGGTATATTCAATTATATAAAAAATAGCGGACTTTATGATGTCGATAATTTAGATCTTGTTTGGATTGGTAATATTCCAGGTAAAAGAGAAAGTCGAAGATTCAAAACTGATACTGTTTTAACTTATAATGATATTAAAGATAGAAAAGTATTTGATGATGTTGCTTTTTATGGTGGTTGGTTTTTAGACTTCCATCCTGAAGGTGGTATTTATTCTAAAGAACAAAGCTGTACTCAAATCCCTGTAGGTATATTTCCTATTCCCCTATCAACTCTTTATTCTAGTAAGGTTAAAAACTTACTTCTCTGTGGTCGTATTATTGGAACATCTCACTCTTCTTTTGCAAGTACCAGAATTATGGATACTTGTGCACTCAGTGGCCAAGCAGCAGGAACTGCAGCTTCATATTTAGTCGAAAATAATAAAACAACTGTTGATTTACAATCTGATTATTCTTTTGTTCAAAAAAAACTAAAAGATATTATATTTATTGGGAAAGATGCAATTAATATAAAGAAACCTATAGAGGTTTCTGTGAGCTCTACAATAAGTAAAGTTCCAGGTAAAGAAAATGGAAGTCTAATAGCTGGAGAAAATGAGATCTTTTTAACCATTGCTAATAATGTAATTAAAAAAACTTGTATTATAATTGATGCTCAAGATATTACTGAAATAACTGTAAGAAGTAGAGAAGATATTTTACCTCACCGATTTGATATTGATTATAATAAAAGTAAAACAATTAAACTTAATAAAGGTAGAAATAAAATTGATATATCTATATTTACAGTTAAAAATCCTTGCTATTTAACTTTAGCCTTTAAAGGTTCTAATCTAGTTAGTTTTCCCACTCTTGATGAAAATCTACCAGGTGTTCTAATGGGTTATTTAAATAACCCTAAATATTACAATCCTATGATTGTACTAGAAGATTTCTCATCCTTTTCTAAAGATAATTTATTCAATGGATATAACAGAGCCTATAATAATTACAATGCTTTCGTTAGTGACAGCATAGATAGTGAGATTAAAGTTAAGGCTAAAGATTGTAATCTTATAAAGTTATATTTTGATCCTAGTTTAGAGAGAGAATTAGTTAGTTCAAGACAATTAAAAGTTAATAAAAGTCATTTAATTGATGATATATTTGGTGTTGCATCTTCTCTTGTGAAAGACTTTGATGTTATCCCTTATAAAAATAACAAACCATTAGAAAAAATTTGTATTAGAAATAATTACCAAAGATTAGTAAAAATTAAATTTACTGAAGAGATTGATAGTTTTATTATTAAGTTCTTAGCAACTTGGAATGAAAATAGAATTCGACTTTTCAGTATTGAGTTAGAATAAATAAAAAATTAACAAAAGGAGTATGTTATGAAAAAGACGTTAGTAATTTTATCGATTGTCACTCTTGTATTCTCTAGTGTATTTGCTCAAGGTAATCAAGAAGTTAAAACCCAAGAAGGTATGACTTGGAGCAACTGGAGTGGAAGCGAAGAAGCTTCTAAAGAGATGTTTAAATGGATGATTGATTCATTTAATGAAAATCAACCAACTGATAATAAAGTTGTACAAATCAACTGGCCTTGGGGTGAAACTGAATCACAATTAGCACTAAGAGCTCAAGGTAGTGAAAAATATGATATCGCACAAATTGATATTAGAATGTTACCTACCCTAGCTGAAGCTGGTGTTCTTGCTGATTTATCAAAAATATTTGATAATAACTATTTCACTGACAATTTTGCACCTGGATCTATTTCTGTTGGAAATTTTAATGGAACACAATATGGAGTTCCATGGACTGTTGCTCCAATGGGTATGATTACTAACACTCAAATTTTAAAAGATAGTGGTGTTGATTTTGATATCGTAACTATTAGTGATTTTGAAAAAGCTATGGATATGATTAAAAACAACCATCCAGCTAATACTGATAATAATGCTGGTAATGATGTACTACCTTTTGCTGCAATGACAAAAGATGGTGGTACTTGTGCTCCAGACTTTATGGTATGGTTATGGACTTTTGGTGCAAGTGTTTTTGATGCAAACGGAAATTGTAGTTTAGATAGTGCAGAAGCTATACAAGCTATAGAATGGTTTAAATCTCTTTCTGATAAAGGATACATCCAAGGTGCTATGGGTAGAGGGGACTCTAGAACTTTATTTAAAGAAGGTCGAGTTGCTTTCTATAATGATGCTCTTTTAGCTAAAGGTTCAATTACAAACGAAAAGTTTGGCAGCATTGAAGATTATGCTAAACCTCAAGTTAATCCTGTATTAGCAAAAGGTGATACTCCTAAAGCCAGTGGTTGGGGTCATTTATTAGTAATTATTGATCGCTCACCTAAAAAAGCAGATGCTAAAGCATTTATTGAACATTTAATTAGCAAAGATGTAGCTCTTAAATACTTTGATAAAATCGGAATGCTTCCTTCAAAGAAAAGTGTCTTATCAAGTGATCAAGTAGCTAATGACTATTGGTCAAATTCATGGACTCCTATTCTTGATGGTGGTAGACTTGCAGAAACAGCTGGTCCTAACTATTCAGCTTATAACTCTATTATTGTAGAAAACTTACAAGCTGTGCTTTCTGGATCAAAAACTGTTGATAATGCAGCTGCAGATATGGTTTCAAGAATAGAAAACCTTTAGTTTATAATTATAAAAACATCCACTTCTAAACAAATCGAAGTGGATAATTTTAAAAATGGAGCAAAGATGAAAACAAATTCAAAGAATAGTACCTTAATGGCCTGGCTTTTAGTACTTCCTGCTTTAATAATTTTCTTACTAATGATTTTATACCCTTTTGTGAATTCAATTTTTATAAGCTTTACAAATAAGAACTTGATATTTACAAAAAATGATTTCATTGTTTTTGAATATTTTGTAAAATTATTAAATGATCCTAATACCATTC
>CAYWGU010000244.1:0-3252 GCA_964457975.1 uncultured Spirochaetaceae bacterium | reverse complement strand
CTTAGCTTCAACCAAATAGCAGTCTGAACATGATAATAATCTGGATGATGTGTATTAGATATTTAATATTTATCCAAATATTTTGTTACTAGAAGGTATGTAATAGGAGATGTAAATTATGACCCCGATAATAAGAAAACATGGAATGGAATACTAAATGATGTTGATGGTGGAATGCCCTTCTGGCATTGGGCAATCCAACCAGATGGATCAGTAACCAGAGTCATTGAGGCAACCAGGCTGCTTGATATCTTTGAGCATAACCAGAAAATTGGACTGAAGGTTGATATGGTAAAACATGCTAGATTTAAGAAAGAGGTTATCGACAAGCTGAACAGATAACTCCAATCCTGTTATAATGAAAATTGCTAAGTGATATTTCTCATTAGGGTAGGGTGAAAAAGGGAATGAGGGATGCTTGACTTATGAAAAAAAAAGAACCCATCCGCTAGATCTTGTTTGTCCCCTACAAATTCATTAACAGATAGGTTCTTTTTACTTTATTACTGTATTTGTATCAAAATTACGTCTTGATGTCCCATAATTTCATGTTTAAAACCTGTTGTCTCATTTAGAATGTCGCACACCTCTTTGATCCAAAAAGATATACTCTAATTTTGTTGGGCGTACTCTTGAAGATGTAAAACGAAACATTGATGATTTAATTGTTAAAAGTGCTTGCATAGACTACAATTGTTGAGAGTTTTAATAAAAAGACATAAATGACTGTGGTACATGAGTCTTCCGTTTTATGTCAGTTCACTATTGGCATAGTCTAAAATCCGCCACCTCAACAAATAGGGGTGGTGGATTTCTATTCAAGTGCTTAAATCATTAGCAACAAAAAACTCTACTGTAATAATGAATAATGGAATATTTGACTCTTTTTCCAACATCAAATTTTTGCTTTGGCAAGTAGAAGAACTGGATTGGATTCCTCACTTAAAAGATCAATTATATTATGATGTTTTAAGTAGAAATCGGTAGTATTATCGCCAATAATCTTGTAAGAAGGAACTGCCAAAATATACTCGTCCTCCGTTGCCCCTGTAGGATTAAAATACATAAAGGATCCAAAAATATCATTTTTAATATTTTTATTACTTACAAAAGAATATTCATTTGTATCCATATTGTAAAACCCCCAGTAAGCAGATCCAGAATAAAGAACCACCATGTAGAGACGGTTCTTCACGGGTAGAAAACCTACACAATTAGCATACTTCCCACCTTTTAATAAATAGTCAAATAGGTTGTTCTTCTCTCCATCTGAAAGTTTTTCAAAATCACTATTTGTAAAATTCTTCCCGTTAAAATCAATATAAAGAAATGGGTAAGGCTGCTGGTCTCTAAAAGTGTATAATGTGTCGCAATTAGGAAGATGGAATATTGTATTTTCATTGAATTTTGAGAAGCTAAAGTTGGGAGCAATTCTATGTGCTAATGTATAAGGGAAGAATGATTGATTTATTTTAAAAGTTGAATCCGTAATAAATATGCGATCATCTCTTCCCGCCCCATTAAAAACAACCTCATTATTATTCAAAACCGAGATATTTTGGGCCATGAACTCGGTTTTTGTTGTTCGCTGGAATTCTCCATTTATAGAGAATGTATGTACCCTTTGGAAATCTAATACGTAGACTAAATTTCTGACTCTATCTATCTCAAAATCACTAATCTCCAAATACTCACCAGGCCCTTTCCCTGGCATGCCAATTTGGCTAATAAAAGTACCATCACGGTTGAAAAGAAGAATTCTTTGAGAATTCTTATCAAACACAAATATCTTTGATCCAAATACTACAACCTTGTCAATCCTATTAATCAGACATTTCTTATTTGTTTCAAGAGGAATTAATTCAGTAATTTCCAGGAATTCACTTAAATTCCCTATGTCATTGAAGTCGTCAACGTCAATCCTGACTCTATTGATTTCTTGACTTTCTTGTTCACCAACTGGCAAACAATGTGCAAAAGAGATAGCGATCAGTACTAAAACAATTGATTTACATTTGTATGTCATATCTTTTAGGTTTGTTTTACAACTTGTCTATTTCACCCTGATAATGATCCAGTGCTGTTAATTAGATCTCTGTTTCTGAGTAGAATAGCAATTAGGTTTATGCTTTATTGGCAATTGGGTGTTTTTTATCTAACATTTATAAGTAGAAGAATACTAGATATCAAGCATATAATAATTGTGATTTTTCTAAATTTCATTGGTGCAATAAGTGAATTTATCCGTTTTCCAAAAAATGAACCTAAAAGGAGAATAGGTGTAAATAACATACTCAGTTTTATTGTTTCAAGTGTAAATAATCCAGTAAAGAAATACCCAATAATTGCTATGGTTGCAGCAACAATATTGAACCAGGCAAATATTTCTCGAAACTGTTGATTATCGGTGTTAGCCATATTAAGGAACAAAGCCAATGGAGGTCCTCCAATAGAAATAGAGCCTGTGAGGAATCCACATAAAGCTCCGGCTATTTTATATGAATATTTTTTTAGACTTCTGGAATATTTAATGTTAAAAAGATAGATTATTGATAAAACGATAAAAAATATAGAAATCAGGACTATCAGAATACTCGAGGATATTGTTTTAAGAGCTATAACACCTAAAATTGTAAAAACCCCTCCATAAATAATCAACGATTTCAAACGATTATTTATCAATTTGTGCTCTTTTTTTTGAAGTACTATTATTAATGAAGCAAAAAAATTGCACACTATTAATACTGGTATAATTACTTGGGGAGAGTACCAAAATAATAATAGTGGCAAAGACATCATTGCAAATCCAAAACCTGTTATTCCTTTAACAAACGATGCAATTATTATAATCATAAGTATCCAGATGTAGTCCATTTTTTATTTGCTCTAAATGCTTCTCTGCTAAATTATCAACTTTTTTTAGCTAAATTTTGTTTTCTTTTCTTTCAAAAAGAACAATGATAATCTTATTTTCTAACTTTTAAATGTGTTTAGTTATTGCAGGCTAGTTATTTAATAAATACTTCATCTTATGAAAATGAGAAATTGAGATTTTCTGCAAATGACAAGAAACCTTCATCTCGAAATTAAAGTTTCCCTATTTTTCTTCACTTCTTCAATCACCTTGTTGCCAACGGCGTGTGCAAACGCCGTAGCCGAGCGTGCTATCGGGTGTCTGCAAGGACAGAGGATCGGGCGGGAGGCGGTATTTGGCATAATTCCTGATTGCTATGGGGTTTGCATTTTGTTGTA
>CAYWGU010000243.1:0-3259 GCA_964457975.1 uncultured Spirochaetaceae bacterium | reverse complement strand
TAACATTATCGGGTTTTACAGGAGCTTCTGTAAACGCAGTAACTAAAAGTGGTACAAATACAGTTATAGGAACGGTGTATGGATTTTTTAGAAATCAAGATTTAACCGGTGATAAAATTAAAGGTCAAAGTATTGCAGTTCCAAAATTAGAGCAATCTCAAGTTGGTTTTAGCATTGGAGCGCCAATAATAAAAGACAAACTATTTATTTTTGTAAATTATGATTCTCAGATAAAGATATAATATAAAACTTGTTAGAGAAAAGTATTTCACCTAACTGAGTACTTTAAAGATTCGAGGATTAGTTTATATCAAGGTATTATTGACAATAAAATCCAGAAAAAGCATTGAAATTGAATAGCTACATCATTAGTTTATTCAAATAGTTCAATAATAATTCCTTTTGGTTATAGCTTTTATAGGACAAAGCCTAAAAGTAAATTTGCAAAAAGAACTAGCTATTGTTATTCAAACGTTATCCGTTTTAAATTTGCATTGGTATAATCTTCAACTAAGTAACAACTCCCCAAAATATATAATGTATTAATAAATAAGTTTTGATTTTAGCTTTATTATGTTAATATATTTACATGCTAGAATTATCAAAACAAGATGCAGCTGATATAGTTGATCAACTTTCAAAATTAATAAATATGAAAATTAATATAGTAAATAGTAAATCTATTGTTATAGCAAACTCTGATGAAGATAGGGTTGGCGATTTTCATGAGGCAACAAAGTACATAATAGATGGTCATCTAACAGAATTAATTGTAAAAAAAGATACACAATTTGAAGGAACCCAAGCTGGAACAAATCTTCCAATTGTAATAGATGGTGAATTTATTGGTGTTGTTGGAATAACAGGAGAAGTTAAAACAGCAAGAGCTTATGGTCAAATCATTAAGAAGATGTGTGAAATATTAATTCAAGGAAAAGCACGAGATATCTTAATTGAAGAGAAGAAAAGAGAAAAAGGAGTTTTTGAAATTGAATGGATTTGCAATAAAGATACTCTCATTACCGACAGTTTAATAGCTGAAGGAAAATCTTATGATATCAATATCATGTTAAAAAGACGAGTACTTGTATTTTCTCCTAATGATGAAACTGACAAAAATATAATAATTAACACTATTCTTCTGGATAACGTAAATAACATTGCTTTTAATTATAGAAATATGGTTATTGCTGCAATTAGTGATCGACCAAATGAAACTGTAATCCAATTAATAGAAAAAATAAAATCAAAAATTAATGACACTATAAAAGTTGGAATAGATGAACAAAACAATGATATGAATATTAACATTCAATATTTTAAGGCATATAAAGCTTTACAATCCTTTTCATCAAACACACAAAAGTCATATCTTTTTTATGAAAATTTATTTATCGAATTGCTTGAAGATGAAATTAGCTTAAAAAAGAAAAAAGAATATGTTTTAAAAATATTCCAGAGCTATTCTAATTACTTTGAAATAAAAAAAGCAATAAATCTAATAAAGACACTATATGATAAAGATGGATCTATAAAGGCAGCTTCGGCTATACTAGGGATGCATCCAAACACCCTGCAGTATCAATTAAAAAAAATAAGCTTGAAAACTAATTTGGATCCTAGAAAGCTAAACAATATAGGAATATATACCCTAGCAATTAGATTCAGCAATAATATATTAATTGATTTGTAAGATATAGCTATTTTTTTTATGTTTTATAAAACAAATTAATAGGCAAAAATTTGTTCTTTAAAACATAGCATTTATATATTTTTTCAACCTATACTTGCACTTAACAATATTAGTTGGAGCGAATAATGAAAATAGAATTCCCTTATGGTAAAAGTTTTTTGGGTGCAGATATAGATGATGAGAGACTACAAAGTGTTTTAGTATCATCAATACATAATTATAAATCAGATTTAAGTGAAGATGATTTAGTCAAATTCTCACTTCAGAATCCAATCGGAACAGATAAACTTTCAGAATTAGCAAAGGGTAAGAATAATGTGGTTCTTATTGCAAGTGATCATACAAGGCCTGTTCCAAGTAAAATAATCATCCCTCAAATGTTGAAAGAAATTAGAATAGGTAATCCTAATGCTGATATAACTATTCTGATTGCTACAGGTTGTCATAGAGGAACATTAAAAGAAGAGTTAATTTCTAAATTTGGTAAAGAAATCTATAATAAAGAAAAAATAGTTATTCATGATTGTGATGAATCGGAAACTGTTGAAATAGGAATATTACCCAGTGGAGGTAAATGTGTAATAAATAAACTAGTAATAGATGCTGATTTAGTGGTGTCTGAAGGGTTTATTGAACCACATTTTTTCGCAGGATTTTCAGGAGCGAGAAAAAGCATACTTCCAGGTGTAGCCAGTAGGAGTACTGTAGTCTATAACCATAATTCAACCTTTATTGCAGATCCTAATTCAAGAACTGGTATTCTTGATAAGAATTTAATTCATAAAGATATGATATGGGCTGCTAGAAAGGCAAAGTTAGCTTTCATAGTAAATGTTGTTATCAACTTTGAAAAACAAGTAATATATAGTGTTGCAGGAGATCAAGAAAAAGCTCATAGAAAGGGGTGTGAATTCTTATCTTCTCTTTGTAAGGTAAATGCAGTTCCCTCTGATATTGTTATTTCAACCAATGGTGGTTATCCATTAGACCAAAATATATATCAAGCTGTAAAAGGAATGACTGCAGCAGAGGCGACAGTTAAACAAGATGGAGTAATTATAATGATTGCTAAATCAGATGATGGAATTGGTGGGGATAAATTCTATCATCAATTAGCTGATGAAAAAGATATAAATAAAACAATGGAACTCTTCTTATCCAGAAAAAGTGATGAAACAGAAGCTGATCAATGGCAAACACAAATATTCTTACGAATACTGCAAAAAGCAACCATTATATATGTTTCTGAAGTTTCAGATGAAATCATTACCAATATGCATATGATTCCCGCTTCAGATATAAACGATGCTATAAAAAAAGCCGAAGTTATTTTAAATAATTCCAATGCAACAATAACAGCAATTCCTGATGGAGTTTCTACCATGGTAATTGAATAATCTTTTTTATTTAATGAATCTCAAGTTGATTTTATGCTAAAAATCAGCTTGAGCATGCATGCTCTTTTTCTCTATATTATATATTTAGATAACTCCTGCAATACAATTTCTTTTATGTTTGTAGCTGTTGTTTTTGCATAATTGTTTGAAATACCAATTATTTTTGCAA
>CAYWGU010000242.1:0-3286 GCA_964457975.1 uncultured Spirochaetaceae bacterium | reverse complement strand
CAGGATTGCAACTATATCCCATAAAAATTTCACCACCTTTCTCTTCAGGTAATAGAAAGCTATTTAAACTTTTTTCTAAACTATTTAATTCTAAAAATAATTCTTTATCTACTGGAGTATCTCCAAAACCATTAACTATCATTGCATTTATTAATGCATTTGTTGAAACATTATTTTCTTTAGAAAACTCTTCTAATTTAGTTTTAATACTCATAGGAACTTTTAAACTAATTCCAACTCTTTCCTCTTCATCACCTTTAGCTATCTTTATAATATTTGCTAAACTCATAATAACTCCTAATTTGGATAAGCAAAGTATATCATAAAATCATTTATTATTATATATTTAATAATAATATTAAAATAAAAAGTATAATTATGTATTATATACATAATTGAAGAAAATTAACAAAAAAACAAATATATAGAAAACTTCTCTTTTCTGTTTAGGGGTGAGTTGGTCAAATATCGAAGCTATGGAAGTGCTTGGCACTAGCAATATAAAAAATCTATGTAACTGCTGACTATATAACAATATATAATATAAATTATATATTTTTAATAATTTTGTTATATTTGGTTGTTTATCTATGAATTTAAAAGAAATAAAAATTATCATGCTGCTGATGCAGGAAACTATCATTTCGTTTAATGAAATAACATAACTTGACTTATATAATATATTTATGTATCATTTCGTTAAACAATTTGATATATTAATATTTTAGTATATCATTTCGTTAAACAATTTGATATTAAGGATATTACAATGAGTGATTTAGATTTTAAATATAGATTAGATTTAGAGCATTATGAATTTATAGAACTTAAACTTATACTAAACAAGATAAAAAGAAAGAATAAAACTATCATTTCGTTAAACGATAAGATAGAGAAAGTAAAGAAGATTAAAAAGAGTTCTCAAAAAACTGTATCAGCTTGGACAGCAACAGAGAAAAGAACAGCAACAGCAAAGAAAAATATTTTACTTGCCATTGATTACATTAAACGAAATGATATAAAATTAACTCAAAGTGCAGTAGCTAAGTATTCAAAATGCAGTATTAACACAGTAAGAAAGTATAAAAACCTATTTGAATAATAGTATCATTTCGTTTAATGAAATGATAGTTATTCGATACTTTTCCTAATTCGATTATTTTCTATATGTTCGTAAATATATTCTAAGACATCCTTTCTAGTTGGTAAAGATAGAGCATAGCCAATCTTCTTAGGATTTGGCTCAAAGTCTAACCATTCTTGATGCTCAAGGAAGTAAATTAATTCTCCCTCATCTTCAAGAGCTGCCAATTCTTCTTCATCTTTTTTAACTTTCAATTCTGTATTATAATTCTCATTATAATAAGCAACAGCACCACGACCAAAATAAAACCACCATTTACCTTTAGAAGCTACAACGAACTCTTGAAAAGCCATAATACATTGATATTTTTGTTCTTTTGTTGTTTCTGTGTTTTCATTATGAATAAAATCTAATAAGTTGAAAGGATGAAAACTATCAGAGAAACGACCATCTTTATATATACCACTAGTCATTTCAGCGTCTAAACCCCATTTAGCAATATAACCATCATCAAACTCTAAAGAAGCCGATACACCACCTTTAATATGAACTCTTTTACTATTTTGCTCTTGTTGCATATATGGAACTAATAATGTTTTATTTATTATTTGTTTATTTAAAAACCTTTGACCGACTTTAGTCATCATTCTTGATACATACATTCTAAGATCTAATTCATTATCTAAACCTAAATTATCTATCACTTCATTTATCGAAATATCAAAGTCTAGTAAATAATTCTTATGAGGGTGCCAATCAACTAAACCATTTTTAAATGAAACCATATTTTCAAGCCCACCATGTATAAAACGACACTTAGTAAGCTTTTTAAAGTTTACTAATTCTTTACTCATAAATATATATCTACTCATATCTATCACTTCGTTTAATGTAGTTTCTAAAGGCTCCTTTGGTTTATGTGGGATAGTTGTAACTATCATCATATAAGAACGACCATTGTCACGACCAGCTTGCATTAACTCTTTTAATTGATTTCCACGAATTGCAGACAATTTACTAGCACATACAGGACACGCAGAATTATTTCCACAACTCTTAAGACCTTTTAATCTTCTAGTATTTCCACTTTCTTTAATATCTACTATTTTTTTATCATTCATATAATGAACATCACGACCACAAGAGCAAAGAGTTTTATTTATAGTTTTAAGTGTTTTTCTGAAACTTAATTTTCCGTTAATCTCTTCTTTTGAGAGCTTAGATTTTCTATCTTTTTTATATGTGTCAATTTTCTTTGTATTGCCTACTGTAAGGGCATATTGAGCGATTTGTTTTCTCATATATTTCTTATAAATATGCTCAAATTTAGAATTTAGGCAACGAATTTCCCTATTTCCCAAGAGAGCCATTTCACCGCTCTTATTTTCCCCACTAAAGTGGGTCCCCTTTTTAGAGCTATTACATGGCTTATTGTCAATATGATTATTTATAAGTTTTTGAGAATTGTTTGGAATATTTGAGGTTTTTTGAGTATAATTCAATTAATGGTTACTTAGTTCTAGGAGTGCAATCCTATGATGAACTAAGTAATTCCTTTCTATTTTATTTTTATTAAAATCATTATATCTTAAAAGCTTCATAAATATAAATCCTTAAATATTTTTTTACATAATATTATTAATTCATATATATATCTTTTGTTCGAAACTCACAAAGAGATATACATATGAATTAATAAATTTCAATACAGTTCTTAATGGAGTAGACTACAAATGTCTAGCTAAAAAAAAGGTATTTATCTACTCCCGTAAAAACTGTATTAATATATATTAGATACCGTAATATCCAACGCGACCGTTATTTACAAATGTATTAACAGCTAAAGAAACTGTTTTTCCAATTTGTTCTTTTAACTTAAATGCAATTTCATCAGGTACAGACACATCAACTAATTTGATTTGAGTTCCTTGCTCTGTTTCAATATTATCAAAACCTTGAACTTTCCATTTACCTAATTTAACTTCTCCAGATTTTTTATCTGTAAAATCTTTTGACTTAAATATATTTTCTACTTTTATTTCTAGTAATAATTTCATCATAATATTTCCTTTAAATTAATATTTTTCTAAGAGCTTTTATTCTTATAATTGTACTTTCTAATAGCTCACTATAATTATCAACAGCACCAGGATTGCAACTATATCCCATAAAAATTTCACCACCTTTCTCTTCAGGTAATAG
>CAYWGU010000241.1:0-3292 GCA_964457975.1 uncultured Spirochaetaceae bacterium | reverse complement strand
ATATCTGCAACACTAAAAGTTGGAGTTTCTGTAACTACATATGGTGAATTCTTATTATATTTATACTGCCATTTTTCAACTTCATCAGCTATACGAGTTCCTGGAAGTAGAGAAAGAGGGAAGATATCAACATTACTTGGTTTGCAACCTATCGTGAAATCAAGACTTTGTTTGAATTTCTCTAAAGTATCATTTGGAAGACCAATGATTAAATCTAAGCCGTATACAATTCCTCTCTCTTCAAGCAATGTTATTTTTTCTTTAAAGAGTTTTAAATTGAAATTTCGTCCAACCGGAGTTAGAACGTCTTTATGAATACTTTGAAGACCAATTTGGAGTGAACAAAATAGTGATGCAAATCCGTTAGCAAGATCTTCATCTAGTAATTCAGCTCTGAGTTCAAGACTGAAGTGGATATCGGGTGCTTTTCTTTTTAGAAGATTAAGCATCTTCATTGTTCTCTCTTTTTCTATGTTGAAAGTAGGATCAAGAATGAATATATCACTTACACCCTTTTTAACAATATAATTGAGCTCTTTTTCAATTCTCCCATAGGGATAATTTCTTACGGATCTTAATCCCTTTGATTCAAAGCAAAATGCACAGTGAAAGGGGCAACCCCGAGTCATCTCCCAAAGCATTGAACATCCCTCAGATAGAAACGGATCACAAACGCCTGTAAGTATAGGAGAGTCTAATTTATTAAGACTGAGTACTGAAGCATAGGAGAAAATAGGATTGGCTGTACTCATTATACCATTTCCTTTTACTTCTTCATTCTTTAAGTATTGTTTCAAAGCAACAGGCGTGGTGGCTTCACCTTCACCTGCAGTCATGAATATAAATTTATTAACATCAAAGCTTTTATAGTTAGCACTTATTTCAGTTCCACCTGCAAATATTTTAATTTCAGGAGCAATGGTATTCAATTCTTCAATAAATTTATCGTACCAGTCACGATTCCATAAATAAATTGACAATCCAATAATATCAACCTTAGAATCTTTAGTTTGTAGAGCAGCAGATTGAGGAGTATCTTCAAGGGAGAAAAGTACGGTATTGAAGTCAATGTCTTTTAATTCTTCTTCTGAACGAAGAGCTGTTTCTACACATAATGCACCAAGTGGAAAAGATAAATTCTCCATTTCGATTGCAACTGATATTATTGATATTTTCATGAGTGCAGATTAACAGAATTTGATTTAAAATTAAATACTACGAGAAAAGATACTCTTAAATATTGTGTTACTGTTGATACTAGATTTACTATTAATATACTATAGTCATATGAAAAAAGAAAACCCTGTTAATAGAGATTTATTTCTACCTGTAAACCGCGAAGACATGACTCGTCGTGGTTGGGATCAATTAGATATAGTAATGATAAGTGGAGATGCTTATGTAGATCATCCAAGCTTTGGTATTCCAATGCTTGGAAGACTTTTGGAAAATAGAGGATATAAGGTTGGTATTATAGCACAACCTAGATGGGATAATTGTGATGATTTCCTAAAAATGGGTATTCCTAAATTATGTTGCATGATTGGATCCGGTAACATTGATTCAATGGTAGCTCATTATACCAGTAACAATAAAATAAGATCCAATGATGAATATTCTCCAGCCGGAAAAGCTGGATTTAGACCAGATAGAGCTGCAACTACTTATTCAAATAGAGCCAAACAGGCCTTTGGTAAGGATGTTCCTATCATTTTAGGTGGACTTGAAGGATCTCTTCGTCGTTTTGCTCATTATGATTTTTGGAACAATAAAATTAGAAAACCTATTACCTTGGATGCCAAAGTTGATTTACTTGTTTATGGAATGGGTGAGCTTCAAACAGAAGAAATTGCTGATCGATTAAGCCAAGGTGAATCAATTAAAACAATGACTGACATTGCTGGTACATTGATTTCATTCGATAAGAGCAAAAAGGATACGATCCTTTCAAATATCACCTATCCAATTTTTGAACTTCCTACATTTGAAGAGACAGCTGAGCGTGATAAAAAATCAAACACGCCAACAGAAGAAGGCAAGAAAGCTTATGCTAAGGCTTTTCATATACAATCTGTACATGAAAATCCAATGCGTCCGGAATGCATTTTACAAAGGGCAGATAATAGATATGTTCTTCAAAATCCACAACCTGCAAGATTAACTCCAGCTCAGTTTGATGAGATATATGAATTCCCTTATACTAGATTGGCTCATCCTGATTATGATAAGGATGGTGGTGTTCCGGCTCTTAAGGAAGTACAGTTCTCAATTACAAGTAATAGAGGTTGTTTGGGGGGATGTTCTTTTTGTGCAATTACAGCACATCAAGGAAGAATGATTCAAATAAGATCAAAAAAATCCTTGGTAGCTGAAGCAACTGTTTTATCCAAAATGAAAGAATTTAAAGGGTATATTCACGATCTTGGCGGACCTACTGCTAACTTCCAAGGCCCTGCTTGTAAAAAGCAATTAACCTCCGGTCCCTGTGATAATAGACAATGTCTTTTTCCAGAACCTTGTCCTAATTTACTTGATTCTCATGAGCACTATTTGGAAATTCTTGATGCTGTAGCAGCAGTTCCTGGAGTTAAGAAGGTATTCATTAGATCTGGTATTAGATTTGATTACTTGATGAAAGTAGCAAGTCCTAAAACTCGTGATAAATTCATGCATCATCTAATAGAACATAATGTATCAGGTCAATTAAAAATAGCTCCAGAGCATGTAGACCCTCAGGTACTCGATATTATGGGAAAACCTACAGTTGATATTTATCTTGATTTCATTGAGGAATACAAAAGAGTTAATGATGATCTTGGCTTGAAGCAATATACCATCCCTTACTTTATTGCAGCTCATCCAGGCTCCACTCTACAAAGTGCAATAAATTTGGCTCTTCATGCTAAATCTGTTGGATTTGTTCCAGATCAAGGACAAGAATTCTATCCAACTCCTGGAACCGTTTCAACCTGCATGTATTATACAGGACTAGATCCTAGAGAAGGAAGAAACTTTGCAAAGGTATATATTCCAGAGGGAAGAGAGAGACATCTTCAAAGGGCTATTCTACAGTTTAACAAACCTGAGAATTCAGCTCTAGTAAAAGAAGCTTTGATAAAAGCAGGACGCTCTGATTTAATCAAAGTTCTAAGACCAAACAATATGAGGCGTGAGAAAAGAGAATTCATCGCACCTCTTAGAGAAGATAGAAGACCTGAAAATAGGAGTTCTAACAACAAAAATAGAAATTTTAGTTCTAAAAAGAATAGAAATAACTACTAAAAGTATATAT
>CAYWGU010000240.1:0-3303 GCA_964457975.1 uncultured Spirochaetaceae bacterium | reverse complement strand
TATGGCATTTGCAGCTTCTAAGGTGTGACCTGTTTTAGAATAATATAAAATTAGAACTTTCATTATATGTATCTCCTAATAAAATTTTTTTTATAGTTAAGGATTTATTATCTTTTAAAATTAATTTTATCCATATAAAACACAATAAACAAGCTCCTACTGAAGCTTGTTAATTATTAAACAAATCCTTATCTAGTGGCTCCGAATATTAATAAGAAAAGACCCCCGGCACCCATCAATCCAGAAAAAACAAGACATATGAATGCAGCTTTCTTATCTGACATATTCTTACCGAGTTTGAATTTAACTTGCTTCAGTATCCAAGGTGTTTGCTTAATTCCACCAAAGTAACCTACCAAGGCCATATAAGCCAAACAAAACATACCGCCTAATAAATAACCAATTGCCATAGTAAAAACTCCTTTTTTAGATAAATTATGATTGACTAAGACCTTTTCTGATCCTAGGTATTGATACAAAATAAATAACCATAGATAAAACAAAAACAATTGCACTATATAGGAGAATTTCACTCCACTGGGCATTTTTTGAAAGAATCATATCATTGGCTTTGTAAGACCAGTAAAAAGGACTCCAGTACATTGTCCATTGCCATTTAGCAGATAACAACTCATACCCTGCTATAGATCCGGCAATTGGTAACATCAGCATCTTGACGCCTGCTGCAGCTTCAATAACATCACTTGAGTTTATACCTTGCAAGAATCCAACAACCATGGTTAGGATCATTGTAGTTAAACCAACAAGAATAATCATGAACCAATTGATATCATAATAACCAAGAATCAGTAATGATATTATGATACTCCCTAGTGCAACAAGGCCGCCTAAGAGACTTTTACCTATGATGAAATTATTTTGTGAAACCGGAGATACATTCATTGCACTTATAGTATTGTCTGATTTTTCTTCAACAATCCCGAGAGATATAATCATACCGGCTAACATAATAACCAATAAGATGAGCATGTTGACCAAATTTGTTTTAATTGGTGGAACACTTTTCTTTAAGGATAAAATTTCAGCCGTTGTATTTTCTCTAGTTGCACCAAGTCCATACAAGGCATTAATTGTCTCTGACATAATAACTGCTGATGGATCTTCATTACCTTCAGCTATAACTTCAAAGCTGCTACCATTTTGTATAATACCAGTAACATCATCACGCTTTAGAACCCGTCTTTCTAATTCATCCATACTATCAAAAAGTTCTACCTGAGCATAATTTTGTATATACTCAATATACTCTGAGGAATCATTTTCTAGCATTGCAAATTTTGTAGAACTATCTGAGATCCCTGGTGCAAATAATAATATACCGACTGCCATTAAAATTGGGATGACAATAATATATATGAGCATTGAATCTCTTGTTGTGATCTTCAAATCCTTGCGAAAAATTCTAATAATTTTATTCAACATTTTGTCATCCTCCTTATACTGTCAGTGATTTTTCAAATCTGAAATTAGCAAGGGCAAGTAGAATCCCGCCACCAACTAAAAATACTAATGTATAGGTTAATATATAGGGCACATCTGCTTGACCTTTCATAATACCTTTAAATCCTTCTAAGATTGGGTAAGTTGGTAAAAATCTGATCCAAAGTGGATCAAAACTACTAATGTAGTAAGAGAAAGCCGGTAACATTAATCCAATCATAGTGAGATACAATACACCAAAGGCTTTGCTTATATTATCGAAAAAGCTTGCTATCAATAAGCCAAAACAGGAAAATAAAAATGTTGATGCAATAAGAAATAAGAAAAGTAATAAGTAATTGGGCTTAAGTTTCATAATAGGTATAACAACAATGCTTGATGAAATCAAAACAGTTGTTAGCATGACCAATATTTTGCTCAAAAGATATTTCCACACCGATGATGGAGTCACAGCAAAAGCTTTAATAACTCCTTGGCTTTTATCCAAAAATACATAAGACATGATAATGAAAAAACTCATCAGTGCTCCAGAAAATGCAATAAATATTGGGACTACAGCCTCACGGTTGTTAAGTCTCCCCGAGCCACCTATTTTTCTAGTAGTCTGTTGATCCATTGCAGCCTTAATATCATCCTCTGAAAATGTGTGAAGTAAATATAATACATCAGAATATCTTTTTGTTTCATAACCTTGTAAGTAATACTTAAAAGAAAAATTACCAGATGCATCCATCGTTGTGGTTGCACCAACCTTACCTGTACTGTTAGATAAACGAATCATGTCTTCTTCGTTCTCTAAAACATAGGCTTTTCCTTTGACTTCACCAGTATCTGTATTTAACTTTTGATATGTCTTAGCAATGACTGTTTTTTCTTCTTTATATTCAAAAGTCTCTTCAAATCCAGTATCTTTATTCAATACAGTAAAAACACCTGGTTTGATTGTTAACTCTGTATCCTCTATAAAACGAATACTCCCTTTTTCGATATCTTTTTCATAGAGATCTTGGAGAATTTCACTAGGAATATCATTGTATAGATATTCTTCTGATTTGCCTTCGGGATTTTCTTTTACGGCAACCAACAAGATTATTAAAGCAATGATTGCAACAAAAATTTCAATGTAAACGTAAAATCCACGAAAGGCTATCTTCATTTCTTTTACATAGGTACTTACTATTTTCATCTAAATTAGCCCTCTGCCTGTTACTTGGATAAAAATTTCCTCTAAGGTTGCTTCTTTGGAGTGCAATGTCTGTATGCTATATGACTTAATAATATCTGCGATTTTTTTTCTATCACTGTCATCAACTGTTTTTAAAGTTTCTTTGCATATTTTCCCTTCTTTGACATACTCAATTTCCACCAATTTTTTGCCATATTGTTGTTTCAGATTTTTGGGTGTGTCGATAAGCTTAATTTCGCCGTCTATGATAAAGGCAACTCGGTCACATAGCTCATCTGCAATATACATATTATGTGTAGTAAGAAATGATGTTGTGCCATTAGCCTTCTCAGAACGAATGATATCTTTTATTATCGCTGCAATTGCTGGATCCAGGCCTGTTGTTGGCTCATCGAGGAACCACAGTTCAGGTCTGTTAATCATAGATCTAGCGAAGGTTAATCGATGTTTCATTCCTTTTGAGAATTCACCAGCTCGATCATTTTCTCGAGTTTCAAGACCAACTAATTTTAGAAGTTCATGGGGATCTCTGGTTGGAACATCAAAAAGATCTGCATAATACTTAAGATTTTCCAGGGCAGTTAACTTGCTATATACATTGGATTGTTCAAAGGATACACCAATTTTATTGAAGCGTTCATTTTGAACTTTTTTAA
>CAYWGU010000239.1:0-3350 GCA_964457975.1 uncultured Spirochaetaceae bacterium | reverse complement strand
ATAATTTTTAAAGTCAATTTCTCTAAGACACACTTTATTATCTGTTAGTGTTTAACATATGTCAAGAGTGATTCTTCTTTCTATAGGTACAGGTTAGAGGTTGTGTTCTAAATAAATTAAATAATTATAATTCTTTTATGAACAAGAAAATAATTTAGGAATATGTTATTGGTATAACTATCAAGTTAAACCTAAATATCATTTTTGCATTTTTTAGAAAGGTTATTTATAATAAAAAAAATGCATAATATAAGTAAAAATAATAAAAAAAATTTATTATTTTTATAAAAAGTAAGAAGTTGAACATAAATAAAGCATACATTTTGTTATATAAATTTATATTTTATCGTGTTATCAATTTATAGAGTGTTACTTACGGTATAATTCTAATATAAGTGTAATTGATAAATGAAGAACTAAAAGTTTTTCCAAATGATTTATTTCTTAAATATTTGCAAAAATACTCTGTAATAATAGGGCTCCTATATGATTATAGAGGAATTGAATTATGAACTTTTAATTTTACTTATTCTAATTTTAATAAACTCGGGGTGCAATAATATCTTCTGAAGTAATATGAATTGTATTTGTGCTTGTATAGGTGCCTACATCCAATCCATCATTATCTTCCCAAGAAAAATAGGAAGGCTCCAATATGTTTTGCATCAGTTGCACCACCCTGATAATGGTTCATTGTAGCAGATTTAGCTATAAGATCGTTTTAAAAGAATAATGATAATCCTTATAGGATTCTATGAGTATTCGCATTGAATGATTCCGGCAATATCGTTAAGACTACCGTTCGCCTATTTTTTTAATAAATATAACATTATTTTCAATAGCACCGGTAATATCATTAATAATACCACCCCTTTTTACAAATAATATCATTAGCAATAACAGTAATACTGGTAGAAATGTTTTCAATAATACCACTAATATCTATGTTAGATTTTACAAATTTAATAAAAATATCGATTCGAGACTAGGGGGTTTATTCTTTTATATCTATTAGAGAACCACCTAAAGATCTATTAGAGAACCACCTAAAGATCTATTAGAGAACCAAAAATTAAGGATTAATATACATTAGAATACCGGTGATATCTATTATAATACTGGTTAAGTTCCAATTTATATCGTTCATAAGATAAATGCAATATCTATCTTTAGAACCACTGAATATCAATCAAAAGAACCATTTTACATAAATTATATCCAATGGGAACCATCAATATCGATAATAATACTGACACAATTAGGAAAAACATCGTAAAGAGAACCAGTAAAATAGCTATTCTAAATATTGTTGAAATATCCTTCTAGGATCCAAAATAAGCAAGAAAAATCAGGGTTTAATGGTAATTTATCGAAAGGATCCTGCTTTTATTCTTATTGCAGACTCTGTTAGTTTAATTCAAATTTTCAGGAATGAAACACGTTGCTAAGAAACCTTGGTAGAGTCAAATGGTTCGCCAATTGCTCACAGAACACTGACCAGCAAATGTTATGGGTTATTTACAGGTATAATATCACTTATAAGCAATGTGCTAGAATCTGCGAAGCCTGAAGGCTATACTCCAAAATCATTTAGAATCTAGTCTTCTGGATAAAGCAGTTACTGATTGTATCATCTATAACGTAATAAATTTAACTAGGTAAAAAACAAACATGTTAGAAAAACTTCATAAATAGAATTCAGACACTAAAACAGGTGGTATCTTCTACGATATTGGTGGTTCTCTTCTTGTAGAACAGTGGTTCTAATTGTGTAGAATAATCAATTCTATATTAGGGTAAATAGCTGTATAGATTTTATTGTCTAGATAATCTTCACCTATAAATTCATTTCATTTAATTTTATTTCAATAATAAACCCATGATCCTTATTACAGATACCAGAACTATAATTAACAAAGAAAGGTTGAGTCGTTGCTGTTTTGGTGAGTTTGTATTCTTCTCCTGATACTTTCAAATCAGAGCTGGTAGTTTTAGTTAAATTGGTATCACTGTATTGAATGATAACAGCATAAGGTTCTTCTTGTTATTCTTACTATCATATTTGTTTTAGATGTTTCCATTGGGGAAGTGGTACCAACAACAACTGGGTAAGCAACTATAGTAACAAATAGGCATTGATAATATTAATAATGATAAAATTCTTTTGTTCGTTGTTTCCTTTTTTGCTTATTTTCTAAAATAAAAAATAACTTGTGAATATTAAGAACTTGATGAGCTAGTTATTACTTCTGTGGTGTACTCCACAGTTGTTGTACTTAAATATGTACCATAATTTACTTGTGGTAAACTTTCATCATTTGCATCCCAACCTAAGTAGAATTTTGCTATAGGTTGGACAGTGTTTTTACCTGCTGGGATGATTATTGAAGTAATTGATAATATCTTATTATTAGCATCATAAAATGATGATGATATTGGAAATAAAGTCTCTAGTGTTGGAGTTGGTTTGAATTGTGTATCAAAATATTCATCTCCCTCATTTTCTATCACTCTAATGAATGTTCCTGGTATAATCTTTATGGTAAATTGCAAGTCTGATAGTTCATTTCCATCTGATAATTCTACAGTAAATACCAAACTGGTAAATTCATCATTAAAAGTACCATTCACTATTGGTTCACTATTATAAGTTGTATCAGCATATTTCAATGCAAGAGTGTAGGGTATGGAGTTCACAACTGTGTTTAAATTAGCATTGAATACAGCAGGAGCTGGTACTGCAAAAATATTCACAAACAGACTTGAAAATAATAATAAAGTTAGTAATATTTTTTTAGACATTGTAGTAATTCTCCCCCATTTTATATTTCAATGGTATTTACAAATGCAAGTTATGTCAATAGTTTTTAAAACCACTTGCTTTTATGTAAGAAGATAAAAACCCATTATTTAAAACTGTTCTTAGTTTTTTTATTATACTGGTTATTGTACCTGTGCACTTATCAAGTTTACTCTAAGAATACCTTTTAATTCAATATAAAAGGGAGAGGCATTTAACGATCCTTTATTAAAACCTGATGTAATTTACTACAAATGAGGGAATTAGCAGACGTATAAGTTTTATTAAAAATACAAGGAACCCCTGGTGATTTGATATTATGCTAATATTTATCCCATAATTTTTTCTTTAAAAAGAGGTCTTAGTTATATTAAAGTTGCCGCCTATTTTTTTCTGTCTTTTATATGGATTGTAATAATTGAGTGAAATTCTTTTCATAGGAAAGATGGGATGTATTGGTTACCAAATTATGAAAGGAAAATCTTTTAATATAGTAGAGTCTGCTGCTTTAAAACAACTCTATTAGGAGTTTACAGTGTGACTCATGCTG
>CAYWGU010000238.1:0-3354 GCA_964457975.1 uncultured Spirochaetaceae bacterium | reverse complement strand
ATATGTGAAAGGTAATTTAACAACGACATAAGCAATTAGCATTATAACTAGAGTTCCAATTAAAACATTATTGTTAATAATCCATCTTGGAGTATCGTAGGTCATCATCAAGCCTAACGCCACAAAGGTTCCAGGTAGAAGCCAAGGAGTTATAACACTGTATTCAAAGAAGATGTTCCATTTAGATTTACTCTTTACTACAATACGTGCAACAACAATAGATATGATAGCAACAATAACTGCTGCTAAAAGAGAATAAATAATACTTACAAGGTAAGGTTTGAAGGAATTTGATTGAGTAAAAAATCTAATGTAATTATATAAAGTAAAAGATGATAATGTAATATTACCAGTCTTAATTGAAACAGAATCACAGAACGAAAATATTATAACCAATAGAATTGGAATAAGGTAAATTATTGACATAAAATATCCAATTATGTGAGCTAAGAGGTTAGCAATGGGATTTGTGATTTCTTGTTTTTCAAGTTTAATTTTTGTTTTTGAGACCGAGATATAGTTTCCACCTCTTTCAACCCTATTCATTATCATCAGTAATATTACAGTTGAGCAACCAAGGAATACAGCAAGTAGAGCTGCAAGTTCTCTAGAGTAAGGACTCTTTGCAAAGGTAATAATCATTGGATTAATTGTTTGAAAGGATGTTCCACCAACAATTAGAGGAGCACTCATTGCACTAAGACCTGTTAAAAAGGTTAGAATGGTAATTGCAAATAGAGTTGGTTTTAGAGTTGGCATAACAATTTTGAAGAAAATTGTTGATCCCTTTGCTCCCATATTCTTAGCAGCCTCAATTACATGTCCATCTAAACCCTTTATTGCGTTAGAAAAAAATATAACATGGTTAGAGGTACAGGCAAAGGTCATAATAAATATTACAGCCCAATAACCAGTAAACCATTCTGGATTAAGATTAGGTAGTATTTTAACTAAAAACTTGGTTAATATTCCATCAGATCCATATACAAACTTATAACCTGTAACAAGAGTAACTCCACCATAAACAAGAGTACTCATGTAGGATAAACGAAGAAAAGTAGCACCTTTTATTTTCCAGTAATCAGTTAATAAAACTACTAGGACTCCTACAATATTAACAGTTAATACCATTGATACTGCTAAAATAAAACTATTAGACATACTTTTTAAGGCTCTAGAAGATTTTATTATCTTATGGAAAGCAGATGTTGAGAAGTGCCCATCTTTTAAAAAGACACTGATTAGAAGGTTAATGTTTGGATAAAGTATAAAGGCAACAATTAAATAGATTAAAGCTACTTTCACCAATAATGAACCTATATTTATATTCTTTTTCTGTTTGTTCATTATATCCTCTATTTAGTTTTATTATATTGCATAATATCTTTTGGATTTATATAGATATCTACTGATGAGTCAATGTTTAATAAATTATGGCCATCGTTAACTTCAATAAATTTAACTGTTTGATTAAAACATTCAAGAGAATATTTAGTCATTATTCCGTTAAATTCAAAGTCTTTTACAATACATGGGAGTTTAACAAAACCTTCAGAGGGTTTCATAGCAAGTCTTTCAATTCTAATAAAACCTTCTCTCTCTATATCAAAATCTGTATTAGCAGATTTATTTATCAATTCTAAAATTGATGCTTTTAGTCTATTAATATCACCAATAAAATCACATACAAATTCAGAATTGGATTTATTATATATCTCAGAAGGTGTTCCAACTTGTTCAACATATCCATTATTAAAAACAGCTATCCTATCAGATAAAGTTAGAGCTTCTTCTTGATCGTGTGTAACATAAAGAGTGGTAATACCAAGACTTTTTTGAAGCCTTTTTAATTCCATCCTCATTCCAACTCGAAGTTTTGCATCAAGGTTTGAAAGAGGTTCGTCAAGACAAAGAATTTTGGGCTCCAATATTATTGCTCTAGCTAGTGCAATCCTCTGTTGCTGTCCACCAGAAAGTTCTGAAACATTACGATGAAGTTGCTCTTCACTAATTTCAATTGTTTTGGATATTTCTTTTATCTTTTTATCAATTGCCTCTTTAGAAAGTTTTTTAACCTTCAATCCAAAGGCTAGATTTTCATATACACTCATTGTTGGAAAAAGAGCATAGCTTTGAAAAACCATTCCTATTCCTCTTTTTTCAACAGGAGCATGAGTGATATCCTCTCCATCAACGACTATTGATCCCTTTGATGGGGTTAGAAAACCAACTAGGGAACGTAGAGTGGTTGTTTTACCACAACCTGAAGGGACTAGAAAAGTAAAAAACTCTCCTTCATTAATTGATAAGTTTAAGTTTTCTATTGCAATGAAATCTCCATATGAAATTTCTACATTGTTAAAATCAATCACCTCTATACTCCTAATTTAGTAGGGAATGGATTATTATCCATTCCCTTATTTATTATAAATTTTATAAAACGAATTCAAGTTCTGCTTTTTCAATCCAAGCATCAAGATTGTTTGCAACAAGTGCCCAGTCCATATCTTGTGGGTGAACTTTACCCATGAATTCTTTGATATCTTCAGATACACCTTCCATTGCTTGTGGGTCAGCAGGAATTGAACCAAATTTTTCACTCCAAGCTTTTTGTACTTCAGTAGAACCAAACCAGTTAGCAAAGCTTTCTGCAAGTACTTCTTTTTCTGTTGTTGATAAGATAGCTACCTGTTCTACAACATAAGGAACACCAATAGAAGGAGCCATTACTCCAAATTTATAGTTACGTTCTGTTTGGTTCTGTATTACTCCACTACCCCAGATTTCAGACATTGGGCGACTACCATCAATAACATCACCAACAAAATCTTCACCTTCCATGTTCATGTGACTATTTTGAATAAACTGCTTACCAATTTCCCAACCTTCATCAGAAATTCCAAGTACCCCCTTTGTGTCTGCATAACGTATAAGAATACTTGAAAAGATGGTTTTACCTGTTCCACCAGAGAGTTGGAATATGCTGTATCTACCAGTATATTGTGGACTTAATAAATCAAGATAATCAGATGGTGCATCAGTCATATCTGTATTGTAAATCAATACAAGTGGTTGTACAACAATTGGATAGTAATAACCTTCAGAGTCACCCATTACTGTTGTATCAAAATTATCAGCCCATGTAGGTCTGTATTTTTTAAGTAAAGATTCTTTCTTTAACTTTTCATAATCAACACTGCTTAAACCAAAAACAACATCAGCAAGACTATTGTTCTTATCAGCAACAAGACGGATTGTAAGCTCTCCACCAGGAATACTTACTACAGCAATATCAAATCCGTTTTCAACTGCTAATTCAGTAAGCCATTCAGCTATTCGTTCAGATCCTGTGTT
>CAYWGU010000237.1:0-3392 GCA_964457975.1 uncultured Spirochaetaceae bacterium | reverse complement strand
TTCAAATAATTAAAAGAGCATTGTCATTAATTTGATGGTGCTCTTCTTTTGATTTTTTTGACTAAAAATTCTATAAATTATTTGTAGAATGGCTAATTATTTAATAGGTAATTTTATATGGATTAATAAGTTAGTTGTATAAAATAACTGACTATATAGATTTGTATTATTTAAGTTCTGGAAATTAAATTAGTTAACTTAGTGAATTTGAGAATAAAAACTCATAAATAAGGACTAAGTATTATTTTTACCTATTGTATTTCAATATTTTTTTTCTTATTATATAAATATTAGTTGTATTAATAATAAAAAATACAACGATATTAAATTTAGGAGGAAAAACCGTGAAAAGTTTTTCAATAAGTAAATTAGCGACAGGTGTATTAATTTCACTATTAGCCGTTTCTTTAGTTGGATGTTCAACAACATCAACAAAGGTCAAAAGTGCTGCAGAAACACCAACTGTTGCTCAACCTGAAAAAGAGGCTGCTCAGCCTAAAGGTGACGGATCAATTCTAGTTGTTCCAGTTGAAGAAACAGTTACAGAAAAGGCTCCAGTAGTAGAAGTGATTCCTGCTGAAGAAACAGTTTTAGAGGTTGTTTCTATAGTAGAAGCTCCTGTAGTAGTTGAAGAAGCTCCTGTAGTAGAAGTAATTGAATATCCATTAGGTATTAACCCAATTGTAAAGAGTGATGCAGATTATCCTGTTTTTGATCTTTTCATTGTTCATACTTCCGACGTAAATGGAACAGGTGATTCATCATCAGATAGTATTGGATATGCAAAATTATCAACAATGATGCAAGCTGCAAGAAGCTTAACAAATAATATTTTATTCATAGATGCAGGTAATGCTCTATCTGGTTCTATTGTTAATAATGAAACTGAAGGCGAAATTTCTGGTGCATTATTATATATGCTAGGGTATGATGTTTTTGTACCACAATTTACGGATTATGCTTTTGGTGATACTGCATTATTAGATGCAGCTAAATTGGCAAAAGATAATTCGAATTTAAAAGTTTTATCTGCTAATACATTAGATAGTGAAGAATATCTTCCTTTCCAACCTTATCAATTATATGACTTTAATGGATTCAAGGTTTGTGTTGTTGGTATAACCAGTCCTTTTGTACAAGAGGGTGTTGATTTCACTTTTGATAGTGATACAGTAATTCAAAATGCACAATATGCTTTGGATATTGCCGCTCAATACGCTGATTATATTGTTGTAGTTGGTTCAATGGATACAGTTTCTAGCGATTATATTTGTAAAAATTTAAATGGAATTGATTTGTTTATTGACGGTTCAAATAGTCAAGTTAAAAATGGCACAGTTATAAATGGGACTACCATTGTTAATACAGAAGCTAATATGGCTGAAGTAGGTGTTGTGGATGTTGTTGTAAAAAAAGGTAAAGTTACATTAGTTGCTCCAATTGATATTATGGCAAAAGATGTAAATGATCCTGTAAACAGTGCTTTAGCATCTGCTTATGGTATTGCTAACATTCCAGAAGATTCAAAGGTTTCTTCATATATTTCTTTACAAAAAGATGCTGTTGATGCAATCCTATCAGAACCTGTAGCTAATTTACCTTACTCATTATCAGCTGTAAATTCTATTAAACTAAAATCTTCATTGGCTAAGTTTTTTGTAACAGGCTTAACAGAATTTGAAGGAGTTGATGCTTCTATTGTTAGTGGTGGTGCATTTACACAATCAATTGAAAAGGGTTATGTATCAACCAAAGATATTAATGCAGCAATAGAGTCTAATACAACTCTTTGCTTAACAGAAATGACTGGTGCCCAAATTTATGCAGCATTAGAAGTTGGTTATGCAACACTTCCAGAAGGTGGTAGATATTTCACTCAAACAGACTTAAGTGTAATATACAATAAGTATGCTAAGGTAGGTAATCGTATTCTTCGTGTTAAATTAGGTAAAAAGTATATTGATAAAGATGCAACTTATAAAATAGCAACTGATTCAGCACTATATAATGGTGAACATGGATTTGATATGGGAAAACTTGTATCAGCTAAAGAAGCTACTTTGAAAGATTCTCTTTATGATATATTGATAGCAAAATACCCTGTCAAATAATATATTGAATATAATTATATATTAACAAAGAAGCATTGTATGAAATATTACAATGCTTCTTTGTCCTTTTTATAACCATCTCCATGAATAATAGGAAGATGTTATATTTAAAAATATTTGCGTTTATAATAAGCTATGCTGATAAAATATAATTTAGTAAGTTTTTTTAATATGCAAGCATTGGTAATTTAATATATTGGCTAGTGGTGTTAATGCAAAAAGCATTTAAATCTTTTATTTTATAAGAGTTAATAGGCAAATAGGGTATAGCTGTCTTATATGGATAAAGGGATTTATAAATTTTAATATCATATTTGGAGTCTTATAATTCATCAAATTGAGTATCTCCATTCAATGCAACAAGTTTAGTTTTACTGTGATCATGGTTTATTACCACAAATCCTTGTTTTCAATCTTCTGTATTTGCTATTTGAAATATATCTATTAAAATTTTCATTTTTTGCTAATACTTCTATATTTGTTATAACGTTATGTAGTTCTACGAACAGTATAATAAATGTCTATAGAAGTTCTTTCTAAAGTTGCAAGGAAAGTATAGGCTTTACCTGGTAATCAGTATAGAGGATGTATAATGCTACTCTGGTGTGAGATATCAGTTTTGTTCAATTGTGGATTAACCAAAGTTGGAAAAAAAAGTTGTCAAGAAGTGTAAAAAAATAAAGGGTCATTTATTGATAATTATGAAATTAACTCAAAAGGAAAGGGCATTACCTAAAAGTGGTAAATATTTGAATTGCTATAAAATTTAGTCTACTCAAATTTAAATTATCTATTTTTCAGTTTGAATTTTTTTCATCGTTTTAGTGAATCCTCTTAATCCTGAATTGTTTTATCATTTTAAGGGGCTTAGGATATTTAACAAAAAAAGATGGACCCCTATAGAATCCACCTATTTTTATATTTAAGTATATTAGAAAATATAATTATTTATTTATCTTTCTTATCATTTCCTGCTAACCAAAAGAAACCAGTACTTTCGCCTTCTCCTCTAGTTCTAGTTGTTTTAACATTATCAAAGCCATAAGGTTTAGGACTGTTGCCAGAACGACGAGCACCACCATTACTAGAATGATCTGAGGTTCTTTTATCATCACCTCTAAAGCCTCTTCGATCGCTATCTCCACCGAAAGGTTTTCTTGGTCCTCTATCGTTATCACGACCATAAGAACTTTTTGAATCTCTATTGTCATCACGATTACCAAAAGATCTTGAGGATCTATCGTTGTCACGGTTACCGAATGATCTTGGAGCTCTGTCGTT
>CAYWGU010000236.1:0-3397 GCA_964457975.1 uncultured Spirochaetaceae bacterium | reverse complement strand
ATTTACTTTTCCAAACATGCTTTTAGTTGCATTTAGTTTTACAATTAACCATTATATTTTTTTCATGATTATTTTTCATAATTACAAGTTAAATTACTTGTTTATTTTCTTGAGATATTTTATAAATATTATAATAATTCACAATAAAAAGGAACAACAAATGCAAGAAAGCAAATTCGATGGAGGATTACTTCAACTTATTGGTTGGAGTATACTAGGACTTCTTATTACAACTTTAACCCTAGGTATCTGTTACCCATGGTCAGTATGCATGATTTACAAATGGGAAGCAGAACATACTATAATTAATGGTAATCGTCTTAGCTTTGATGGAACAGCTATGGGACTTTTTGGCTCTTGGATTAAATGGTTAATTCTTACAATTATTACCATCGGAATCTATGGGTTCTGGGTAAATATAAAGTTAAAAAAATGGAAAATAAAACATACATTCTTTATTAGTTAACCGCCACAAGATACTCAAAACTATAAATAACCAGCAAACCTTAGATAAAAGCAGACCTTAGAAATATACAAGGTCTGTTTAATATTTAATTGTTTACCAAACAAAATCATCTAGATTGTTAATGCTTAATAAGATATCTTATGGTGTGTTATTATCAGTCTATAAAGGAAGTAAGTGTCGAATAGAGTTGTTCTCTGACAATAGGCTTTGCTAAGTGTGCATTCATTCCAGCAGATAGTGATTTTTTTATATCTTCCAAATAAGCATTTGCTGAAAGTGCAATAATTGGAACATCTAAATTGAATTTTCTGATTTCTCTTGCAGCTTCTAAACCGGTCATAACAGGCATTCTAATATCCATTAAAATGGCACAATATTTGTTATCACGAGCCAAATTTACACCCTCAAGTCCATTGCGAGCTGTATCAATTTCACAACCATAAACACTTAGCAGTTTCTTTATTATCATGATGTTAATTTCAACATCCTCACATATCAAGATTTTCTTTCCTTTAAGAACATTTATTCCCTTTTGGACGTCAGTCTTTTTTAAGAAATTACTAACTTCATCTTCAGTAGCTGGAGTTAACAAGACTTCAAGAAAAAATGTAGTTCCCTCTCCAAGTTTTGATTTACAGGATATTTGACCACCCATGGCCTCAATCAAATTTTTAGTTATAGCCAGACCTAACCCACTTCCACATTCAGATTTGGATTGAGAGTTTACTTCTGTAGTAAAAGGATTAAACATCTTTTTTAGAAATTCAGGGCTCATACCTACACCTGTATCAATAAATTCATGAGAAACTTTTATTCTTCCATCAGGCATATCTTGAACAAAATCTCGCCAAATAACACGACCACCCTCCGGCGTATATTTGATTGCATTGTTAAGAATGTTAATTAATACCTGCTGAATATGCCTTTCATCTACTTTTACAAAGCGATACATCTCTTCACATTCAAGTTCAAAACACAAATCAATCCCTTTCTGTTTGGCTCGAGATTCAATAATATTTTTTACTTTTTGGACAATACGAGGAGTATTGCTAATAACTTCTTCTAAAACAATCTCACCACTTTCTAGTTTTTGCATATCAAGAATATCATTAATTAGTGCTAAAAGATAATCACTGCTATCTTTTATCTGTGAAAAATATTTAAGTGCCGTTGGATCCTTTATTTCTTCAATACCAAAATTAGCCATACCAAGAATTGCATTCATTGGTGTTCTCATATCATGAGACATTCTAGCAAGAAAATCATCTTTTTGAGAATTAGCTTTTTCAATTTCATGCAGTTTTTTTTCAAGTTCAAGATTCCTTGCAACTTCAAAAGTATTTTGACTTATATCTTTTCGAATTGAAAGAACTGCTCCAAAATAATTATTCAAATAAAAAGTTGGGATACCTGATAAAGTATAGTTCATGGTGTTATTTCCAACAGTTACTTCAAAGGTAACATTGTCAGATTTACCATTCGATAGTTCGTTAATTAAATATTCATACTTTTGTTTTTTAAGATCTTTTAATAGAGTGTATCCAAATTCTCCAATAACACTTACTTCGTCACAACCAAACAATCGCTCAAAACTTTTGTTAATTTTGATTACCCTATTGGATTGATCAAGAACCATTATAGCATCAGGTGATTTTTCTAATAGATTAAGACTTGTATTGGCAAAGACATTTCTCTCATTGCTTGGATATATTACAGAAAAAAGATATGCATCATCATAAATTTTGGTAGGATAACTCTCTACCTCCATATTGAGTATTTTTCCAGACGCAGTTTTGTGAGGAAAATGAAAATAATTGCGAAACTCAGACATGGCATTATTAATTTCTTCTTTTAATTGCTCTGGTTTTAGAACATTGATATCACTAATTTTCATGGTGCATAATTTTTCTATTGAATAGCCATAAGTACTTTCCGCCTTTTTATTAGCGGCAACAATTTTCCCAGTATTGGGTTCAATAAGCAAAAGGATGGCAGGATAATTCATGCAAGCTTCACTATAATACATTTAACAACCTTTTAAAAACAACTATTTTCAAGGACTAATTTTTCTATAAAGAAGAAAAATTATAAATTTTATTATAGTAATTTATCATGGTTTTAATTATATCACAATAGAAATAACTCTAAGAGAAAAATTTGTGTGTTTACCGGAAGTGATAAAGTAATCATATACAGGAAGGGAAACTGCAATAATACTTTAAAGCATGAATAATAAAGGAAACTGTGTAAATCTTCCAGTAAACTAGGAAGAAGCGCTTCTTCCTAATTTCCGCGGACGCTATTTTGCCCTTATTTTTTGCAAATTTTGTAGAATTTATTAAAATCCTTTCAAAAATATGTATAATACAAAAAAAATATGGATTGCCCAATTTTCTCAAAAATATGCAATCCATATACCCCAAAATAAGGCGGCTTCAGTATGGACCTAAATGGCACCAATTATCAAGTATACTCAGGTTCTGACGAACAAATAATTATTGTTTTACAATATCAAACGATAATTATCTAAATATGAAATTCGGTAAAGCCATTGAGATTTGAGGTATAAAAGTAACCAACATGAGAACTACAAAAAGAGGAATTATCAAAGGAATAACTTCTTTAAATAGTTTGTTCATATTCACTCTAGCTATCTTATTAATTACAAACAAGGACATTCCAACAGGAGGTGTAGATAATCCTATCATAACATTTAAAACAACCATTATTCCCATATGAACTGGATCCATATCAACTGCCTTAATAAGAGGAAGTAAGAAAGGAACTATAATTGTTAATATTGATAATCCTTCCATAAACATGCCCATAATTAAAAGGATTACATTAAGCAGAATAAGAATAAAATATTTATTGCTTGTTACTGATAAAATAAACTGTGTTACCAACTGTGGAATTCCCTCTACAGTTAAA
>CAYWGU010000235.1:0-3431 GCA_964457975.1 uncultured Spirochaetaceae bacterium | reverse complement strand
AAAAATAGTAATGTGATAAAAGACTGGAAATTCCATGGTGAAATGTTGGAAAACTGGTGGTGTTTTTATGGATTTCTACTTGACGAAACACACTGAATATCTAAATAAGAATAGTTTCTCCTTTTTTTATTATATATCAAGGCATTATGTATTGATTGACATAGCAACTTGAATAAATGATATTATTTTTACTATTTTAACTTAGTTCCTTTCTTCTGGCAAGTTTTTCTTTATTTTGGTGTATTTAAAGGAAGTGATGAAGTACAGGGGAGACAGGAAAGGCTATTGTAGTTAAAATAGTGAAGTCTTAATAAATTACTAACATGTATGGCAACTAGAAGTAGGTGAAAAAGGTGTGGAACAATCTATTTGAACAATTCTTGTTACTTTAATCATTGTATTAAATCCATAACTAATAGCAGGATAAGGGAAGGTTATGATTTAGCCACTTTTTCCTTTTGTCTAAACCTATTAAAGGTGTCGCTTAGAACTATATTAGATTCTTAGAAGTTTTAAAATTCCAGGGTGAAATGTTTGAAACCTGATGGTGTTTATAGAGGCGATTTGTGGTTAAAAAAAACTGTTTAAGAAATAAAATTTTGAATTTTGCTCGCAAATAAATAGCTTGAGACTGAAGTAAATCTAATTCTCCTTCATAGAAGGAAAAAAAGTATAATTATTTAGTTTTAAAAATTTAGATAGAGTTATATTGGTCTGAACACCATATAGTTGGCACTATCTAGTTCACTGGGACGAATATTCTGGACACTGATAAATTAAACTTATTTACTGTTATTAGTTAAAATCAATTGAAAAAACAGGATAATACTAGTAATCTATTTAATAATGTTATTTTTGAACAAAAAAATTAAAAATCTATTGAATGAAAAATCTTTTATTGATACAGAACAGACTGAAAAAACTGCTCTTGCCTTTTTATCGCTTGTTTTAGCAATTATTTCTACAATAATGAGTGTAGTGAATATATTCTCAATGAGAAAATCTTCAATTATGATAGCTACTTCAACTTTTTCCATTCTCAATTATGGGTTTTTCCTTTTATTCAATAATATTAATGATATTTATAGTAAACTATATAAAGTTGCCAAAATTCTTTTCTTATTAATTATTGAATTTCTTTTTATATATTTCTTTATTTCGGGGAATCCTGAAGGCTTTGGTATAATATGGTCACTTCTTTTCCCTGTTTCTTCATCTTATTTTCTTACTAAAAAGTACAGTAGATTCTCTAATTTAACAGTTTTTATTACTGTTATATTTTTCTTTTGGATTCCTTTAGGAAGAAGCTTACTTGTTTATGAGTACGCTGCATCTTATTTAATAAGATTTCCACTTGCCTATTTAGCATTTTTCTTAGTTGGTATTTGTATAGAGATAATTAAGAATAAGACTTATCAAGATCTTACTTTGATGAAAGAAAAATATGAAAATTTAGCTAAATATGATAGCCTGACTAAGATATACAACCGTCAATCGTTTGAAAATCAAATGCTAAGTATTTCATATCCTGCAGCATTATTGATGTTTGACTTAGATCATTTCAAAATGATTAATGATACTTATGGCCATGTTTGTGGAGATACAGTTCTGCAACAGTTTTCAATCTTACTTAAAGAAAAATTTATAATCTTAGGGGATGCCTTTCGTTGGGGAGGAGAAGAATTCATAGTATTAATTAATAATGTAGAAGATATTAATAAAGTGGATGGACTCTGTACTGACTTATTGCTAAATCTTGAGAAAAAGAAATTTTATAATACTACCAATAATGAGTTTCATGTTACTACTAGTTTAGGTTTTCTTTATATAAAGACTGAAAAGAAAGATTTAGACCTAATAACTATGCTTGATAAAAATCTTTATGAGGCTAAGGAAAAGGGAAGAAATTGTTGTATTTCAACCTTTCTTGAATAAATCTTTCGTATAAGATATTAGAAACATGCTAGGGATAAAATTTTCCTTTACTGAAAGTTGTTTTTAATAACATTAATGTAACTATTTTTATAAGGGTTTATAGATGGTTAAATAACTATCTATTTTCCATGCCTATTTCTAAAAGATGTATATAGTCTTACTTCAGCAAATCTCTTATTATACGTCTTTGTTCTGTGATAACTTCTTATTGTTTTTGCACTATTATAGTTATTCCATTTCCAGGGATTCTCATGAGTTTGATACCATATGAGCAATCCAAAATAATCATAATCATTTAGCCCATAGCTTGCACGGCGAGTAGCTTTTACAAATACGTTTGTACCTTCAATTATTCTTGCACATAAATCATATTCTGCTTTAGTTACTAATTTTATACAGTAATATATAAATAATGTGACATTAGATATTCAGGTTGTCACCTGTCTTTATCAACTTAGCTATTATATAATAATTCTATTATTTAAATTGAAATTATAAAAAGGGGATAAAAGTATGAAAGCAGCAGTTTACACAAAATATGGACCACCAGAAGTAATTGAAATAAAAGATATAGAAAAACCAATACCGAAGGATAACGAGGTTTTAGTAAAGATATTTGCCTCATCAATGAATAGAACAGATTGCGGATTCAGAAAACCTGAGTATCCTTTAATAATCAGATTGATAAATGGAATTCAAAGGCCAAAAATAACTGTTATGGGGAATGAGTTTTCAGGAGAGGTTGAAACAGCAGGGAAAGATGTAAAGAATTTTCAACCAAGAGATAAAGTATTTGGATTAAAAACAAATAAATTTGGAACACATGCAGAATATATATGTATAAGTGAAAATGGCTCAATAGCCTTGAAGCCAGATAATATTTCTTTTGAAGATGCTGCCGGAGTATGTGATGGATTAATGCTTGCAATAGCATACATGCGGGAAATAGACTTTTCAAAGAATCAGAAAATATTAATAAACGGAGCTTCTGGTTCAATAGGGACAGCCGGTGTACAATTGGCAAGATACTTTGGAGCAAACATTACAGCAGTATGTAATGCAAAAAATATAGGATTGATTAAAAATCTTGGAGCTGGAAAAGTAATTGACTATGAAAAGGAAGATTTTACAAAAGATAATGAAAAATATGACATAGTATTTGATGCAGTTGGAAAGAGTTCATTTTTGAAGTGCAGAAAGATATTAAAAGAAGATGGAATATATTTTTCAACAGAACTTGGGTATTTGGGACAGAATATATTTTTAACTTTATTGACTCCATTATTTAGAAAAAGAAAGGTAAAGTTTCCGCTTCCTAAAGACAATAAGAAAGATATCGAGTTTTTTAAGGAACTAATAGAAAAAGGAAATTATAGTGCAGTAATTGATAGAATATATTCCTTAGATGAAATAGTAGAAGCCGCTAAATATGTGGAAACTGTAGGAGTTACGCATCAAACACTTAAAAACAATCTCTAAATAGTTTTACAGCAAGC
>CAYWGU010000234.1:0-3434 GCA_964457975.1 uncultured Spirochaetaceae bacterium | reverse complement strand
TTGGAATAAAGCTTATATTAATATATACAATAGCTAATCCTTTAATAAACACTTGGTGCATTATATGCTTAATTTTGGACAGTGTTCCACTTTAAAAAGGACAGTGTAATTTTTATGAATGGACATCATTATTTTGGATTTGGACAACATTCTTTGAGTTGTAAAAATCATTATTTGATTTGGACTATGCTATTTTACTTGGACTTGATTATTTCCATTTGGACGATATTATTTTAGCATATGGACAACGAAATTTTGAATTTGGACAGTAGAATTTTGAATTTGGACAATACAATTTTGAATTTGGACTGGATTATTTTAATAAGGGACATGAATATATTACATTTGGACTGGATTATTTTATATTTGTACAATGTTATGCAACATATGGACATAGTTATTTAACATGTGGACTTCATTATGCAACACTTGGACAGTATTTAAGTTTCTTAAAATAAGATTTATCCTTGAAGTAAATAAATTTTACCTCAAGGAGGATCTAAATGAGGAGCATAAATATTATGCAGATCAAAGAAATTGTTAGATTGAAGTATCAATTTAACCAATCAGTACGAGCTATCGCTGATAGCGTCGGTTGTAGCAAAAGCACCGTTGCAAATGTTTTGGAGACATGTAAAACCCATGAGTTTAACTATGAATCTATTAAACAATACAATGATGACGAATTACATCAAATCTTTTATCCGAATGAAAAAGTAGAATCTGATATTATTCTACCAGATTGGAAAGAAGTTGATGGCGAAATTAATGCTAGAGGTAGCAGAAAAAATATCAGGTTTATGTATAGCAAATGCTTTGCTAATGGTGAAACAGATGTAAGCCGTTCATATTTTTATCAAAAATATCGAGAATGGAAAAAAACTTCTAATAGTTATATTTATTCACCAATTGATAGAAAACCTGGCCAAAACCTCTACATTGACTGGGTTGGACCCACAGTTGATTGTGTAAAAAATCTAGATACGGGAGAATTAAAGACTGCCTACTTCTTTATTACTACTCTAGGTTTAAGTTCTTATCCTTTTTGTCTTGCTTGTGAACACATGTCACAGACATATTGGAATGAAGCTCATATTAAAGCCTTAAAATGGTATGGTGGTATTTCTGAATGTTGGGTTCCTGATAATACAAAGACTGCTGTAATAAGTCGTAAATGTTACGATATTCAACTTAACAAATCATATCGTGAAATGGGTATGTTTTATAATGTTGCAATTATACCTGCAAGAGTTAGGTCTCCCCGTGATAAAGGATCTGCCGAGCAATTTGTTAGAGAAGCTGAAACATGGATTCTTGAAAAAATCAAAGATCATGATTTCTTTAGCAGTTTTGAAGAACTTAATATTTATGTATACAAATTAACAAGAGAATTGGCACGTAATATTGATTCTGATAAAAAAATAAAGGTAAGTAGAGAAGATATATTCTTACAATATGATAAACCCTACTTACTTCCTTTGCCTGCAAATGATTATGATATTTATGATTTAAAGATAGGTACCATCTCAAATACCTATACTGCAGAATATAAAGGTTGTGAATACACGGTTCCCTATAAATATGCATTTAAACCTTACGAGTTGCATGCTCGACATAATCTAATTGAAATATACATCAATCACAAAAGAGTCGCAACTCATCAAAAAGCTGTATCTGGTATTTATAGAATTAGTTCAGATGATCATATGCCAAAAAAAGATTATTACTATAAAGTCTTTATTAACATGGATAATTCTGATTTCAAAAAGAAGGCTTCTGAAATAGGTCCAAACGCATTAAAGGTTATTGATTATTGGCTTGGTAAATATGATAAACCTCAACAGGGCTACAAAATGTGTTTTTCAATCATTAATTTAGCGGATACACATCTACCAAGTATTGTTGAAGCAGCATGTAAACGGGCGTTAAAGACAGATACAGTAACAGCCAAAGAAATATTAAATATAATTTTGAACAAGTTATATTTAGTTCCTGTTGATAATAATGAATCTGGCTCTAAGGGTAAAACCCCAATTATTCACGAAAATATTCGTGGTCAATATAAATAAAAAGGAGGTATTAAAAATGGAACAGCAAACATTAAACAAATTAGCTGATATGCGATTAGGTGCAATGAGAGACGAGATTGAAAGGCAAGAAACCTTTGGTGCTACCTTAGATTTATCATTTGATGAGAGAATGGCAATGATAGTAGATAAACAATGGGATCAAAAACAGGATAATAGATTAAAAAGATTAATTAAAAATTCTGGTATTAGAGATACTTCTGCATGTTTAAGTGAATATATGGAAACAGAATACAGAAAAGGATTAAAAAGCAAACTAATACAATATGGTTCATGCTCTTGGATATCAAATCATTTAAACATGATTATAACAGGGCCTACTGGATCTGGTAAGTCATTTATTTCGTCAGCTTTATCACATGAAGCTTGCGTACAGGGCTATAAAGTAAAATATTATAGAACTACAAGGTTGGCTAAAGAATTAAGCCTTGGATATGCAAATGCAAAATATGAAAAAATAATGACAGAACTTAAGAAATGTGACTTATTAGTGCTTGATGACTTCGGACTTGAACCCCTGTCTTTAAGCTCTGCACAAGATTTACTTGAAGTTATTGATGATAGATATACTTATCACCAATCAATATTATTTGCAGCTCAGATACCAGTAAAGAATTGGCAATCAATTTTTCCAGATCCAACCGTGGCAGATGCTTCCTTGGATCGAGTGACCTACAACTCGATTAGAATAAATGTTAAAGGTTCATCAATGCGAGAAATATTAGGAAAGGAGCAACTTAAAAAATATGAATAGTTATTAAACTGAACAAATGGTAAGGGATATTGTATAAAATACAATATTCTTTACCATTCTTTTTAACACAAGAGTACTTTTAATAAACTCTTACAAGATGGATAAGGAATAATCACAAAATATAAAAATTGAGTGTTTTTTAGTGATGTAAGTGGATTTATAAGTTTACGTTTATATTTCCGGCCCAGCAGAAAATGCCATTTAATAACATCATATATTGCAGGGTGTTGCTAATTATTGAATAAGATTCTATTTTATGTCTTTTTTTAATAATGTTTTCTTGTATTTTATAATTCTAAGAGTATCAAATGAATTATTGGAAGAATAAATTTAAAAAAAATTTAAGCTAAAATAGAAACACAGCACAATTTATGTGTATATTTAATTGAGTTATTCCCATGTACCAAACTTATTTTTCATTAATTTTCTATCCCTAATTAGAATATAGATGTAAAAAAGTGCAGAGCTATTTGAAACTATTAGCAACATTCACATCTATTTGGGATTTTGTTTTTAGACGCTACATCACCCCCCCCCTTTTTAGAGATATTAAAATAAATCTGTTAACCACCTGTATCGGGTTTTGCACTATA
>CAYWGU010000233.1:0-3451 GCA_964457975.1 uncultured Spirochaetaceae bacterium | reverse complement strand
TAAAAAATCTATTTTTTTTTGTAGAATCCATCACAATTTTATAGTACAGTAGAGTAAAGGTATTGTCGATATGAATAATAGAGAAAACTTCGATATGGATATTGATCCAAATCAAAATAATCGGAATGGCAGAAACGCAGAATCTAAAAATAAAAATACGATTCTAGTGATTTTTGTTGCCGTTCTTTTAATGGTAGCCGCAATATTGGTCTATTTTGTGTTTCTGCAACCAAGCAGTAATAAAGATAAAAAGACTGTTGTTGTAGAGAAAACTGAAGAAAACATAGGTTCAACGGTTCCTATTAATATTGAAAACTCCAATGAGGTATCAAATGATAACGTTGTTTATACTACAAGTAATATAGAGAATGCTTCAGTTAAGCCTGTAGTTTTACCTGTAAAAGAAAGCTATGTTGCCAAAGATTTAAGCAATGCAAAAAATGCTAAGATATTAGAAGGAGCTGTACAATTTCAAGATCATATTGTAATGGATGGAGAAACTTTAAAGTTCATTGCATCTCTTTATGGTTTGAATGTGCAAACAATTATTAGTGTAAACTCAATTAAAAATATAGCGGGAGTTACAACGGGTATCTCTCTTTCTTTGCCAGATAGAAATGGTCAATATTATATTGTTAAAAAAGGGGATATGCTATCAACAATTGTAAATGAATATAGTCCAACCTTGGGGTGGAAAACCTTGCAAGAGTTAAATGGCTTAAGTGATACAAAGCTTGATGTTGGTGATAAAATCTTTATTCCAGATATGAGTGAGGTTGCACTTCATCCAACAATGAGTAAATCTATTACCAAGTTTATTAGTCCAATTGATTCTAAGGTTGTAGCTCATTATGGTCAAGGAATAAAAAATAACATTTATGATGATGGAAAAAGATTGGAAGGAATCCTTCTTTCTGGTGCTGGCGATGTACAAGCTTCCAGTGATGGTAAGGTACTTGATATAGGTGTTGATGATAATACCTCCTTCTTAATCATAGCTCATAAAGAAAGTTATGAGAGTGTTTATATGAACTTAAAGAATATTGATGTTGAAATAGGAGAAGATGTTAAAGCTGGGGATAAAATTGGTGAGGTAGCTATTGTTGAAGAACAGCAACAACCATTGCTATATTTTGCCATCAGACAATCAGGAATACCTCTAGACCCTGAAAGTTTCTTCTAATAGTATAATTTACAATTAAATATAAAGGATTGATATGGTACTCCATTATCAATCCTTTCATTATCTATTAGGACTACGAATAAATAGTCCTTTCATTGAAAAGACACAAGTTAAAACAATTTGTAGGAATTGGTTATAATTAGAGATTTAGCTAATTATTTAATAATCTGAACCAAAGAATAAGTAGAGAACTTATTATAAATGCAATAGCAATTGCCTCATTTAATCGGACTTAATGTTAATTGAAGATGAACCATGCTTATGCATTCTTCTAACTAGCAATAATTTAAATGTGCTCTAGAATATTTAAAGTTTTTGATAATATTTTAAATGCAAATTGGTGAAATATAAAAAGACTGCTGCAATAATTTAACTGCAACAGCCAATTCTCCAAAATAGTTAATATATATTATGTCTACTGGTGTCTACCATGACAATTTTTGTATTTTTTACCAGAACCACAAGGGCAAGGATCATTTCTACCAACTTTAGGTGTATTCCTTTTAATTGTAACAGGAGCTTCATTGTTTTGTTGCCCTCTATTACGTTGGGTTTGACCTGAGGCTTTGTTAACATTATCATTAAAAGCACCTGCTTTTGTATGTCTTTCAACAGTTTTTACAGGAGCTCTTCTTTCTTGTTGTTCATCTTTCTCTTTAATTTGAACACGAATTAAGGTTTGAGCCATAAATCTATCAATATCTAATAACATCTGATTGAAAATATCAAAACCTTCAAGTTTGTATTCAACAAGAGGATTCTTCTGTGCATATGATCTAAGACCAACTGCATCACGAAGTTCTTCAAGCATTGATAGGTGATCTTGCCATCTCATATCAATCTGTCTTAGATAGTGGAAACGGAGGAAATCATTGAAAGGTTTTTCAGTTGTAACTTCAACCTTAGCCATAACTTCATCTGTAATTGTTTTTCTAAGATAATCTTCCCATTTTTTTCTATTTGAGCCCTTTTCTAAAGGTTTTACAAGGGTAAATGCCTCACCTTCCATTCCTTCTAAAATTGCTTTTGCTTCTTCATCGTCTTTCTTTTTGAAAGAATCATCAACAATACGATCAGTTAGTTCATTGCATAACTTAAGAACTATATCTATAATGTTTTCGTTAGATAAAATATCATCACGCTTGTCATAAATAAAATTTCTTTGTTCGTTCAATACATCATCATATTCAAGAAGGTGCTTTCTGATTTCAAAGTTTCTATCTTCTACTTTCTTCTGAGCTCTTTCAATGGAGCCTGTTAACATTTTATGTTCTAGAGCTTCTCCGTCCTTCATACCAATCTTACCTAAAGTTTCCTTTAAGTTATCATTTGCAAATAATCTCATGAGTGAATCATCAAGAGAAACAAAGAAACGAGAGCAACCTGGATCACCTTGACGACCTGAACGACCTCTTAACTGGTTGTCGATACGTCTTGATTCATGTCTTTCTGTTCCTAAAATGTATAAACCTCCAAGAGATTTAACCTCTTCGTAAGCAATGGTCCATTTAGGTTTGATTTCTTCCATAGCTACAGCTAGCTCTTCAGGTGTTGAATCTGATCCAATAACCTTTCGTGCCATGTTTTCAATGCTACCACCAAGTTTTATATCAGTACCACGACCAGCCATATTGGTTGCAATTGTTACTGCACCTTTGGAACCAGCTTCTTCAATAATTAAAGCTTCACGTGCATGGTTCTTTGCATTCAATACTTCATGTCTAATTCCCATCTTTCTAAGTAGGGTAGATATTACCTCACTCATTTCAATTGAAATTGTACCAACAAGAACAGGTTGTCCTATTTGATGTACCTTTGCAATTTCTTCACATATTGCTTTTAATTTGAAGTTATCATTAAAATAAATTTTATCTTGATAATCTTTTCTTTGAATTGGTGCGTTTGTTGGAATTTCAACAACATCCAATTTATAAATCTTCATGAATTCCAAACTTTCTGTTTCAGCTGTACCTGTCATACCAGATAATTTGTCATACATTCTGAAGAAGTTCTGGAATGTAATTGTTGCTAAGGTCTTGTTTTGGCCTAGCACCTTGATGTGTTCTTTTGCTTCAATTGCTTGATGCAAACCATCACTGTAACGTCTACCATGAAGAATACGACCAGTAAATTCATCAACAATTTGAACTTGTCCTTCTTGAACTACATAATCTTTATCGTCTTCAAATAAACGTAGAGCTTTAACTGCTTGGGTTAGGTAGTGAACATATTCAAAGTTAGATCCATCATAAAGAGAATCTTCTATTA
>CAYWGU010000232.1:0-3469 GCA_964457975.1 uncultured Spirochaetaceae bacterium | reverse complement strand
CCTGTTTTTTAATAAATTTACTTTAATTTTATCCTGTTTTTGTGAAATCAGGATACCTAAAACAGAATACCATGACAACAACTTCAACTTTTGGAATAGTTTTTCATACCATTATAGCAAAAAAACGCAAAGATGGCAAGGTTCCTATTTACCTTAGAATTACCATAGACGGTGTACGTACAGAGTTTTCAATAAAAAGGTTTATTGATCCTGGCAGGTGGAATAGCCTAGCTGGAAAAGCAAAAGGCACTAATGATGATAGTAAAGATATTAACCATCACATTAATGTTATTCGCAATAAAATAAAGAAAGCTCATACGCAACTCATTGATGAAGAGAAAACTATTTTGGGTCCTGCAATAATAAAAAGATTTACTGGAAAGGATGAAAATGTTCATACATTAGTAACTACTTTCAACTACTTCATTAAAAAGATTAATGAAAGAGTTGGAATAGATTATGCTCCAGCAACCATAACACGATATAAAACTACTTTAACTCATATTAAAAACTTCCTATCAGAATACTATACACAAGACGATATACAACTTAAAAAACTTGATTTTGCGTTTGTTTCAAACCTTGAACAGTATTTCAAAGTAACTAAAACTTGTAGTCACAACACTACAATGAAGTATATAAAGAATTTAAAAAGGATTGTTCATTTTGCTATGGAACAAGATTGGTTGGATGCTGATCCCTTCTTTAAATTCAAAACCACTATTAAAGAAGTTAAACGTGATTATTTGACTGATGAAGAACTTGATTCACTTGTAACAAAAGAAATTACGATAAAACGGCTTGATCTTGTTAGAGACATTTTTGTTTTTTCATGTTTTACAGGATTAGCTTATATTGATATTGTTGGATTAAATCAATCAAATATTAAAAAAGGAATTGATGGTAATGATTGGTTAGTAGTAGATAGAAAGAAAACCGGAACTCAATCAAGGATTATCCTTTTACCAAAAGCAATTGAAATTATCAACAAGTACAAAGATCATCCTTTAGTTCAAGATAAAGAATCACTGCTTCCCATCTATTCAAATCAAAGAATGAATGGTTATTTGAAAGAAATCGGAACGCTTTGTAAAATTGAAAAAAACCTCCATTTCCACCTTTCACGGCATACTTTCGCAACAACCATTACATTAAAGAACGGAGTACCTATAGAAACAGTTTCCAAAATGTTAGGGCATACTTCAATAAAAACAACCCAAATTTATGCAAAGGTTGTGGATAAAAAGATTAGCAATGATATGAGTAAGTTAAAAGATAAATTATCGAATACCAAGAAGCCTCTAGAAAAAATCAATACAGCATCTTCAGATACTAATTAATTTGAATTATGAATTTAAAAACTGTAAATATTTCACACCCACTTAAATATTTCTATGACCTCCATAGAGGTGAACTTCATAACTATTACAGAGACTTTATTTCACGCCCAGAATACTTATCATTTAACAATAAACTATGGACATATCATTTTGATGAATTAACTGGAGAAGTTATTGATATAGAAGAAACATTTGAGGAATGGCTTGAAAGGCAACTAAAATACAACTCAAATATAATATTGGATTTCCTTTACAACAAAGTTAATACTGATAAGAAACTCATTATTACTCATGTATATATTTCCAAAGTTAAAGAGGATTTAACAGTGCTTCTTAATATTTTTCAAGCATCTAGTATCAAAGGCTATAAAGTAGTCCTTGAATCAATAAAGCAAATAGAACAGGAGATAAATAAACGGTTACTATTTAACATTGAGGTTGGATTATCAACTCAAAATAAGGCAACACAAGTAAAAAGCATCAAGGATATAAATGACATCCAAAAATCCAGGTCTATTAGAGCATTTACTTGGAAAGGAAGCCTTAAAGATGCTCAACTCTACCATCTTCTCCATTTTTTTACGAAAGAAAAAATTATTGACACTGATTTTGAAACACTTAAATCAGCTTTTAGTGGTGAGACCTTAAAGAAACCATTAAATATCAAGTGGACCATTTTAACAAAAAACAAAAAATACTCTGCTAAAAGCAGCCTATTTTATTTCTTATGGTATTTAAGCGAAAAGGACCTAATAGATTATTCTTTGGACAACGACAATATTAAAAGTGAATACAAGAGAATAGAAATGATATTTTGTGATTTTGATGGAGAACCTTTTCGAAATTTAAAACAAAGCAAACAGAACAGCTTTATTTCAAAAACCCCGATCAAATCTAAAGTTATTAGTAGAATTATCGATGAAATGCAAACCTTGTCAGTAAAAGTCTAAAATACCATTACTATATTTTAGCTTTACCTTTACTTTTTTAGCTTTACCACCACCAATACATTCCTTTAAGTTATCTATTACTATTTGATATTCTGAGATTTACCAGATCGCCTAAATCAATCCACAGATTATTGGATTGGCAATTGATGTACTCTAGGTTATGAACATCAAAATAGATATAAACGAAGAATTCCGAGATGTAAAAAATGAGCTTCTAAAAGAATTTAAAGAAATCATCAGAAATGAAGTGTCCGATCATTTATCCAAAAAATGGATAAGAGCCAAAGAACTTCAGAAGTTAACAGGCTGGTCTTCTTCAACAATCCAAACTTACAGATCTAATGGTGCCCTGACATATTCGAAAGTTGGTGGCACTGTTTTTTATGATATCCATGCCCTTAATAATCTATTGGAAACTAACTCTAAAACAAATAAACATTAATATGAAATACTTACCACGTGAATTAAAGAAAAACGGATTCACCTATACTCAACTACTCAGAGGAGGCAGATCGTGCATTTATGAGCAGCAAGTATCATCAAAAACAAGAAGATACGAAGTATTCCTGATCAAGGTACGCCCTGCACGAAAAGTATTTGCCAATTTCAGTCCTGAACATGAAAAATTTCCTGGAAATGAAGATTTTGGCAAATGGGCATGGAGTTGTTTTACTTATGAACAAGCTTTAAAAAGATTTAATGGACTTGAAGATCATTCATCAATCTTATCGATTAAAAATCTATAAAATGAAAGAAGGAAACTCACAAACAGAAAAGCTAACTGAAATTCTACTATTTCAAGGCCAGGAAATGATACAATTAGATATAAGTGAAAACTGTGCTCTTTATGGCAGAGCATATAATAGAGATCCAATTCATTTTGTAGCAGGATTAATACAAAAATATACATCAGAGCTACCTGATGGATCTTCTATATGTCGTGAAGAGTTCAAGCATTTAGATTCGTTCCGAAACCCAGCTGTATGGATATTTGATGATTACAGATCAGCAAATAAACTATTTAGAGAATTAATTAAGCAACACGGCTAAAAATATAAAATGAAATACCTAATGCTAAATTTCAATAATAATGACCCCTTATGCTGTTTGGTACACAAGCCTAGAGATCGTCTGCAAAACGATACTAGGTCAAGGTAAATAGACACCATTGTTAGTGTT
>CAYWGU010000231.1:0-3491 GCA_964457975.1 uncultured Spirochaetaceae bacterium | reverse complement strand
TAGCTATTTTGGACTTATTTATCTGCTTTATAATATATAGCCAAAAAAAGAAGAAAGAGATAACGGATAGGGCAAAAGTTGTAGAACTTGTAGCAAATTCAAAACTAGAAGCAAAAACAGAATTCCTTTCAACAATATCACATGAGCTTAGAACTCCTTTAAATGCAATTATTGGTTTGAATGATTTATTAAGAGAAAATAGTAATGATGAAAAAATTGTTAGAGATTATTCCTATAAAGTTGATGAATCTAGCAAGATACTTCTTGCTTTAATAAATGATGTATTGGATATGGCAGCAATTGAAAAAGGTAAGTTAAAGATAGCTAATGAAGGTTTTAATATTAAACGTCTTATTTATTCTGTATCAGACACCTATTATAATTTAGCAAAAAAGAAGGGATTGGATTTCAAGGTTCTTCTTGATGTTGTTCAAGATGAAGAACTGGTTGGAGATCAATATAGAATTCGTCAAATAATATTTAATCTATTATCAAACGGACTTAAGTTTACAGAAAAAGGGACATTGACCTTAATTGTAAAGGAAAAAAGAATAGATGATAAAACAACAAACCTCATGCTGGAAGTCAAAGATACTGGTTGTGGAATAGAAAATGACACAATTTTAAGACTATTTGAGGAATTTGAACAAGCTGATGCAAGTGTTGTAAGAATGCATGGTGGCTCTGGCCTTGGACTTGCTATTACAAAGCATCTTATAACTGCAATGAAGGGTACAATTAATGTTGAATCTGATTTAGGGATTGGCTCTAAGTTTTCTGTAACCATTCCTTTAACTATATCTGAAAAAGAAGAGGAGTTAAGTGTAACTCTTGATAATCAGATAGCAATGATTGTAGATGATGACGAAGACACCATAAAATATCTATCTAAAATATTTGATGCTTGGAATGTTAAAAATAAAATGTTTACCTCCTCTTTGAAAGCCTTGGAATGCATCAAGGAGAATCCAAAAGAATTTACCCTTTACCTTTTTGATTTTAGAATGCCAGACTTAAATGGATTTGAATTAGCAAAGAGAGTAAGAGAACTTAATAAGGATGCCGTAATAATAATGGTCTCTAGCTATGACCTTGATGAATTAAAGGCACAGAACAACCATTGTGTTACAGCCTTTCTTCAAAAACCCATATTCAGATCTGAGTTATACAATAATATAATTAACAAGGTTGCAACGGTAGAGCTTTTAAGTAAGAATTCAGAACTTAAGAGATATGATGGATTTAATATCTTGTCGGTTGAAGATAATGAGATAAATCAATTGATTATTAAAAAGTTACTTGAAAAGGTTGGAATTAAGGTATTTGTTGCACCAAATGGTTTAAAAGCAATTGATTTCATGAAAACAAATGAAGCGAAGGATGATATTGATATTATTTTAATGGACGTAAGAATGCCCAAGATGGATGGACTTACCGCAACAAAAAAAATCAGAGAATTTAATAAAAATATTCCAATTATAGCCTTAAGTGCAAATGCTTTTGATGAGGATGTAAGAAAGAGTTTGGAGGCTGGAATGAATGAGCATTTATCTAAACCTATCGATAAGGTACTATTGTATAAAATGCTAAAAGAATACTTGCTTAAAAAATAATTATCGATGGTAAAATATATAAAGCTTTGCAACCAACCCGTAGGTTTGCAAGGCTTTATTTGTTAGTATATAAATTAGTGGTATTTTAGGTTGAGGTATAGTATTATAAGATAAATAACAAAGGCTTTTTGTGCTAATTATCATTATGGGGAAAACATGAATTTTATTAAAAAGAATATTTTATACATATCAATATTCATAATTAGCATTTTTATATGTTTACTAATTCATGAAATCAACAATTCTATTTACCAAAGTCGACGTGATACCTTGATGGATAGTGCATCTACTACAAACCAAATAAATGTGCAGTTTATTATTGATGAAATTGATGTGCTTAGAATGTACAATGATGATGAAACAGTTAAGAAAATAATACATGATCAGATAGACAACCGAGAGGTTTTCAACAACAGATATATGTGGATAAATGAAGTTGTTAAATGGGAAGGTGGAGAAGATTTTGCAATTCGTTATGTAAATCAGAATTTAATTGAGGATGAAGGTTCTTTACTTGATACAAGCTACACTGATATAGCTGGTGATTTCCCATATCTCAAACAACTTGAAGGTGTGAAGGAAAACAATGAGTTATTTTATAGCTACTATTTTAAAAACTATAATGACGATTATAAGGTTGGCCTAAAGCATTCCTATGTAAAGCTATACAAAGATTATAATTGGATTATAGGTTGTGGAATACCTGATGCTGATCTATTTAGAGCTTTAAATTCATATGAATTTATTAACAATAATATAGTATTTATGATACAATTCGCAATTTTAATTCTGGCTTTTATTTTAATTCTAATTATTTATGAGAACAAAAAGAGATCTCTTGAATCCGTTCAATTAAGAATTGAAAAATCTGCCGCCAATGCAAAGAGTGAAGCTAAAACAGAATTCCTTTCCACAATATCCCATGAACTTAGAACTCCTTTAAATGCAATTATTGGACTCAATGAATTGTTGAGTGAAAATGTGGAGGATACAACTCAGGTCATTGAATATTCCAGAAAAATAGATGAATCAAGTCACATGCTTCTTTCCTTGATAAATGATGTTCTTGATATGTCTGCCATTGAAAAGGGAAAGCTCAAAATAGCAAATGAAGAATTTAACATAAATACAGTGATTCATGGTGTTTCAGATATTTATTTTAATCTAACTGAAAAAAAAGATTTGCAATTTGAGTTGGAGTGTGATGATATCAAGAAAGAACTTCTAATTGGTGATAGCTATAGAATTAGACAAATTATATTGAATCTGCTATCAAATTCCTTAAAATTTACCAAAATTGGAAAATTGTCTTTGAGTGTTACAGAAGAAGTTAATGGAGATTTAGTGGTTCTAAATATTGTTGTATCTGATACTGGTTGTGGTATAAAAGAAGAAACACTATCAAGGTTATTCGAGCAATTTGAACAAGCAGATGCTAGTATTGTTAGACGATATGGAGGATCGGGACTTGGACTTTCAATTTCGAAACATCTAGTTGAAGCTATGCAGGGAAGCCTTGAAGTAAAATCCATTATTGATGCTGGTACTATATTTACTGTAAGGCTACCAATTACTGCTTCTAAAAATAAATTTTTACCACCATTTAGTGACTTAAAATATAAAGTTTTAATTGTTGGAAAGAATAAAGGCAATTCTAACCCCATAAAATTTATTTTTGATGATTGGGCTGTTGAATATGATATTATTGAAAACGGTGAAGATGCTTTATCTCATTTAAAAAACAATGAGAATGATTATAATACCTTCATCATTGATTATACAGACAGTTCTTTTGATTCACTTGATCTTTCTAAAAAAATAAAGCAGATAAAATCCAAATCTACCATTATAATTATTACAGACTACAATGTTATTGAA
>CAYWGU010000230.1:0-3491 GCA_964457975.1 uncultured Spirochaetaceae bacterium | reverse complement strand
GCGCACCTGCTTTGGGAGCAGGGGGTCGCAGGTTCGAATCCTGCTACCCCGACAAGTGATTATCAGGGAGTTAGATCATGTATCTGACTCCCTGTTCTTGTCTTGGTTGACTCCGTGGTTGACTCTTTTTCTATATATCGTCGAAAAATGCTTTGTTAGAAAATGGGGCATAAAATTTATTTCACATTAATATTACCGGTCAAACTAAATTGTAAGTGTTTGGTTTTATAGGATGATAACAAACAGGTATTTAGACTCCTATTACAATCAGTAGTATTAATGCCCGGATATTAATATTTTATTAAAAAAATATTTGTAACTTGTACAATTCTAAATCTAAATAATTCTTATTGATTAACACTACATAGCTTATTTCTGATTTTATCAGAGGTCTTTTTATAAAACAATCATACGATTTGATATTTAATTTTATGATGTATATGTAGTTTAAACAAATGGACAATAACAAAATATGTGTAAGTTTACATATTCACAAATGTTCAGCACATTAGAAAAATGAAAATAAAAAATTTCGATATTTCATTATCTCATATTAATGTTCAGTTGGATATTAATAACATCAATGATGTGAACAATATTGATAGGGTATTGTCGCTAATCACAGAAAACAAGGATAATCAAGCTAAGCTTATAGAAATATTAGAAAATACATCATTAAAATTCCTTAAGCGGTTACAGGATGATGGACTAATAAAGGATAATGGAGGGCCAGATGTTGTTCCAGTTTATCATCCAATTGTTTTAGATAAAGCTTTTGACTTAGTTAAGGCAGGAGGATACTCAGTAATTTATAATAAATTAAACAAAAAGAAGAAAAGTATTTTAACCAAAATATTACATTGGTGGTGGATCTATCTGATAGGAGTTCTCATTGGTTTAACATTACTAGCAATTGAGAATGAATGGTTTAAATGAAAAACGTGCTCTAATAACATGCGGTATAGCCAATAAGGGTTTCAGTGGTGTACGAGTTGCGGATTCCCGCATGATTGTCATCGTCCTTCCGGACAGACAATTACGCAATACACTACTGCACTTACAATTTACCATTGGTACGCATAATATGACACACTGCATAAACTAAAATTCTTAATAAATGAAACTAATTCATCAATATCCAACTCAGACAGAAAAACATGTCCATGAACCGATAGAAAAATTCATGGGACGAAATCAAGAAATATTTTACCCTGTTTATGGCTTAACACACCAAGACCCCAATAATCCTACATGTATATATTTCAATGCTGGTTTTATATTGGAGGCAAAAAACTCTTCTTATGAACAAGTATTTCTTCTTAAAACAAGAACAACCTTCATGATTGATAATAGTAATCATAGACCAACTGTGAATTTTTTACTACCACTTACCAATATTGCATTTGAGGAGTTTTGTAAAATTTTTTCAAAAAAAATAAATAACACTAATTTACATAACCATAAGGTACCTGTATTTGACAATATTGAACAAACAAAAAACTTACAAAACTGTATTGAGATTTGGGATAGAAGTATTTCAAATATTTCAATAAACTAATTTTTTCAAGATATTGTTTGATTTAAAATATTTACAATGAAAAACACTGATATGTATATTAAGAAATCTGATGAGTTATTAAAAACAGCAACAGAACAAACCGCAATCTCAAATATGAAGACAGACCCTAATTGGCATCAAAAATATAAAACTTTTTATCTTAAAACTTTAGTCTTATTGGATAAGTCTGGATTTAGTATTTTAGCAAATGAATTAATGAAAAGTTCTTCTAAAAATGATAAACCATCTGAAGCTTATTCAAACATTGCAGATATCTTAAGGGTATTTAATGAGGAATATAAAAATTATGAGAAATAATAACTAGATAGAGAAAAATATATGCGTGACTAAAGAAAAAACTGGTTAGAACAACGGAAATAGTTTATGCCTGGTAATTAGTAAGTTGCGGGTTTTTACTTAAGCTCAGTTCAACTTAAAACCAACAATAAACCCTCCGTTCACCCGTACAAACCATACCCACGAAATGTTGTTAGGCACAATAATACCTTATAAATAAACATTCAATTATGACATTTGCAGTTACTAAATATATTTATCCATTAGAAAAGGAGATTATTATATCAGAAGAATTAGGATATATACTCGACAATCCAAGAACCCCTGATGAAGTTAAAATTGTTAAAGATTTCATTTCAGAAACTCTAAAGGATAGCAAAAGAGACAAAAATAGCAGAGTAGCTCCGTTATTAGCTCGCTTTAATTTTAGCTTGAGTGATTTGAAAGAGAAGCTAGAATCTATAGATAAGGATTGTTATGCTCTTAAGTATTATAATGATAACTTAGAAAAATCATTAGTTGATATACTTGTGGAAACCTGGATAATAATAAGATTTGAAGAAGACGAAGAATTTAACAAAATATATAATGACAGAAATGAACTTTTTCACTTAGTATTATCAGATAAAAAAAGTGCATATACCACAAGTTTTAATAGGTTAGCGTATTATTGTCATTTAGTATCATTGTTAGGTAATGATATAAAAAGATACCATGGGGAGTCTTTTCTTCTGCAAGAAAACTCATATGAAATATTTTTTACATCAGATAATAAAGGTGTTTATAAGGCTGTTGAAAATAGCATTAGCTATAACTTTTTAATAAAGCATGAAAATAGAGTGACTAGTTGGCTGTATTGGATTGACGGTAATAAGATTATGATTGAACAGAGCGCAAGATTAGATACAGTAATTCGTCAAGAAAGAATATTAGAAAAAAGTAAGAAATCTAGGTTGAGTCAAAAACAGTCACCAAAACAAAAACTTTTTCATGTAGGATCTCTATTAAAAACATCATACGAACATTTAAGAGATCCAGAACTAATGCTTCTACTTCTTGTGAGTATAATTGAATATCTTATCACCAGAAATCCTGATACAAGCAAATTTAACGTTGAGGATAGTATTAGCAGGCAATTTAAATTAAAATGTGCTATTATAATCCATAACCATAATAAGGAATATAATTTAATTGAACTAAATCAAGAACTAAGTAAAATTTACTCTCAACGTTCTGATTTAGCGCATGGAAATTACAAGGAAGATTTTAACATAGATGTAGTTGTTGATTCTGTTCTATTACTATACTTATACTTAAATTATATACTAAATGAATATATTTCAGATAGAGAGCTAATTGATTATTTAAAAGACAATTAACTACTGTGGCTAACATGAATTTCTTTAAAAAACTATTCGGTGGCAGACAGACAAAGCCAGAACCGACAAAGACGACCAGCCAACCGACCCAGACAAAGACGACAACTCAAGAGAAACCACAACCAGCTTCGCCTCCCAGGAAAATACCGAACGGAGTACCCGAAATTGTCACCAGATATCGAGAAAACTATAAAGGATAAAAGACTGAAACTAAAATATACATTAATAATTGAATTTTATGGAAGAATTAATAATCG
>CAYWGU010000229.1:0-3531 GCA_964457975.1 uncultured Spirochaetaceae bacterium | reverse complement strand
TAGCAAGTATTCTTGAAATTATTTTCATCTTGTCTAGTAACACGTCTCAGTATAATATCACGAAAGAGGAAGAACTTTTACCTCCAAAAGAAGCTTTAGAAAAGTACTTATTAGAAAGAAAAACTTTGGATTTGAAGATTGATGAAAGTGTTAAAGAGCTCCTTTTCCTGATAGAGGTAAATTAAAGATGGATATGACATTATTTAAGGCATCTTTATTACAGTCAGCACTGGAAGGTAAACTTACAAAGCAATTATCAAATAATAGCAGTGTAGATGAGCTTATAGCTAATATGGTAAATGAGAAGTCAAGATTAATCAAAGAGAAGAAGATTAAGAAGAGCAAGCCTTTAGCTCCAATAAGTGAAGATGAGATACTTTTTAAAATACCTAAGACTTGGAGATGGGTTAGGTTGGGTGAATTAGGAGAGATTATTGGAGGAGGTACTCCAAAAAAAGTTATTTCTGAATATTGGGAAGATGGAAACATACCTTGGCTTACTCCAGCAGATATGCGCAGTATTGAAGGAAAGTTTATAACTGAGGGTGGAAATCGTAACATAACGGAATTAGGACTTAGCAAATCATCAGCAAGATTAATAAATGAAAATTCAATACTTTATTCGAGTAGAGCCCCAATAGGATATATAGGAATTAATACATTACCTATATCAACCAACCAAGGCTTTAAGTCAGTTTCATTGTTTAATAAAGAACTAGTAAATTATTTGTATTATGCTTTGAAAACTCAAACTCCCTCTATAATTTCAAGAGCGTCGGGGACAACTTTTTTAGAAATATCGGGTACCTAATTTGGTTTGACTTTAATCCCTTTACCACCATTAGAAGAGCAACTGCGTATTGTGAGTGTCTTAGAATCTGTTGATAAGGTATCTACGCTAGAGCAACAAAAGAAATTTTTGAATGAAAAATATTCAAAGATTCTTAAGTCTTCATTTTTAAAATCAGCTATGAATGGGGAATTAACTCAACAATTATCAACTGATAGTAGTGTAAAAGAGCTTGTTAAGGATATTGCTAAAGAGAAAGAGTGTTTAATAAAAGTTGATAAGATTAAAAAGGGAAAGCCTTTATCGCTTATTAAAGATGATGAAATGCCCTTTGATATACCTTGTACATGGAAATGGGTTAGGTTAGGTGATTTATGTACAAAAATAGTTGATGGTGATCATAATCCTCCAAAGGGAGAAGTTAATGAGACTGAATTCTTGATGGGATCTTCTTTGAATATTAATAATAATAATTTAGTTAAGTTGGGAATAGGTTCTTTGAGATATTTGTCTAAGAATGTTTTTAAAAAAATAAACGAACGAACAAAAGTTGAGAATGGGGATATTTTATTTACGTCGGTAGGTACTTTAGGAAGATCTTGCATATTTAATAAAGATATAAATATTACTTTTCAAAGAAGCGTGACTATAATTTCAACTAGGATTAATAATAAATTTTTGAAATGCTCTTTTGATTCTCCATATGTCCAGAATTTTGTATTTCGAAATGCAAGTGGTACTGCTCAGAAAGGGTTTTATTTATCTCAAATGAAAAATCTTATTATTGCCGTACCTCCATTAGAAGAACAACAACGTATTGTTGACAAGTTGGATAAGGTGTTTGCTATGTGTGATAATATGATTGAAAAATAACTGTACCAAAAGTTGGGTCTATTGCCAATCTGTCGGGAATTTGCTTTAGGCCGGTAATTCGTTTCCTTTATAATCTCTTAGAGATCTAAAAATAGTAGGTCAAAAAAGGATTAAATCTCAAGGTACTTCTTTCCTTTTCTATAGATTTTAATTGATATTTGATGGCATTTTAAAAGAAATCAATGGATGTATTTGTTCACAAATTAAGAGAGTAAGATAGTCTAAGTTAGATAAGCAATACGCCTCTTTTGGTGATTAAGGATTCATCTACTTATGCCCATCTATTAGTCATAATAATGGCTGATAAGCCTTTATATCTATTAAGCCACACTTTCTTATCATCTTAGTAAAGTGAGCCCTCTACTTGATATGTGCTGTCTGAGCTATATAAGGACCGTCTCCATCGATGATGGTTTTATACTCAAAATAGTCATCTCTTATTCTGGTTCAGTTACCTTTTCATTAAATGGGGAATGCTCCCGTTTTATACCCTATTTGATATAAATAATATTTATGCATTCCTGCAACTCCCGACAATTTAACTACAGACCCAAAAGTTTTAATTCTCATTAAAAAAATGGGGAATAATAGGTAATATTTGGTATATATGGTACGGTTTAACACTTAAAATTCTATGTGATAAAAAATTAGTACAGAGTGGGAACAGTCCTACATAATAAATGTAAATGAAATCAAAAAAGCAGATAAATCTATACTTGTGTAAGAATTTATCTGCTTTATAGTTAATCCACAATTGTTTTCCACATAATCAGAAAATAATTAAATTTATTAGCTTGGTCTTCATATGCAATGATATGGCCAGCACCTGCTGTGTGTTTTATTTTTAATAAATAAACTCCAATTTGATATGTTTCACTTACATACGGGAAAGCCTTTTCTATTAATGAATAATGATTAAATCATTGATTGGTGGATACACTTCTTCTGTAAAAATCACATGATATTTCTATTTATTTATGCTATGTTTATTGCTAGTACTACTCTGATCCGGCCAACAAAATGCTAATATACGGACAAAATAAAGGAGAATTAGTTATACAATTTTATTGGTGGTTATAAAATGATGATCAATGAAATTGTTAAAATAGAAGCTCCAGAAGACAATTAATAAAGAGTTGTTAGAATAGTAATAGAAAATCAAAGAGTTCCGTATGTAGCATTATGCTGTCCGTATAATCGAATAACGTTGTACCATATGTAGTGGTACTAGCAATGTTTATATTATGGAAAATACTACAAGTTCTGAAAATACTCCTTCGATGAATCAAATTATTAGATTGAAAAAAGGTCTAAATAATGAAATTCTTTTTTTTAGAAAAGGTGATTTTTATGAAATGTTTGGAGATGATGCCATTTAGGTATCTCGATTATTAAATCTAACCTTAACACACAGAGGTCAATTGCCTATGTGTGGAATTCCATATAGAGCTTCCAATTCTTATATTAAGAGATTGCTTGACGAAGGCAAAAAGATAGCCATTACAGCTCAAACTGAATTAATTAGTGAGGCTAAGTCTGATATAATCAATCGCGAAGTAGTTCAAATAATAACTCCTGCAACAGTTATTGAGGATGATTTTTTAAACTCAAGAGAAAGCAGCTATATTCTATCAATTAGCTTTAGCAAGAAAGAAACCTTTGTCTCCTATAGTGATATCACAACAGGGGAGTTTTATCTTCAAAGTTTTGAAAAAGATTCTACCTTTCAAAAACTATCAGCATTCTTAACACAAATAGGACCTAGAGAAATTTTGGTGAATGAAGATGATTATTTTGTTCACACAGATTTAGCACATCTACTAGATGATACAGGTATAATGATTACAAAGCTTCCTTCTAGGGATTTC
>CAYWGU010000228.1:0-3533 GCA_964457975.1 uncultured Spirochaetaceae bacterium | reverse complement strand
ATCATAACAATTGCTGGAAAGATGATATGTCTCATATTAAGTATTTCTTTTTTCCCTAAAGTGGAGCCAATAAAGGAACCACTAATTACTTGAAGAAAAAACTTATTGAGTTCAGTAGAAGTTGCATTGGATGTCAATACATTAAAGATTGACACACCAATTATACCCCCCACCAATAGAGGTGCTGGAATTTTTAATTTTTTAGCAACTAAGCCTGATAATAAAGATATTAATATTGTGATTAAAAAGTAAAACATTAATTATTATAATATTTCCCAAAGTTTTCTTTTAAATAGTTTATTGATCTTATAGCAGCTGTATCGGAATTTGGGAAAGGTAATATTTCAACTGTAGTCCAACCGTTATAGCCAATTGTATCTAAGGCTTCAAAAACTTCAACAAAATTAATATGACCATCTCCAGGAGCATGCCTATTCGAATCTGCAAAGTGTATATATTCAATATATTCGCCATGTTTTATAAGAGATTCTTTAATATTTGCATCTTCAATATTCATATGGAATAAATCAGGCATCATTTTGAAATTAGGATTATTAATTTTTTTGAGAGTTTCTACAGTTTGATCTAAATTGTTTAGAAAATTTATTTCATAACGATTAACAGGTTCTAATATTAATTTTACACCTTTTTTTCTTGCGTACTCACTTAATTCACCTGCAGCATCCATAAATAAATCTTCCGCTAGTCGTGGGTTTCTTTGGTCTATACTACCTCTGGTTCTACCAATATTAACTAACTGACCAAAATCACTAGCTAAATCAATAAAATCACGGAATGTTTTCTTCAGCTCTACACGTTTCTCTTTGTTTTCTTCAGTAAAACAAAGATGTCTTGCAGCCCAAACTTGACCGCTCGATATTGCAGATACTTCCATATTATTATTTTTTAATAAAGTTTTTAATTCATTTCTTGTAATTTCATCAGGTCTTTTTAGTGCTAATTCAACACCGTCATATCCTAATATTGAAGCTTTTTTAATAGAATCTTCAAGACCTCTATAAACAACAAATGCATCTGGCATTGCCTCTGTTCCTGCAATTGCAACAGCTAATTTCATATATTCTCCTAATAAATGACAATATCTAGATACCAAGTGGTATCTAGATATTATTAATTACATTTCAATAATCATATCTAAGTTACCAGAAACGGCACCTCTTAGAACAAGTTCCATATATTTATCAACATCATCTGTTGTCATTGGAGTTGGCATGTTCTGCAACTTCATTTTTAATTGAGGATCTTTTGCAGCAGTAAGGGCTCTTTCGATGTATTTATCACTAAAGCCTTTTAGTTCACCAAGTGTAGTAGGTGCATTAATACTTTTGCCATAATCAATCATTGCCTTTGCAACTGCCATAGCTAATTCACGACCTTCAATATTTTCGATATCAGCATTACTGTAGCCATATTTCTTGAAAACCATGCCAATAACTTTTAATTGTTTTTGAATAGCACTGGAGTAAAGAACAGCGTAGTAGGGATTCATAATACCACAAGCTGTACCATGGCCTACTAAATCAACTAAAGAAAAACTTGTTAGATGAGCACCACTAGTACCACCTACCATAATTGCATAACCACCAAGATCAGTAGCTAAGCCAATTGCTTCTCTAGCTTCTAAATCACTGGTATTTGAAACTAATTTCTTGGCATTTTCACAACAAAGACTGATGGCAGTAATTGCCAAATCTTTAGTAAGTTCATAATTACTTTCTGAAGCACCACAAAATACTTCAAAAGTATGAGCGATAGCATCTAAAGCGCCATCAACGGTAACACTAACAGGCATGGTTGCGGTTACATCATAATCAAATATACTTGTTGCAGGTACAATAGCCTCATCAACTATCAATTTCTTTTGACCAACAACAGGATCTGTTATATTTGCATATTTTGTTAAATGAGCCCCAGATGATGCTGAGGTTTCAACAGCTACTACTGGTATTAATTTTTTACCGGTTGCTGCTAATTCTGCACTTACAACACCTGTACCAAAATAATGATCAACTTCTGGAGTTACTTCACCACCTAAAGTAGCTAATGCACTAGCACATTTACATGCATCAATTGTGGATCCACCACCAATTGCTACAATACAATCTGGTTTATATTGAAGAATATATGTAACCAATCTATAAACATCTTCTCTAGGAGCATTAGGTTTTGCATCAGGTGCAACTATATTTCCAGCAATTTCAACTCCAGCAGTAGCTAAATAGCCTAGTACTTGATCTGCAACAGGTTTCATATAGGTCTGGTTACTTACAACTAGGGCCTTATTACCATATTTCTTTGCTTCTTTACCTACTTGGTCTAAAACATCTCTACCAAATATATAACTATCACCTTTCCAATCTTTTAATAATTTGTATGCTCTATCTTTCATTTTCATTATTTAACTCCTTGTTTTAATAATTTTTCAGATTCTATAACGATATTTTCTTTTGAAATACCATACTTTGCTAATAATTCATTGTATGGTCCAGTCTCAGTAAATCTATCATTAATTCCAATAGCTTTGAATTTGCAAGAAACACCATTATTCATGAATGCTTCAGAAACAGCACTTGCAAAACCCCCAACAACATTATGTTCTTCAATTGTAATTAATCTGCCCGTTTTATTGACACTTTCAATTAAAGATTTTGAATCAAGAGGTTTTACAAATGGAACTGAAAATAAATCAACACCATATCCTTTTGCTTCTAATTCCTTTGCTGCTTCTTGAGCAAATGAAGCCGTAATACCATTTGCAGCAATGGTAATATCCTTACCATCAGAAAGCTTAACAGCTTTTGTATCTAAGATACTTTTATCTACATCTAGTGCTGGCATTTCATTTCTGTTTAATCTTATATAAACAGGACCATCTTGTTGCAAAGCATACTCTAATGCTTCAACTGCCTGCTTACTATCAGATGGAACTATTACCTGGAGATTAGGAATTGCCCTCATGATAGCAATATCTGTAATAGATTGGTGCGATGCACCATCAAATGAATCAGATAATCCACCATAAGCTCCAGCAATAATAACTGGAAGGTTATTATATGCAACAGCATTTCTTATTTGATCAGTTCCTTTTAGTGTTAAAAATATTGCAAATGCATTTACAACAGGTCTAAATCCAGATGCTGCAAAACCAGCTGCTGTTCCAACCATATTAGCTTCAGCTACACCACAGTTAAAAAATCTATTTGGAAATTCATCCTGGAAAAAGCAACTTTTGGTGGATCCAGATACATCAGCATCAAGTACAACTAACTCCGAGTGTTTTTTACCTTGGTCTACTAGGGCTCTACCCCATGCTTCTCTCATTGCTAAGCCCATACATCCGCTCCTTTATTTTTAATATCTTTATCTAATTCAATTATACCCTTTGCATAAGAATCATCATCAATCACCTTACCATGCCAAGTGTTTTTTCCTTCTGTGAAGGAAACACCTTTACCTTTTATTGTATCGTAGATAATAGCCTTTGGCCAAACATCATCACCATCAATCCAGTC
>CAYWGU010000227.1:0-3556 GCA_964457975.1 uncultured Spirochaetaceae bacterium | reverse complement strand
AGAAGAACTTGAAATATTAGAGTTTTCAGACTGGTATGCTTATATACAAATACTGGATTATACAAATGCCCCAATAGAAAATGCAGTAGTAAGAATAAGTGCATCGTGGTTTGGAGCAAGTTATCCTAACTGGACAACTCATAAAGTAATAGGGCAAAGATTAACAGCACCAGACGGAATTACTTTCTTTTGGGCGGATAAAAGAAGTGAAGTGTTATTAACAATAACAAAAGACGGATATGATCCTTATTATGAATTGATAACAATAGGAGATGAAACATTTACAAGAGATAATCCGCATAAAATATACTTACAGGACAGCGATACAGGAGTAATAGACAATGCATGGATAACAATACCTTACATCATTACTAATAGAACAAACAATATAAAAGGAACTATAACAGCAATAGGAAGAGATAAAATAGAGATACAAACACAATACAGAATAGATGCAGGAACAACAGCAAGAAAAGACATAACAAGTTATTGTGATGCATTGGAAAGATGCAGTTTTACATTAACAAGCGGAACAGACTTTGACAGCACAGGAACAGGAAACATAACATTAATGGTTTATCTTGACAGCGATTTATGGAAAACCATAACAATAGTATATGACAGTGAAACAAAAACAGAGATGATACCCCCTTCTATTTTTGCAGGGATTGAAAAGAAGATTATAAACCCAATATTAATGATACTTATAATATTATTAGCAACAGGATTAGGAATCATAACAAAAAACCAGAATGTTTCTGTCGGAACTTTTCAGTTCGCAACTATATTAATAGCATTTATATCAAGCAGTTTTTGGTTTATGGCTATGATAGTTATAATAGGAGTTATAGGAACAATGGTAAGGAGGGCTTTCACAGACTAATATGATAACTACGCAAAAACTAATACTAACTGTATTTTTAATAAATATGTTAGTAGGAATGACTGTTGATATAGCTGAAAATCCAGAGGTATTTACCAGTACACAAATTGATACTGAAACAAGCATAATAGAAAGCCATGAAGAATATTTTGAAGATGAAGAAGGATGGCTTAATACAGTAAAATCAAAAGTAAATCTGGCAGTAGCGACAATAGGAAGCCCTATAAGATGGGGATGGACTATAATAAAAATATTTGTAAGGGGCATTAATCCATTAAGTTTCAAGCCATCTGATTATGATGATGGAGTAATGAAAATGGTGGCTTACGGATTAACGATATTCAGAATAATGATGGTAGTATTATTAATGCTTGAAGCTTATAGTTACATAAAGAATAAAAAAGCGACGTAAACCAACTGAGAAATCAGTTGACACTTTGGTAGGATACTTTAAGTATCCCACAAGAAAAAGAGAGTTCAATGAAAAAGAGGAAAACACCATTATGCAGGATACATAAAATTCCTTTGGTTAAAAGAGGAATAATAAGACAAGGGCAATCAAGGTTTTTTTGCATAAAATGTGAAGAAGAAAGGAAAGGTAAAACAGATAGGATAAGATAAGAAAAGGAAAGGAAATAAAATGGGAATAAAACAACTGAAAATTCAGTTGGCACATTGGTAGGGTGTTCAAAACACCCCACATAAAAAAGGAAAGTAAATAAAATGGGAATGGAATTAGGATTTGAATTGTTTGAAAATGTAATTCAAAATACAAATGTATTTGAATTAACATGGTTGTTTTCAATAATTTTAACACTTCTTACACTTCTGATGATAACAAGAGATACTCAGAAATGGCGACAATTATTATTTCCAGTATTAATAGGATGGGATGTTGCAGGAGTAAACCCCCATCCATTAACTTATGTTTTTGTAGCAATAATATACGGAATAGATATAATGAGCTTACAGCTTGTAACAAGTTTTATTGGAGTATCAAATAGAGAAAAAGTTAAAAGTAGAAAGTATTATACTGGCGGAGTTAAAGATGAATATAGAAGGCTTCAGCTTAAAGAAAAGAAAAAACATATAGCACAAGAATTTAAAACAGCGAAATTAACACCAGATTTTGATATTGACAAGTTTAATGTGGATGAAAGAATAAAGGCTTTCAAGGAAGAATCAAAGAAGAAGAAGAGATATTAGTAAGAGTTTTAATAATATTGTGGAAGAGATAACTTTATAAAGAGAAAAGAAAATGATAGACACCAACTGAAAAATCAGTTGACACTTTGGTAGGATGCTTCGAGCATCCCACATAAAAAAGAGGAAAAAGGATGATAGACACAGAAAACATAGGATCATTAAACATAAGAGAGTTATGGAATACATTTATTGTATTGTTAGACAGCACAGATGAAGAAGGAAAGCAATATATGTCATATTTTCAACAAGAATACAGTCAAGTCAAGAATGGAATAAATGTAGAATTTCCAATACATTATATAATAGATAAATGGTATGAAGAATACCCATCATCAAAGAGAGTAAAGATATTGGGATATGGCAAGTTTTCATTATCAAATTTCAAGGAAGAAATAGAAAAAAGAGAAACAATAATGAGAAGAATAATATTAGAAAATATGAATGAAAGTTCTTTAACAGAACCGAGATGAGGTAAAGTAAAATGGCAGGGATAGTAAATTCAACAGCAATGGCATTTGTAGGATATTCAGCACTTTATGTTATAATTTACAGAAAGAACAGATTGTTCGGAAACATAGGTTTTATGTTAGTTTCATTAGGAGTTATAGCATACGCAACTGATGATATGAGTACAGCAATAGGAATAACCTTATTATTATTGTTTTTAGGGAATTTGGTGTTTGACTTATTAACCCCGCCTCGAAGGAAATGAAAGAGATAATAAAATGATGGAAATAAATACAAAATTCAAAAAAGGAATTATTCTGATAATATTGTTTGCTATGATTATTCCATTTGTAAGTTCAGCAAGGTTACCAGTTGTCGATGCTGATGATAGTACTTGGGGAACAATACTTAATGAGTATTTAGGCATAAGCCTTAATCAGAATGGCAGTATAAATACAACAGTACATTCAATGTTTAATATTGGCATAGATATAAATGGCAGAGTAAATGCAAGTAGTTTCTATGATGACGGTGTTTTATTAGTTGATACAGATACAACTTATTCTGATTTATCAGAGTTTAATGATGATATAGGAGTTAGTGATGACTGGGATGCAATAGGAGATGTTCCAATAGCCACTCCAAGTGATGGAGATACAACACATCTTTCAACTGCTGACCAGATATATGATTGGGTTATTAGTTTAAGTTATGCAACAACAGCTTATGTGAATACCATTACAGCAAGTGCAGGAAACTGGACTGCTGACAAGAGTGCTTATCAAATATGGACTGCAACCAAAACATACATTGACAGCATTGGAAACTGGACTGCTGACAAAGGAGATTACTCAACAACAGCACAAGCAGGTAACTTATATGCACCAATAAATTACGGAGATGAATGGAATAAAACTTATGCTGATACATTATACACAAATGAAACTGATACTGACACGAACTTAACAGAAGCCGATATAACAGCTTTCGGTTTTACAAAAGATACAAACACAGATACAC
>CAYWGU010000226.1:1678-3579 GCA_964457975.1 uncultured Spirochaetaceae bacterium | reverse complement strand
TTTTATTCAAGACCGTCCCCTTTTATTAGGTGACGGTTTTCTTTTGCTCCATCAAAGCCATTTTGAGAGTTGAAAGCTAACAGTAATTCCAACCTACGGCTATCTAAAGCCCCATAAAACAGTGCACAGGCCCTTAACACCAAATTACCAGCTGATGAGAAAGAACTCAAGCACAGAGCCTTTATGAGGCGGCCCTAGAGTTCTTATGTAAATTCATTCTTATTATTAAAATTATTTAAGAGAAAGTAAAAAAGGGACCATAACGATGACGAAACATTATGGCCCCATAAATACTTAAAAATAATGGAGAAAAAATCCAAATCCACAAAAAACAAGTCCAATAAGTAAAAAAATAAATTGAAACTTGAAAATCAAATAGAGATGAAAAGTGGTGGTGTTTTCGGACTCCCTTCTTATTTTATAAAAATATAATACCATAGGGACGACCAATAATCAAGGTTTCTATCCATTTAATGCATATATATGCATTAAATATCCATAATAGATTAGATAATGGCATCCTTAAATTTTAATTATATTTTACTATAGAAACAATTAATGCAATAATTGTTTTATTTAGCCAAACAAGATAAATAACGTTACCCTAAAAACAAAGAAACCATTCAATAAAATTTTGAAAATAATTTATAAATTTTTGTTTTCAGATGTAGAAATTGCTTAAAAACAACAAAGCCCCTTAAATAAAATAAGGGGACTTGCAGGAGATTATTTCAAATATAGATATTATATGATTATTTCTTTACAGATCTTCTAACTTCATAAAGAAGGATACCTGCAGCTACACTTACGTTTAAGCTATCGATATGACCTGTCATTGGAATTGAAGAAATGAAATCACATTTCTCACGTGATAATCTTGAAATACCACTTCCTTCATTTCCCATTATGATTACAGTTCTGTTTGTATATTTTGTTTCATAGGAGCTCTCACCATTCATATCAGCACCATATATCCAGAAACCATTTTCTTTTAATAGATCGATTTCTCTGTTTATGTTGATTACTGGAGCTAAAGGAACATATTGTGCAGCACCACTTGAAATTTTAATTACAGTTTCATTTGCTTGTACAGATCTTCTTTCCGGAATAATTACCATATCTACAGAGAATTGATCGCAGGATCTAAGTATTGCACCTAAATTATGTGGATCTGTTATCCCATCTAATATTAGTACTAGGTAATTTTTATCATCTTCTAAACCATCTACAAATGAACCTACTGATGTTGTGTTAATTCTGCTTGAACCACTTTTTCTAACACCACCAAGATCCAATATTGCACCTCTATGATCAACGCCAGGCATCATCTTGTCCATGTCAGCCATTGCCATTTTTTTAATAGCAATCTTACCTGTAAAGCGTGCTACTCTTTCTAAATCTTCGTTCTTTGTACCTTTGCCACGGCAAAGAAATAGTGTTGAACCATTTGGAGCTATTTTAAGCCCTTCTTCGATGGCATGACGGCCATAAATCTTTTCACCCATGTAATTACTCCTAAATATGAGCCTATACCGTTTTAAAGATAAAGGTCAATAAGAAAGCTGATTCACAACATTATCTACTTAAAGATAATATAGCAACCAGCTTTAAAATATTTTATATTATTTTTTTATTTAATTCTGAAAAGGAACTGGTTTTGGTGTGCTGTTGTCACCTAAATGTTTTGCAAGTTCCTTCATAGCTGTTTTTGCTCTAAGTCCCATATGAGTTGGTATATCAATTTGGATCTTGATATACATATCACCACGTTTTGTAGCATTTCTATCTGTTGGAATACCTTGGGCTTTAACTCTCAAAATCTTTTCATTTTGAGTGCCTGCTGGGATTTTTACCTTTACAGTCTTACCATCAATTGTTGGAACAGTAATTTCATCACCAAG
>CAYWGU010000226.1:0-1578 GCA_964457975.1 uncultured Spirochaetaceae bacterium | reverse complement strand
TCTCCACATGGATTTTCAACAACATGTCCCGAACCATTACAGTTTGTGCAAGTTGAAGCTACAGAAAAGAATCCGCTATTTCTTCTAACCTGTCCAGTACCATTACATTGAGGACATACTTTTGTTCCACCAGATTTGGAGCCTGAACCTTTACAGGTCTTACAAGCAATTTGATGAGCATAATTTAATTCAATTTTCTTACCAAAAGCAGCTTCTTCAAAATCAAGTGTTACATCATATCTTAAAGAAGAACCTACAGCAGGACCACTTGAACTTCGTCCACGACTTTGACCGCCGCCACCGAAGATAGAGGAGAAAATGTCTTCAAATCCTCCACCACCAGCTCCGCCGAAGATGTCACTAAAATCACTGTAAACATTTGAATAGTCGTGGCCACCTGCCATACCATCAATACCGGCGAAACCGAATTGATCGTAAGTTGAACGTTTTTTTTCATCGCTCAATACTTCATAAGCCTCAGTTGCTTCCTTGAAACGATCCTCAGCTGCTTTATCTCCTGGGTTTTTATCAGGATGGTTGGATATAGCTAATTTTCTATATGCCTTTTTTATCTCTGCTGGGATTGCCTGTTTTGAAACACCCAATACTTCATAATAATCACGTTTTGCCACAATAATTTTCCTTGACTTGGTTAATCTGTAAAACACACCATGTTATAGGCATGATGTGTTTTAAGTTAATATATCTTTTTTTAGCCTATTAATCTACAACTTCAAAGTCTGCGTCTTCTGCACCGCTGGTATCGTTTCCTTTACCTTTTGGAGCTTCTTCCCCAGGACCTTCCCCCGGACCTGCCTCAGGGCCACCTTCAGTACCTTGTTGAGCAGCTGTATCTTTATAAACTTCTTCTGCTAATTTATAAGCAGCCTGTTGTAAAGCATCACTCTTGGTTTTAATCTCTTCAGCAGTAGAAGATTGATTAGCCAATACGTCTTTTACTTCTTGCAAAGCAGCTTCAATGGTTGCTTTGTCTTCAGCAGATACCTTATCACCATAGTCTTTTAGAGATTTTTCAGTTGAATAAGCCAAGCCATCTGCTTCATTTCTAGCATCAATTTTAGCTCTTTCTTTCTTATCATCTTCAGCGTTAGCTTCAGCATCTCTAACCATCTTGTCGATATCAGCATCACTTAAGCCTGAGGATGTTTCAATTCTAACTTTTTGTTCTTTACCTGTGCCAAGATCCTTAGCCGATACATGAACAATACCATTAGCATCAATATCAAAGGTTACTTCTACCTGTGGAACACCACGTGGAGCTGAAGGAATACCAACTAAGTCGAAATTACCTAAAGTTCTGTTCTGTGCAGCCATTTCTCGTTCACCCTGCAATACATGAATTGATACAGCAGTTTGACCATCAGCAGCAGTTGAGAAAATCTGAGATTTTCTTGTTGGGATTGTAGTATTTCTTTCGATTAACTTTGTACTTACACCACCAAGAGTTTCAATACCTAATGATAATGGAGTTACATCTAATAGAAGTACATCTTTAACATCACCACCTAAGATACCACCTTGAATAGCTGCACCCATTGCTACAACTTCATCAGGATT
>CAYWGU010000225.1:0-3625 GCA_964457975.1 uncultured Spirochaetaceae bacterium | reverse complement strand
GATCTTTATAATAAACTACATAAAATTTTATCTGTTCTAGAATTCTTGCTGAAAGAAAACAAGCAGGATCACATACAAAATGGTTTTTACCAAATACAAAATACATTATACAAACAAAAACCCGACCTCTTTTATTTTTCATTATATAGAAAATAAACTTTAGAAATGATAGAACTATTATACTAAATCAATTCTTGGAGGCATATATATCCTTAGTAACCAAAAAAGCATTAAGCCATAGCTTAAAAAAAATACTCACTGAGAAAACTCTGGATAAAATTACCATTTCCGAAATTTGTGGCAATTGTGGTTTAAATAGACAGTCTTTATATTATCATTTTTCAAATATTTTCGATCTTGTCTCTTGGACTCTTAAAAAAGATGTAATTGATCAACTTAAAGATAAAATCAACTACAACGGTTGGCAAGAAGGTTTCACAAAGGTCCTCTTTTTCTGTAGAGATAATAAAGTGATGATTTACAACCTCTATCACAGTCAGGGAAGAGATGTACTTGAAGAAGGACTTAGAGAATATGTAATGGATCTTCCACTAAAGGTTATTGATGACCAAATTTCCCGCTTTAATATCAAGGTAATAGAGAAAAGCAGAGTGTTCATTGCTTCCTATAATATGTATGCCTTTGTTGGAATTATGATGTTCTGGATTGATAAAGATATGGAAGAAGAACCCTGCCTACTCATAAAAAGAATACATACTCTTATAGAAGGAGACTTTAAAAAAGCCCTTTTATCATTCTCAAAATAATAATTTCTATACATTTACCCCTTAATGTAAGAAATTAAGACACTGAGCCTTCTCTGTAAATTTCCTTCTTTCTTTTTTAGTAATACATTATGGCATACTAAATCTCAGGAGGATTTAAAATGTATTATAGTAAAGGTAATTACGAAGCTTTCTCCACTCCGGAAAAGCCAGAAGGTGTTGATAATAAATCAGCTTATATCGTTGGTGCAGGACTAGGTTCACTAGCTACAGCATGTTTTCTAATAAGAGATGGCCAAATGAAAGGCTCAAACATCTATATCTTCAAAGAGATGGATATAGCAGGTGGTGCTTGTGATGGTATCCACAATTCTGATAAAGGTTTTGTTATCAAAGATGGAAGAGAAATGGAAGAACATTTTGAATGTCTTTGGGACCTCTTCAGATTTATTCCATCTTCAGAAAATAAAGATTTATCAGTACTCGATGAATTTTACAGATTAAATAAGAAAGAACCCAACTTTTCTCTAATGAGAACAACAAACAATAGAGGAAACGACTCAAATCTAGAAGGTTTTACACTAGGCAAAAAAGCATCAGCAGAAATTATTCGTCTCTTTTTCACTCCAGAAGAAGAAATAGCTGGAAAAAATATTGAAGATTACCTCTCAAAAGAATTCTTCCAATAAAACTTCTGGCCTTATTGGAGAACAATGTTTTCATTTGAACAATGGCATTCTGCTATTGAAATGAAAAGATATATCACAAGATTTATCCAACACATTGCTGGTCTTAAAGATTTCTCTACTCTTAAATTCACAAAATATAATCAGTATGAGTCTCTTATTCTTCCAATGGTAGACCACCTAAAATCAAACGGAGTTGATTTCCAATATAATGCAACTGTAACAAATGTAAAAATCAATCATGATAATGGTGATATAGCTGCAGAGAAGTTTATCTACACTCAGAATGGCGAAGATAAGAAAATTGAATTAACACTTAACGACCTAGTATTTGTAACAAATGGAAGCTGTACTGAAAATGCATCTCTTGGAGATCAAAGTACAGCAGCTATTTTAGATAGTCATAAGAAAGGATGTTGGAAACTTTGGGAAAATATTGCGATTCAAGATAAAACTTTGGGAAATCCAGATGTTTTCTGTTCAGATACAGAAAAGTCAAACTGGTAAGCTTGTACAGTTACAACTCTAGATAAAAAAATTCCACCTTACATTGAAAAAATTTGTAGGCGAGATCCCTTCTCTGGTAAAGTTATTTCTGGAGGTATAATCACCTGTACTGATTCTTCATGGCTAATGAGCTATACAGTCAACAGGCAGGCTCATTTTTCCACTCAATCAGCTGATCAGTTAGTTGTATGGGTATATGGCTTATTCTCAGATGTTCCTGGTGACTTCATCAAAAAACAAATGAGAGACTGTACTGGTTGCGAAATAACTCAAGAAAGGCTTCTCCACATGGGCGTACCTGTAGATCAAATAAAGGATATGGCAGAAAAAAGTGCTAACGCAGTACCATGCATGATGCCTTATATAACTGCTTTCTTCATGCCTAGAACACCAGGTGATAGACCTTTAGTTGTACCAGAGAATTCTAAAAATTTAGCTTTCCTTGGTCAATTTGCAGAAACTCCAAGAGATACTGTATTCACCACTGAATATTCAGTACGAACAGCTATGGAATCAGTTTACACTCTACTAGATATTAACAGAGACGTACCTGAAGTATTTGGTTCTACTTATAATGTAAGAGTTCTTCTTGATGCTACTATAAAGATGATGGATGGTCAGTCTCCTCTAAAAAAATGAAGCTTGGATAAAAAGAACAAGCTGCCTTCAAAAAGTATTGGCTAAAATCAAGGGTACTGATTTGGAAACTCTTTTAAAGACATATGGCGTTCTTTAAGACAAATTATATATAAAAAATAAAAGCATAGCTTTCCAAAATTAGGGAGCTGTGCTTTTCTATGTTAAATCAAAACTATCATCCTCAAGTTTGGGAATATTTGTTGGCGTATGAGTTTATAACCTTAGATTGCATCATATTGTTAACAAATAAAAATATTGAACCTGATTTTTAGTCAAGTTCAATATTCTAATAAATAAGAATATTGCTAATTAATATTTTGTAGCTTGTTTTCTAAAAGCTGCAAGGTGGCTTACAGAACCATCTCTTAATTTTATAAAAACATCCCTTACATCATCATTCAAATCATATTTAAGAAACTTCTCATACATAGCAATATTTATTATTTCAGCCTCAATTCCAACATCAAAGGTTTCTTTGAGTGTTTCTGGAATTACTAAATGATCAGTTGCATCAAAAGGAGGAACTTCAAAATCATATTCTGTATATAATTCTAAAAGAAATCCTGCATGAGTCTTTTCTGCTTCAATTATATTTGAAAAAGGTCTTCCAATATTAAATTTGCTCATTATCAACTCATATTCAGCTAATGCCAATTTCTCATCCTCTAAAGAATACCGTAGCATTTCTTCTAGAGTAAACTCATCAAGTTTTTCAACTGCCATGGCACCATACAATTGGGTGACATCATTCGTTGAAGAGGTCATTTCCAACTTTTCGGGTTGGACTTCTGTTTGTGCAGTGGCAAATAATCCGAACGTTCCTGTAAATAAGATTAGAGTAAATACAATAAATAATTTTTTCATTTGTTCCCTCACTTTAATGTTATTATAGCATAAAGTTAGTAGGTAGAGAAAAAAAAAGTAGTTGATTAATTCCACAAACACAAATAACCTTTCTTAACCTTATAATTTAACTTTCTAAAAATACTAATAAATTCAATTTAGAATTAGGCCAAAAAAAATACACCCTAAGGTGCAAATTTCTTGTAAAGATAATAAAAAAATAAA
>CAYWGU010000224.1:0-3639 GCA_964457975.1 uncultured Spirochaetaceae bacterium | reverse complement strand
TATCTTTAATTTTTAGTTCAAAAACAGATGAAAAAAGATCAGAAAGTATATTTTTATTCTTAATATTTTTTTTTATATTATAATATTGTTATTGCGAACTAATATTGACAATTTTCTGCCAAAATGACAACTTGTTCTCTGCTAATCGATTTTGTCGGATTTTTTAAATTTATTCAAGTTTAAAAAGACTTCCTAACACTTGTTATTAGGAAGTCTTCAATTTAATACATTATCATATCAAGTCATGTTTTGCTGCGTGTAATGTTTTATTGTACATTCTTTTTGAAAGGTTTAACTGACTCAATAGGAAATCTTCATGCATACGATAGCAATAAGCTTGTTTCAAAATTTTTGATATACTGTTGCATTTGTATTGAGTTACAATAGTTGACGAAAGTATCTTTTCATATTCACTATTGAGATCTAGCATTATTTCATTTAGTATTTCTGCCTTTATAAGTCTCTTAACGGCATGATTATAGACTTCTGGTATTATTAATTGATTTGACATAATAGTTTCTCCTTATCATAAGATTTCACAGTTATATATGCTTTTTACTGCAGGAGCTTTAATTAAGTCTCCTTTCGCAATTGCATTGCTTATCAGCGCTTGGTAGCATATGTTGTTGATGACTCTTGGACACCCTTGAGTTGCTTCAAAAATGAAATCAATAGCTTCTAATGTGAATAACTCAGGATTGCATCCAACACAATTTAAATGCTTTTTGATGTATCGTTCAGTATCCTCTCTATTTAAATAATTTAATTTGCAAACCATATTTATCCTTTGGCGTACAGCAGTGTAATTGTTTTTTAATAGCTTTTCTTTCAATTCTGGTTGTCCAACCAGTATTAAAGCCATTGGAGTATAACTATCCATTTTATAATTTAACAAAAAACGAACTTCATCTATGCACTTTTTGCTCAATAAATGACTTTCGTCCACGATAGTCACTATCTTTTTATGCTTTTCAGTTTTCAATCGTTCAAGTTGCATATGAAGCAAAGCTTTGTTATCCCCTCTGTAGTAGCTAGCATTGATTCCTAACTGATCTAACATCATACGATAAAGATGCAAAGGAGTTAGTTGACTATCTACTAAATAAAAGTACTCAAATTTGTTTTCATCAAGTCTTTGTTTAAGCAATCTTAGCAAGGTAGTTTTACCTGAACCACATTCGGCTATGAATACAACAAACTTTTGCTCTTGGGCAGCAAATTCTAATCGACTCAGTACCTGCTCATATTCTTTGGTAATCAACAAGTCAGAAACATCAATATCATTTGAGAATGGTATTTTTTCAATTTTGTAATATTTTTTAATATCAATCATTTGTTGAATCTCCCTCATCTGTATCAGACATGCTATATGCAATATCATTATTTGAAGCTTTTTCAGCAGCTGTTTCATTTCTTATTGCAGCTTTACATGCTAGTTCCAAATTAAATTCAGAATTTTCAGTTGCATATTTTTTTCTAATTGCATCAAGTACCTCTGATTTAGTTGTTTTTATCTTAGAACGATTGTCTACTTCCTCTTTTTTGGGTTTCTTTACAAATTCCCCTAATGTAATTGGACTTGCTGTTATATCCTCGAACCCTGTACGTCTTACTAATACCTCCTTCATATCTCTAGGGTCTAATATTATTTCAACATCAAAACCTATCAAATTCACATTTCCAACATCATATCTTTCACCATCAATACAGACAGTGCAATCATTATTTACTTTTCGTATTATACGTTTTGAAAAAGCTTCTTTCATTATTTTATTATCAATAAATTGCAATGGTCTACTATCTACTTCAAAGGCGTGAAAAGGAGAACCTTCTTTGATGCTTGAATGAGATCTTTTATTATAATATTGGTCTATCCACGCATCATAATTAGCATTTAGCTCATCAAGTGTTCGATATTTTTCTAATGAAGCTTCTGAAAGGAACTTATTGAGTGTTGAGTTCATTCTTTCAATGCATCCTTTAGCATTTGCTACATATATAGGAGTATGTGATATTTTTATTCCACATTTAGCACAACAGAACTCTAATTTTTTAGAAATATATGGCTTGCCGTTGTCCAAATAGGCCTGCTCTGGTTTTCCATACATTTCCAAGACATGACGAAGGCTATCTTCAACCTCATAAAAGGTCTGTCTAGCATAAAAATGCCCATATAGTATCATTCTGGAACTATTATCAATCCAAGCTGTCCAGTAAACCTGCATGGGTTTACCAGCAACACCAATTGGAAGAAAACATGCATACTTAAAATCAGATTGTAGCTGTGTCATTCTGTGCACTTTTCTAAATCGCTTAGTAGCTACTCCTGGGGATTTAACGTATTTATCCATTTGTTTTTTTGAATATCCTTTTTGTTGGAATTCATACTGCAAGGTGGATCTATTTATCTGGCCTTTTTTGATATCACCTCTCATTTCTAGAATATAGATTATATCCTTTACGCTCCTAAAAGGATTCTCTCTTCTAAGAACTATTGCAGCTTCCAATATCTCAGGAGTAATTGCTGTAGATCCTTTTTCCTTTACATGTTCTTTTGGTCTTAGTCCTTCAAAGCCTTCTTCTGTATACTTTTTATAAAATCTTTGAAGTGTACGAACTGATGGTCCATCATGAGTTGCAATGACTCGCATGTGGGCTAATCTCTCTTTTGGTGAAAAATCTTCATTGATAAACGAAGATATTAATTTAAAACGATGCACAGCTATTTTATCAGCATGTGTTGGTTCATTAATAACCATCTTTATCCTCCTATAATTTAGTATAATAGAAGGATATAACTAGTCTCCTGGACAAGCAAGAAATACTCGTTTAAGACCATAATGCTGCGCATATTCATGAATTCCACAAATTTCGCTAAACAATGTGCCGATTCCATGAGTGTCTTCAACTTTTAATGATGATAGAATATCTTTTTTAACAGACTCGGTATTTTCAACTACATAACTTAGAAATGTATTAAACTCTGATTTATTTATTTTGAATTCTTTTCTCCAATTTTTTGGAGTATTATCAGAAATGTTCTCTTGCGCTTCCTTGTCTGGATCACAAATATATTCCTGAATAGTTGCTGCAGTATATTGCTTGTATGGGATTAATGTATCAGGTAAAATCCTATGATAACGGGTATGTATTACACCTTTATCATCTTGATAACAATCACAAGAGCAAATAGGAATACTTAATAATTCAACGGTATCTTCTGTTTTTGCAGTACGGGGTCTATGTCCACACCTCTTCATAGGTCGATGGCAGATAGGACATCTAATAGTTACTCCATCATCAATAGTTATAAACAGCGTTTTGTTATTGGATCAGTCTTGAATTGTAAATAATTTTGAGCTACAATTATAACCATGATATTGCTAAGTGAAACCTTAATTAACTTGCCGGAAAATTAGGAGGTTTCACTTTTTTTCTCCTCTTTTTAGATTTTAATAAATTAATAGTTAATTATATATCCAATTGATTCAAAAAGAAAGATGACAACATAACTAGACTTTTTGTGTAATTATTTGACAATATGCAAATCAACTAAATGGCAGAATTAATTAGCAATAACATTAATATCTCCAATCTGTCATATTTTAATTTAACATCATAATAATCATTGATATTATC
>CAYWGU010000223.1:0-3640 GCA_964457975.1 uncultured Spirochaetaceae bacterium | reverse complement strand
AAGGAGATAAAATGATTACAGGTTTTATTTCATCAATTCTTTCTTTATCCATTCCGCTTATTTTGGCAGCCCTCGGAGGTGTCTTCTCAGTAAGAGCCGGGATCATGGCATTAGGTTTGGAAAGCATGCTATTGTTTGGTGCTTTTACAGCTACCGTGGGCTCTTATTATTCAGGAAGTGCTCTTGTTGGAATCTTTGCAGGTATTCTGGGTGGAATGTTAATTGGCCTTGCACATGGTGTTTTTTGTATTAGATACAAGATGAACCAAGTTATTAGCGGTATCGGATTGAACCTTTTAGCAGTAGCAAGTACCACCTTATTGATGCAAATTATTTGGAAGAATAAGGGTAGCTCTGCACAAGTGGCTAGTGTTTCCTGGAGATTAAGTTTTTTAAAAGACATTCCCATTATAGGTGATATCTTTGCCAAACAATCAATTCTTTTAGTAATTACAGTAGCGCTTTGTTTTTTCGGTTGGTATGTATTATTTAAAACTCCTTTTGGCTTACAAACAAGATTTGTAGGGGAAAACCCCAAAGCTGCAAGCAGTGTAGGCATACCTGTTCATAAATATAAGTATATAGGTGTGATAATATGTGGTGCCTTAGCAGGACTTGGTGGTGCATATATTGCAATTGATAGTTTAAACATGTTTGTAAGAAACATGGCTGCTGGTAGAGGGTATATAGCTGTTGCAATAGCTATATTATCTCGATATAACCCAATTTATGCTTTATTAGCCGGTTTGTTATTTGGTACTTTTGAAGCATTACAAATATATTTGCAGGGTTACGGCGTTCCCTCTCAACTAATCCAAATGATTCCATACATTGTAACATTATTGGTATTAGTTTTTGGGGTACAAAACATAAAACCTCCTGCTGGAGTAGGAGCACATGAAGATGATTAATAAGGAGAACAATATGAGAGAGTATGTTAAAGATTCAGTCCATATGACGAGTCATAAAGATAATAGTAGTCAGTATCCAACAATTACTGTGGATGAAAATGGTAATAGCTATAGCGCATGGCAAAGCTTTAATGAGCATGAAGAAGTTATTGATTATAGAGAAAAAATTAACGGTAAATTAAGTGAAACTGTTACTATTTCAAGTAATGGATTGGCTTTAAGGCCAACAATCCATCATTTTGATGGAATTGTTACTGTTGCATGGTCAGAGTATAGGAATGAATTATGGCTAATTGTCCTTAGACAAAAAGTAAAAGGTAGTTGGACTGATGAGGTTGTTGTCAGCCAGGGAGAAGCTCTATTCTATCCTTTTGTAGGAGATGATAAAAAAGATTTCATACTTACTTATTGTGATCAAACAACTTGCCATAGTGATGTCTGTTTTTATAATCTTTCAACCCAAAAGAAAGAAAAGATAAATGTAGCAGATAAATGTTATCGTCCAACATTTGTTTATGAAAATGATGATTCTTTATTTGTTGTTTATGATAGCTTCAATGGAACAACTTATGATGTTCTCATTAGAGCCAGAATAAATGATGAATGGACAGATGAAAAATGTATCAGTCAATCAAAGTATAGATGTGCTCAACCCTGCATTGGTTTATCTGGAGATAAAAAAGTAATTGGCTGGTATGAAAATGGTTCTTCATCTTATTTTAGTTACAATACCATTGATGTAGAATACAAAAATGACAGCTTCCAACTTTCCAATTATCAGATATTAGTAGAAAATCGAAATTGGTATAATAACGTTAATATTACTTACAACCAAAAAGGACTTGTGGTATTTACTTATACTATTGGTAAAACCAATATTCTTTGTAGAATTAGAAATACTGATGGTATTTGGACAAAAGGTGTTCTCTTATCTTTCAATGACACAAATTGTGCTATAAGACCTCAAGCTGCTTTAGATAATAATGGTAAGCTTTCTTATGTTTGGCAATATGCCATGAAAAATGGTCATAAACAGAGAAATGCAGAGATTATATATAATGAAGTATCTCTTAATGAGATTGGTGTTTATAATGATTATGATCTGGAGGTTTGGGTTGATAAATTTGTTCAACCAATAGCTTGTAAAAAGAATATTGATTTGGTTACAGAAGAGAATAAAGCAGCTTGGCTAAAAGAAAAAAATATTGATTCGAATATATATTTTGGTGACATTCATGGACAGAGTAATATGAGTGACGGACAAGGTGAATTGGATCAATATTATCACTATGCAAGAATAGATGCTCATATGGATTTCTGTGCTTTAACTGACCATGATATATATCCTGATGTGGCTACTGATAGCGAATGGGAATGGAATAGAGCCACAAGGAATTTGTTTGATTCTGAAGAGAATTTTACAGCTTTACTAGCTTTTGAATGGACTTCAAATGAATACAAAAATGATTTTGGTCATAAAAATGTTTACTATCCAGGAAAAGATGGATCTCTCTTTCCTTCTGTAGATCCAAAAGGATTAAATCCAGATCGTTTATATAAAAGTATTAAAAGTGAAGGTGGTCAATGTATTCCTCATCATCCTGCAGCTAACTGGGGACTTGTAAGTGCCGCTACTGACTGGGATTATCATGATGAAGAAGTTGAGAGACTTGTTGAAATTTTTTCAAGACATGCAAATTATGAAAAAACTGAAGATGAATCAAAATATACTAAAAATGTAGCAAAATTTCCAGATCATTGTGCTCAAGATGCTTTATCTAGAAAATATCATTTAGGCTTCACTGCTGGTAGTGATTCTCATCAAATGGAACATGGTATCGAAGGTGGTATTGTTTGTGTTTATAGTAAAGAAAATACAAGCGAAAGTATTTGGAAAGGGCTTTATGATCGTCACACTTATGCTACTACAGGTTCTAGAATCCTATTATCTTTCGATGCAAATGGTGCACAGATGGGTGAAGAAATTTCAATTGATGGAGAAGTAAAAATCAATGTACATGTAGTTGGTACTCAGAAAATTAAAAAGGTTGAAATAATTAAAGATAACAAAACAATTTTTAAGACCGAAGACAAAGAAAAAGAAGTAAATTTTGTTTATCTCTGTGAAAATGGTACAGGAGAGCATTGTTATTATGTTCGAGTAGAGCAGGAGGATGAACAACTAGCTTGGAGTTCTCCGATTTGGATAACCACTAAATAGAATATTCTATAACAATGGGTAAAAATACTTAAATTATTGAGAGGGCGCAATTCTTGTAAGAGAAAAGTGCCTTCTTTTCTTTTATTGTTTATTAAAATAGTAGGAATACTTTGGTTATAGTCCTTAAAAAAACAAACACTCTATTTTAAGGTACAAGATGATACACTTAATGCAGCATTCTTCTAGCCTTGAGCGGTCATTGTATAAATACTTTAATATTGATGTTTGTAAAAGGGAAAGAGATAATCTATTTTTCTTTTGCAATCATGAAATAAGGAAAGGCTACAAATAAGAGTCCACCTACCATATTTCCAAGAATAACTACAAATATATTCCACATATAACCACCAAGGGATAATGCAAGACCATTAGGATTTAATAGTCCAATAGTTAGTATTGTCATATTTGCAATGCTATGCTCAAAACCACAGGTAATGAAGGCAAACAAACACCACCAAATCATTATTAATTTTGCAACTTCATTTTTACATCTAAAGCTACACCAGAT
>CAYWGU010000222.1:0-3640 GCA_964457975.1 uncultured Spirochaetaceae bacterium | reverse complement strand
TTGATCAAGTTAATAAAACTAGGAACTGGCCATTAGCAGCAGCTTTTTCTGTGTTGCTAACATTAATTAGTACATTACTTGTAATGTATCTATTTGTTAATGATAAAGAATCAAAACCCAATAATAGAAAGAGGAGAATAAAGCATGAATATTAAGCCTAGAAAATTCAGCTTCTCCACGTTTATATTGGTATTAACAGCTATCTTTTTAATGCTACCTTTGGTTGTAATAATAGTGTTTTCCTTTAACGAAAGTCGGGGTGCAACCTTCACTCATTTCTCTTTGAAATGGTATAAGTTGTTATTTGAGGATAGTAAAGATCTTTTAAATGCTCTATATAACAGTTTGTTTATTGCATTTACTGCAGGAATTGTATCAACAGCAATTGCTACATTAGCAGCAATAGCTGTTAAGTGGTATTCCTTTAAAGGCAAGAAGTACATCCAGATAATTACATATCTTCCTATGGTTTTACCCGATATCATATTAGGAATATCAATTGTATTATTTTTCTCAGGAGTACATTTTCCTTTAGGATTATTCACCATATTTGTTGCTCACACAACATTCTGCATTCCGTTTGTTTATCTAACAGTATTTTCTAGATTGGATGAATTTGATCATTCAGTTGTAGATGCTGCTAGAGACTTAGGAGCAACAGAAAAAGAAACACTAACTAAAGTTATAATACCTATGATACTCCCTGGAATATTTTCAGGTTTTGTAATGGCAATTACATTAAGTTTGGAAGACTTTATAATAACTTTCTTTGTTTCAGGTCCTGGATCTACCACTCTTCCGATATATATGTATTCATTAATAAGATTTGGAGTATCTCCTGTCGTTAATGCTTTAAGTTTCTTTATGATTTTATCAATAAGTGTAATTGCTATTACACTTAGATATTTCTTAAAAGATCTTGCTACCAGTAAATAGCAATCAATAGGAGATTGAATAAATTGAATCCAAATAATAAAACTAAAAGACGTTCGATTCTTGTAATTATTGTGTTAACAATTTTATTGGTTCTATTCTTTTATAACAGACAAAATAATAAGAATAATACTCTTTATTTATATAACTGGAGTAGCTATACACCAAGTAGTGTTCTAGAACTTTTTGAAGAAGAATATGATGTTCATGTTAAAGTCGATAGTTTTTCTTCAAATGAAGAGTTGTTTGTCAAATTATTAACTGGAGCAACTGGGTATGATATTATCATACCAGCCCAGGACTATGCATCGATTATGATTAAGCTTGGTATGCTTGAAAAGCTTGATCATTCTCAATTACCAAACTTAAAATATGTATCATCAATGGTTAAAGATAAAGCTACGTATGACCCCAATATGGAATACACTGTTCCTTATTTTATGGGATCCACTGGTATCGGTGTTAACAAAACTAAGGTAAAAGAGTATGAAAAAAGCTGGAATATTTTCTCTAGAAAAGATTTAGCTGGTACCATGACTATGATGGATGATATGAGAGAAGTTATTGGAGATGCTCTAAAATATAATGGATTTAGTGTTAACTCAGTAGACCCAGAAGAATTAGCAATAGCTGAAGCAACTATAATGAATGAATGGAAACCTAATTTAGTCAAGTTTGATGCAGATGCTTTTGGACAGGCCTTTGCTGCTGGAGACTTTAAAATAGTTCAGGGTTATCCTGAAATCATCTTTGGTTCTATAGATCCAGAAAATTATGATAAAGTTGATTTCTTTATTCCAAAGGATGGAGGAACAATGTACATAGATAATATGTGCATACCAAAAGGTGCTAAAAACTATGAATTAGCTTTAGCGTTTATAAACTTTCTTCAACGTCCTGATATTTATGCTCTTTTCTTAGATGAATTTAAATTTCCTTCAACTGTTAATGAAGAAGCTGGAAAGTTAATGACTGTAACTCCTTTTTATTATGCAGAAGATATTGCTAACTGTGAACCAATGATGGATTTAGGTTCTGATATTTATAAATTTAATGAAGTCTGGCAACGTATCAGATTAACAAAATAAATATAGAAAATAATAATAAAATGGTAGGCCAAATCGAAAGATTTGGCTTAACTAATCATATATATAATTCTACGTTTTTAACAAAATTATTGGTAATTGAGGTTCTGCATAAAAAAATACAATTATTATGTAGAAACCAATGCCAATATGTAGAACATATCTACTTTCTAATATATTTAGTTGGTTTTTTCTGTCAAATAATAAATATATGGTTTTTTTTAATAGTGATGGCAATGTTTTGAATTTTATTGCTACCAATTAATTTTACATAACAAACACATGTTTCTTACTTTGAACTATCAAAAATGAATTATAGTTTGATGCAACTTGCTATCTCTTTTAGGTATATCAGATAGCGGATATAGAGCATTAGAAATAGCACAAGAATATCAGGGATTTGATTTAAAACTATTAGACATGGTTCCTTTTATTGAAAGACTTTGGTTATCTGCAATGTATTTTTCGAAGTATGTTTTGATGTTGTTTTTAACCGGAGTTAATTAAAATCTCTTATGGGAAATTTGCATATAAGCTATTTTTTTAAGATATTTCTTATATAAGTATATGTTAACTTTACTTTAGTAAAGATTAGTATTATAATATTTATATAAGGAAAGGAATAAATATGAAACTAATTTACCATCTAGATAGAGTATTAGAAGAGAAAAAGATAAAGAGAACTTATTTACAACAAAAATTAGGACTCTCTTCTAAAACCCTAGCAAAATTCTCAAAAAATGAAAGTGTTTCACTTAGCACTATTGCAGTTATTTGTAATGAATTAGGTTGTAGTATTGAAGATTTAGTTGAAATAGGTAAAAACGCTTCAAAGTTTCTTTCATCTCTTATTGAAGAAAAAGAAATGAATTTAAAAAATGGGTTATATCATGAAATTCAAATTCTGTTTTCATATAATTCAAATAGAATTGAAGGTAGTAAGTTAACTGAAAACGAGACTCGCTATATTTATGAAACTAATACCATTGATGGTTTAAAAAACACTGATGATATTATTGAAGTTGCTAATCATTTTAGAGCCTTTGATTATATGTTGGAGACAGTTTTTGATCCTTTAAGTGAAGATCTAATTAAAACTTTTCATCAAATTTTAAAAAACGGTACATCAGATAGCAGAAAAGAATGGTTTAATGTTGGTGATTATAAGTCAAGAAAAAATACTGTTGGAGGTATTGATACTAGTAACCCTAAAGATGTGCATGCAGATATAATAAATTTAATAAACTTATACCTTTATAAAAAAGTAAAAACACTGGAAGACATAATCGATTTTCATTATAACTTTGAAATGATTCATCCTTTTCAAGATGGTAATGGAAGAGTTGGACGTTTGATTATGTTTCGAGAATGTTTGAAAGAAAATATTTGCCCTTTCATTATTGAAGATGAGTTTAAAATGTATTATTACAGAGGGTTAAAAGAATATAAGAGTCTTAAAGGCTATTTGGTAGATACATGTAAAGCTTCTCAAGATAAAATGGAAGAGCTAGTTAAAAAGTATGAGTAATTTTGGCCATCTAGTTAATGTGTTTTACGATTTAGCCACAACTTACGGAACGATTTAGCCATAACTTACGGAACGATTTAGCCATAACTTACGG
>CAYWGU010000221.1:2048-3651 GCA_964457975.1 uncultured Spirochaetaceae bacterium | reverse complement strand
CCGGTATCCAACCCACCACAACCAGTTGATTCATTTGCAGTTTCTTGATAACACCGCCTATTATAAAAACTAACATTCAAATAATCATCATTGTCATCAGTGACTGTAATATTAAGAGTTGCCTGATTGTCATACACCACTGAATTGTTTATTGGATTATTTAATGTTGGCTGGTTTGGAATTGCATTGGATATATTCCACCACATTGCTTCTTCATAAAGATTTCTATTGTCTTCACTACTACCAAAATTGTTAAGTAATGTAGTGCTTACACCACCCCAACTACCATTTTTACTACATAGTAAATAATATCCTACATGTACTCTGTATCTAAAAAGAAGATTGTTGTCAATAACTCCACAAGTTGATGGAATAGTATAATTAGTTGTTGTCCCATTAATTTTAATTTGTATTTTTGAACTTCCGTTAACCCATTTATTAGGAATAGTATAATTAAAAAATAAATTTGAAGTAAGATTTAAATATGTATCCCAATCACCATCAGTTACATTGGATAAATCTGGGTTAGAAGCATTAGCATAATATCCTCCACTTGATAACCCACCACAACCAGTTGATTCATTTGCAGTTTCTTGATAACACCAAAACCAATCCAAAGCAGAAGCAGAGCCAAAGCTAACCAAAACTAACAGAACAATTCCAAACATCAGCAATAGTTTACTTTTCATTTTCCCCTTTTTTTTATTTCACCACAAATTTATTATTTTGTCCAAATATAATGCAAACCTTTGTTCGTTAAACAATCCTGTTTCATATTTTATTATGAAGTATCTGCATTTATTCTTTTTTCTGAATCTCTTTGATACATTCAATGCCTGTACCCATCTGTCATAAGTCCTATACAGATAAAACTTTTTGCATTTTATCCATATTATTCTTTCCATTTCTTAACTCTTTTCATTTATTTTAACCTTGTTGTTTCACTTCAATTATATGAACTACTGGTACAATAATGATATTCATTATAAATATTATGATATAACCCACCCAAAATAAAGTAACTAATAATGGATATTCCAGTATGCTTGTTAATGTTGCAGTCCAAAAATATGTGAAATAAGCTAACAGCATGGCAAATAATCCATATAGTATTCCGAATATCATTCCGAACATATTTCGGGATTCACTCTTTTCTGTTAATCCATAGATAATTAATCCCAATGGAATTATGATCAGTGCTAACACCCATGTTAATATTATACCTAACCATACCAATCCGCCCAATTTATCATTTAGAAAATCTACCAATATTGGAAAAATCCATTGTGATATTACTGCAAAACCATAACCCATAAGAAACAATCCGTTACCTTTTAATATAGTTATTATATTTACCAAAGTATCTCCTCTTTTTCCTGAAATTGAATAATAAAACCCCTATTTTAGGGAAATATCCAAAGCCTAAGTAGGGGATGGTTATGATGGTATTGGTTTTATATCAATTCCAAAGTAATACTTATATAAATAACTTTCGTTTATAAAATTATTTATTTATAGTAATCTGATTATTCTGATTAAATAAACTGCAAATGCTGTTCCCATAATAAGAAGTAATAGAACCCATCCAATATCCATTAATAAC
>CAYWGU010000221.1:0-1948 GCA_964457975.1 uncultured Spirochaetaceae bacterium | reverse complement strand
CTGAGTTTTCAGCTGTATTTGAACTTCTCAATGTCTTTTATAAAAAAAGAAATATCTCTTATGTTACAATCTAAAAGTAGTTTTTCATCCTTTAGTAATTTAATGTTCTTTTCATAGTCATCCTGTTGCTTATTTAAATCTCTTGTTTCTTTCTTAAATTTTCCTACTTCATTAATATCGTTTGTTGTCTTTAATGTTTTCATCTTTAAATCGCTTACAATTCCTTTTTCAAAATCTCCGTGTCCTACAAAGTTTCTCTTAATTCCGCTTATTCTTATTTCATCTCCGATAGCATAAGTCTTTTTGCCATAAAGCTTAATGGGTACATCCTTGTTTACTATCTTAAACTCTCCCATTTTCTTTCCTATTTTAAATTTATTAAAATGATCTCCCTTGAATATTATGCTGTCTGTATCTGTATAAATCAAGTCTTTTAATGGTATCTTTTTCATTTCCCTGTACATAAGAATCCTTGCATGTGCATTTATTAATGTTGGCAGGATAGGTACATAGTATCTCTTCCTATCAGAAGTATCATCTGTTAACTGATACATATAATTTAAGTCTATTCCCTTTATTATTTTATAGTTCCTCTCAAGGTATTCATCAGCCTTTTCTACGCTGTCTATAATTATCTCCTGTCTTACCTTTGTTTGTGCTAACTTTCCTATACTTCCGTTCATTAGCATTTTATAAAAATAACTTTCAAACAATGAACTGTCATCTCCTCTTAAAGAATACAGTTTATTGAAAACTGTCTTAAAAGGATTTACATTAATTTCATCATAGTTTACAGTCCATTCAGCATTGATTAATTTATATCCTTCTTTCAATGCTTCCCTTATCTCATAATTAGTATAAGTGCCTATTATATGTGTTCCTGATTTTGGAAAAAAACTGCTTGTTGTTGTTCTTACTGCTAAAAGTCCTAAATCATTGCTTTCATTCTTCATTAGAACTCTTGTTACACCAATCTTATTCAGCATTTCATTTTGTGTCATTCTTTCTAATGGTCGCCAAAACATTCTTTCAGTCATTAAATTAGGTATTCTCATCTTTGTTGCTGAATATGGATATAAAGAATTAAAATCCACATAATTTGCGTGTTTTGTCATTCCTAATTTATAGCAATCTACTTTTCCTCCCCTGTATGCTCCGTGTATCTCATCAGCCCTGAATGTTCTTCTCATCTGTCCTCTTTGCTTATCCCAAAAAAGCCAATCCATATCTTCCATCTTCCTCCATTCATTAATTAAGTAATTAATTGCTATTTGATTTATTGTATATAATCTTCTCACAATCACTCCGTTGTTTTTCATTTTCTCTTTTATATCTAATATGGATTTAAGGCATATATCTGTATCTCTCTTGCAATAAATCTCCATCTTCTTCTTTAACTCATCAGTTACATCTACGCTGTCCTGCATTAATTCATTAGGCATTTCCATCTTTTCAAGTCCTATCATATCTCCTAATCTTTTTAAACTCATTCTAAATATACTCATTGTATCAAGAAACATTATTGATTCTCTTTTAAAGTCATCTTGATATGCTACAATAAAAGGTCTATCGCTATAAAACTTTAGATGTTTATCCTTTAAATCCGCATAAGCATAGAAATCATATTGTGCATTATGACTATATACATTTAATACTTTTCCTCTCTTGCTCTCTGCTTTCCCTAATGCCAAAACCCTTTTCCATAAGGCTTCTTTTGAATAAAAGAACTCTGGTTTCTTGCATCCTTGTTTCATTAGGCATCCCATTATGAATTTAGTGGCATCAAGACCAGCACTTTCAATATCAATTGCTATTATCAAGTTTTTCCCCCTGTTTTTCTAATTTTTCACAAAATTTCATAAATTCAATATTGATTTCTTTCATTATTTTTTTCATTTTCTTTCGTATTATACATAATTTACGAACTCATCCATTTTTAGTCGGACTT
>CAYWGU010000220.1:0-3730 GCA_964457975.1 uncultured Spirochaetaceae bacterium | reverse complement strand
ATCGGAGATAAATATCGAGTTATTGAAGAGGATAATTTCATTTCTATTGTTGTAAGAACTTTAGGGATCAATATTTTTATAGTAGCATTTACACTTTCACTATTATTGATCTTTAAAGTTTCTTTTTCTCGGTTAATAATATTTGGAACAATAATCATTTCAACTACTTTAGAAATTGTCTTTTTTTTTATGTTTTATTATACGCAGAAGTTTTTTATTGATAATCCTAGTTTTGCAAAAACACCAATGGTGATGGAATTAAATGTACCCCCAAGTGTTAATAATGAAGAGGTAACAAATTTATCCACAAAAGTATATAAAAAAAGCAGATACTTACCCAAAGTTGAAACTTCAATTTCTTTAAAAGAGTCTATATTAACTCCACTTCTAAATAATTATTTAGACAGCAAAGAAAAAGTATTTGAATTCGTTAATGCAAATATTGTTTTAGAAGGAATTAATAGAAATAAATCAACAATAATAAGCACAAGTACTCAATATAATATTGATCATTTAGAAAGAGCCTCACAGGAGATTGTGATAAATCTTCACCCAATGAACGATTACAGGAGAATCAACAAATTTTTAATTTCTATAAATAAAAGTATGAAGATTGGAAGTATATTTGTAGGTAATGCAGAAACACTTTTTCAAAGACAGCAAAGATTTTTATCAAAGAAATATCCTAGAATTATAAAAAGTATTTTTCGTATTTTAGATTTTATCATTAATCGAGCATTTCCTAAAATGAACGCAACAAAAGGAATATATTTTGCAATTACGAAGGGTCGGAATAGACCACTTTCGAAATGCGAAATTTTAGGAAGATTGTATTTTTGTGGTTTTGAAGTAATAGCAACGGATAGTATTCATAACAAAATATTTTTTATTATGAAGAAGGTTAAAGAGCCTAGTGAAGATGTAAGTCCCTCTTATGCCCCAATTTTTAAAATGGATAGAGTTGGAAAACATAAAAAGCTTATTAAAGTATATAAAATGCGGACAATGCATCCATACGCAGAATACTTACAAAAGTATTTAATAGAAAATTTTGGTTATTCTAAAGATGGAACGGGAAGGCCAGCAAATGATTTTAGAATAACTAATTGGGGGAAATTTCTTAGAAAATATTGGCTAGATGAATTACCTCAATTAATTAACCTAGTAAAAGGTGATTTAAAATTAGTTGGTGTACGGCCTATCAGTAAAATGCGTTTTAGTGAATTTCCTCGAGATATGCAAGATTTAAGAACAGAAGATAAGCCAGGATGTATTCCTCCTTATGTTGCTTTATTAATGAAAGATGAAAAACAAAACATAGAGGCAGAAAGGATTTATCTAAAAGAAAAAGCTAAAAGACCAGCTTGGACAGATATTAAATATTTCTGGTTAGCTATTTTCAATATATTATCGAACAGAATTAGAAGTGAGTAGTTATAATTATTATAAATAACTATTCCTATACGACTTGTCATTCGACTGCAGCAAATCGAAATGGAGAGATCTTGTAACGTGTATAAAATAATTCTTTTCATTAAAATCTAACTAGTTATAGGAACGTAATGAAATAAAGGGAGCGTTAATTTAGCTGTGTAAGTAAGGTGTATAATGTTTATTGGCAAAAGACGTTGTGAGAAAATTGGGATTAATATCTTAATGATTATTACGAGGTATCAATAAAAAAAACAGTTTACCTTTTATAGTATTGAGCTTAAAATAATACTGAAAATATTCTTGTGGTTCGTATAAATAATCCAGCTTGCCCTGATTTTATTGAAAAGGGAATGACAAAAAGAGTCTTATTTTTTACTCTGATACTTCAATAATTAATGATTAAAGTAAGAATTACAAATTTCTTGATGAATTAATTGAAATCAAGAATAAGATCTTTATATAAATAATAGAACGACTTGTTACACGCTACTTGTAACTTGTCATTTTAGAGGAACTATGCAATTTATCGATTTAAAACAACAACAAGCTATTATTAGAGCAGATATTGATCTGAGAATAAAGAACGTATTAGATCATGGTAAATATATACTGGGTCCTGAAGTAAAGGAACTGGAAGCGCAACTAGCTGATTATGTAGGTGTGAAACATGCAATTGGTGTATCAAATGGTACTGATGCATTACTAATCGCCTTAATGGCTTTGGATGTAAAACACGGTGATAAAATTATTACCTCGCCTTTTACTTTCTTTGCAACAGCGGAAGTTATTCGTAATATGGGAGCAATTCCTGTATTTGTGGATATTGATAAAGATAATTATAATCTTGATCCAGCGAAACTGTCTGAATTACTAGAGAATAGTGATCCAGGTGAATATGCTGGTGTTATGCCAGTGGATATATTTGGACAATTAGCAGATTATTCAAAAATCACTGAGATATGTAGAAAACACAATTTGTGGATTTTAGAGGATGCTGCGCAAAGTTTTGGTGCTTCACAGAATAGCAAGATGTCGTGTAGTTTTGGAGATATTGCCACAACTAGTTTTTTCCCTGCCAAACCACTAGGCTGTTATGGTGATGGTGGAATGGTTTTTACTAATAGTGATGAATTTGCAGAGAGAGTATGCTCGATTAGAGTTCATGGCAAAGGTACTGATAAATATGATAATGTACGCATTGGTATGAACGGAAGATTAGATACTATTCAAGCTGCTGTACTACTTTCAAAAATGCAGATATTTAATGATGAAATTCAGGCACGACAGAATGTTGTACAAAATTATAATGAATTACTAAAAAATGTTGTTAAAACCCCTGAAGTTATGGAAGGTAATATATCTGCCTGGGCACAATATTGCATCCAGCATCCCCAACGAAATGAGATTATTGCACATCTAAAAGAGCATAATATCCCCACAGCGATCTATTATCCTACTCCAATGCATTTATTGACTGCATTTAAAGATTTAGGCTATAGTAAGGGTGATTTCCCGATAGCAGAATCAGTTTGTGAAAATGTATTTAGTTTACCAATGCATCCTTATTTGGAAGTAGAAGAGCAGGAAGAGATTTGTGAGAGACTAAAAGAAGTGTGTAGGAAGTCTAAAGTTTAAAGTAAAAAGGATAAAGAGAAATAAGCTGAGATCTCAGGCTTATGCGCCTTTGGGATAGACATAAGAGATTATTTAAATTAAAAAGAATTTATCAACTAACAAGAACGAACAAATCTAACAATTTGAAGAGTTGAAGTAAAGGTTGTAAAGTGTTGTCATCCTGAGTGTTTCGTTTTAACGAAATTTATCGAAGGGTGAAAAAGCTTTGTTCTCAAGCCATACTTCGATACTTCAGCAAGCTGAAACTCAGCATGACAGTGATTTCATGAAGCATCTAAATCTAAGTGAACGTAATAATGGCTTTCGAGTAGCTTTTTTGAACTAAGTTTTGCTGTTAGGAATTGCTAATAAATAGATTTTCAACGAACAAAAACCAACAAACCGAACAAGAGGAGTTTGAACTTTCTTGCCTATTGGTAACTTTTGAGTTGTGTGCTGTTGTTTGTGTTTTTACGAGATTGTCCTCCTGAGGTATTCTGTTTGCTTTTCTCTTGATAATTAACTCTAACTTTATTTTTAATCTACCGAAACCTCATTTGATGAATAATCCCCTCTAGAAAGAGGGGTGCTCCGCAATACGGAGTGGGGTGTGTAAGAACCTGGTGGTAAACATGCAATTGGAGTTGGTAATGGTACCGAGGCTATCACAATTGCCTTGAAG
>CAYWGU010000219.1:0-3734 GCA_964457975.1 uncultured Spirochaetaceae bacterium | reverse complement strand
ACTCAAAACTCAAAACTTGAAAATCGCTCCAGCGATTTGATCCTCTACCCCGAAATTCATCTAAGTGGAGACATATCAGATAACTTAACCGTTGCTACTGACCATCACCTGGTAATCGACGACGACACAGTTTTCCTGCCCAATGATTCTTCTCTCACCATCATGCCCGGTGCAGTTATTCGTATAAATCCCGGCAAAGATCTCACCATCCACGGCACCCTCACCGCCCAGGGTGAAGAAGACAACATGTTCTGGATCACTTCTAATGATGGCTTTGAAAACTCACAACTCAACACTCGCAACTTAACACTATCAAATCGAGACATCGATTTGTATAACTCCATGGAACTTTCTTCCATCGCTTCCGTTTCTGACGATTTGATTGAGTGGGGTAAGTGGAATTGGGGTAATATAATCATTATAACAGGCACAACAGCATTTAATAATATTACAATAAATAATGGTAATGCTGGAATAATTAATACTGGAAATGCAATGAATGAATTTGAAAATGTAAATATAAAAAATGTCTCAAATGAAGCTATGCATCTTTATGATGCATCATATATAAACAAAGCTATTATTATAAAAAATAGTATTGGAATTAAAGTAGAAAATGGAGAGCCATTAATTAGTAACAATTATTTAGCATATAATGGAATATCATTATTGCCATATCTATCAAATCCTGTAATTGAGTATAATGATTTTGAAGCCAATGATTACGATATAGTTAATTCAGGAGCTTCTTCAATAATAATGTACAATAACTTCAACTTTGGAGCAGATACTAATATAGAACATAATAAAAATGGTGCACATGGCGATTATGTTTATTGTTATCCTACTATTAATTTTAACAATTTCTTTGAAGTAGAAAACTACTATATTTCAAGTGAAGGAGATTACACATTATATATTTGGGAAGGAATAGGAGAAAATATAATTTGCAATGGTAATTATTTTATGAACATAATTGAACTAGAAGAATATATTTTTGACTGTAGGGATGTTGAAAATAACCCAAATATGAATCATGAAATAAATTGTATAGATAACCAATTAAATGTAATTCTGGATGCCGGGATTCAGTAATTATGAAAAAAAATAATACAAAAATTCTTTTTCTTATTCAAGCAAGACTAGGTTCAAGAAGATTACCAAATAAAGTAATTAGAACTCTTTATGAAAATAGAGCCTTGGTAGAATTAGTTTATGAACGAATAACTTTATCTAATTATTCAAACAGTAATAATATTTATGTTTTAACCTCTGATAATAAACAGGATGATTTATTAGTAGATTATCTTAAAAAAAAACAAATTAATTTTTTTCGTGGTAATGAAGAAAATGTTTACTTGAGATATTATGATTTTTTAGAACAAAATAGTAATATTAATGATGTTAATTATTTTGTTAGAGTGTGTTGTGATAACCCCTTTATTGAGCCTGTGTTTATAGATAATTTAATTGATAGTATAGAAGATGATGTTGATTATATTTCATATTATGATACAAAAAATCATAAATCTGCAATCTTAACCCATTTAGGATTATTTGTTGAATTGATTAATGTGCAAACTTTTATTAAGAGCAGAAAATTAGTAGATACGAAAATATATAAAGAACATGTAACACCACTATTCTATAATGATAACCATTTCAATTTAAAATATATAAATATACCTGAAGAGTTACTTAATAATAATTATCGATTTACTATTGATACTGAAATTGATTTTGAAAATGCAAAAATCATATTACATAAATTAGGGAAAAATGATTTCAACTATAAAGATTTAATTAGTGTAATATCTGATGATGATGAGATCCAGAAAAATATGATTACACAAATTGCTCTTAATTCAAAATAAAAGGATTTTCTATGAAAAAAGAAGTATATATTATTGCTGAAGCAGGTCAAAATCATAATGGTAGCATGAAGTTAGCTAAGCAGCTAATTGATATGGTGGCAATGCCTATAATGGATAAGGCTTTTAATAGAAATTTAAAACCAATTAATGCGATAAAATTTACAAAAAGAGACCTTACTGAAGAGTTAACAAAAAAAGCTTGGGATAAGCCTTATTATTCACCTAATGCTTTTGCTCCAAAATATGGGGAACACAGAGAAAAACTTGAATTATCTTATGAACAACATATTGAACTAGCAGAATATGCTAATAAAAAGGAACTTGATTTTATAGAAACTTTAACATCCCTTAAAACTGTAAAACTTGTAGAAAAAATAAATCTTAAATATATCAAAGTTGCATCTAGAGACCTTACTCATATACCATTGCTAGAGGAAATAGGGAAAACCCGTATTCCTGTTATTTTGTCAACTGGAATGGGAGGAGAAAGTGAAATTAATCAAGCTTTAGCTGTTATTACTAAATATCATGAAAATATTATAATTCTGCACTGTCTTTCTCAGTATCCTGCTGAATATCAAAATCTAAATTTAAATTCAATTTTATACTTAAAAGAAAAGTATCCTTACAAGATCGGATACAGTGATCACTCAATTGGAATAGTTGCACCAGTTGTTGCTGTTGCTCTTGGTGCTGAATTTATTGAAAAACATATCACTATAAGTCATTCTTTGAAAGGATCTGATCACAAGGGGGCATTAGAACCAGATGGATTATGGAGAATGACGAGAGACATCAGGAATATGGAATTTGCATTTGGTGATAAAGCTAAAGATATACATGAAGCAACAAAACCTTTCAAAGAAAAACTTGAACGTTCTCTTTGCTTGAAGACCCATCTTAAAAAAGATGAGTCTCTTAAGGAGGATAATCTTATAATGCTTAGTCCGGGTGGGGGATTAAACTGGTATGAGAAAAATAAAATTATTGGAAAAAAAGCCAATAAAAATATTGCTGAAACGTCATTATTAAAGTTTGAGGATTTTGAATGGTAAAAGCAGTTCTATATGATTTAGGAGATATTTTTTTTGAAGCACATTATTGGCGTAAATGGATGTGGGAAACTTTAACTAGGATTGGAAAATATAAAGATGATTTTTGCACGTTTTACAATCTTTATGAAAAGTATCTACAGCCGGTCTATGAGAATAGAAAAGAGTATTGGGGTGCTTATAAAAACTTTTTAGAAGAAATGAATCTTAAAAATATTGACGAATTTGAAAAACTGTCAAAATTGCAGAAAGAATTCTATGAAAAAAATAGAGTATTATACAGAGATGTAGAAGAAACTTTAAAAAAAATACATGACAAAGGAATTAAGAATATTGTGATTACCGATAACGAGAATGGGTCTGAATGGGTTAGAGTAAATCTTCTCGCTAAGTTTAGAGTTAACGATCTTGTCGATCTTGTTGTTACGTCTAAAGAAACAGGTGTCACAAAACCAGACCTTAAAATTTTTCAACATGCTTTAGATATATACAATTTGAAAAAAGAGGAAGTTTTATTTGTAGCCCATGATAAAGATGAAATTGATGGTGCTGTTGATTATGGAATAAAAACAATTGAATTTAACAATTATCTTGATTTAACAAATAAAGCTGTGCTGTGTATGGAAAAGATAAGCGATGTAACAAGTTATTTAGGAGGTTAAATAAAGATTATTATATTGGCCGATGGTACCGGCTCACGATTGCATTCACTCACACTGTTTCAAGAAGTTATTAGGAAATGGTGGGCAATGGGGGATAACATTTGAATATGCTGAACAAGAATGGATAAAAAATAATATAAATTCAA
>CAYWGU010000218.1:1614-3810 GCA_964457975.1 uncultured Spirochaetaceae bacterium | reverse complement strand
GCATCCCCTCTTCTTTAATAACATATTTTCCATAAACTTGAGAATCATTAAATGCATCATTCCAACCTTCATCATTCATAAGCCATGTATGATCATCATACAATGAGATTTTATTCCCCTGACTATCATAGATAATATTAATCAAGCTATTTCCAAATATAGTTGAACAACTAATCATCATTATTAAACAAAACACCCCAAAGATTTTCTTTCTCATAAATATTTCCTTTTGTAAGTATTATAATATAACACACCTAAAAACTTCATTCTTAAAGAAATCAATTTATTAAATATAATATATCCACAATACAAATTTCATCGCCATTCCAAATTATAGGTTATCAAATTTCTTTGAACCATTAATAGCTGATGCCCTTATATTATTTGATGCAAACAGCTCTGTTGTACTTACTGAAATAGTCATAGTGTTAGTTGAAGTTCCATTCATTCAATCCTTGAAAATTTCAAAAACAAAATATAATTTCAAATAACAAATCTTGCTACTCGACAATTAATATCGAGAATCTATTTTTTTAAGAAAGTTTTGCACCATATCTATTTTCAAATCTTTCTAATATATCAAGTAAAGTATCATCTAGATATGTTTTAGCTTTATCTCTCATCTCATCACTGATTCCGTAATAGGCTTCTGCTATTCCACCGGTAATTGCACCAATGGTATCACTATCACCACCAATAGATATTGCATTGCGAATTGCATCTTCAAAATCATTAGATTCAAAGAAGGCTTCAAATGCTTGAGGGACAGATCCTTGGCAGGAAACATCAAATTCATAGTTATCTCTTATTTCATCAAGGGTAAAATTCAATGGATAATAAGTACTTCTTACAAAGGTTTTAATAGCCTCTTTATTATTACCAACTCTTGCAAGATAGATAGTAGCGGCTGTTGCCTCAGCAGCTTTATAGGATTCAAGATGGTTATGACTTACCCCAGTAATCAACGTGGACATATGCTTTAATTCATCATTCGATTTTGAAGCAAACCCACACCCACTAATTCTCATTGCTGCACCATTACCATAACTAAAGTACGGTTTTGGATTATCAGATACAAGCCATTCCTTAAAATGGCTACCATATCCTGAATTTGGATATTTTCTTCCAAGTGATTGCATGCAATTTATGAGAATATTTTCACCTTCATATTCATACTGAAAACCCTTTAAATATGCATCGCAGATAGCCAAACTCATTACAGTATCATCAGTAAACTTACACCCCTTTCCAAAAAATTCAAAATCCTTTCCTTTGTAATTATCCCATTCAAATCTTGAACCTACGATATCACCAATAATAGCACCTAACATATGATTTCCTCCCATTTGTTTTTTAATTACCTATAAATATTATACACCTCTTCTCTATATTTATCAAAATCTATTATGTTGGATGAAATAGTACATTAAAAAGCTATATTCAATATTATAAACGCCAAAAATATTAATTGTTTTGAAGTAGTTAAGATAAAGGTAATATCACCAATACAAATCACTTATATTACCATAAATAATAGAATTACCAGAAATACTTTAAGAACTTAACTTGATTTATTAAACACAACTTTCTATCATTAAAGATAATAGGATTATCATCAAAAGCTACTAATATAAGTTGATAATAATAAAAGTAACAATATATATACTGAAGAGGAGTTAAAAAAAATGGATTGCGTAAATATAAAATCATATGTCCCTTATCAAGGTGAATGTGAAAACTTAAAGAGAGCAATGAATTGGCTATCAAAACAAAATCTAGATAAAATTGAATGTGGTAAATATGAAATAGATGGTAAAAATATATTTGCATCAGTTTCTGAATATGAGACAAAGGACTCAGTAAACTGCAGATATGAATTCCACAAGAAATACATTGATATTCAACTATTGATTGGTGGTAAGGAAATAATCAATGTTACCACAATTGATAACATAGATGTTACTGATGATTATAATGAGTCCAAAGATATTACTTTTGGTATATTAAAAGATGAGAATTTGGAGAACAGACTGATTATGACCGAAGGTCTTGCCGCTATTCTATATCCTAAAGATGCACATCAACCTAACATGAGAATTGTTGATAATAATTCAATAAATAAAAAAATTGTTGTAAAGGTTGCTATCTAATTGATGACTACTAAATAGAAGAAGTTTTCTACTTTGCAAGTTTACC
>CAYWGU010000218.1:0-1514 GCA_964457975.1 uncultured Spirochaetaceae bacterium | reverse complement strand
CGTGAGGGTGTTAATATACTCATCCATCTAAGTCGTTCACTTTGGATAGATATATTTATCATGATTCCCGATAATCTCTCATTACCTGAAAATTTAACAATTGCTCTATGAAATTGTGAATCATAATTAAAGTTTTCATTGTAGTTTTTGGATTCAATACTTTGTGTATACTTATTCTCCAATTCCTTCAACTCCTTTTTTTGTTCAACAGTTAATCCACCATTACCAATAATAAGTTTTGCAGCAAGACATTCAATTGCAATCCTTATATCAAGGAGATCCTTGATATCATTACTTGTTATGTACTTTACAACATATTTATGTTTCTGTCTTTCAATTAAATTGCATTGGACAAGCATCAATATAGCTTCTCTGATAGGAGTTCTACTCATGTTTAATTCAGTACTTAAATTAAGATCTGAAACAGCATCGCCTGGTACCAAATCATATTTATTAATTCTTTCCTTTATTGTATTAAAAGCTATATCAGTAGCATCGCTTTTTGGTCTTGCCATTATATCATCCCCTATAAAAAGCTCTTTATTTCTTTAAATAATAAAATAAAAAGACAATTGGGTGTACAACAATTTGCCATTTCATTTATATTATTATAACACCACTTGCATGATATAAAAAAGTATTTTTTTAAAATATTAAAAAGTAAAACAAATTAGGTAATAATTGATACAAACAAACACTAATTAATATACTTGAAATCTTACAATGCAAGAATTAACTGATATGAAGTTCTTTATTATTAATTTTACCATTCCTTCCAAGTAGCTCTCGAATAGCTTCTTTCCTGTTATCTTTTAACTTATGATAGGTGGTTCTTTTTCTTTTTTTAAGTTCATTTCTGATAATACGTGGAAACACCTTACCCATTTTGTCTATGGTTTTTTGTGCATTATCTTTGGGGTTACCATTATGAGGACATGTTAAAAAAAATGCCTTTATTTTTATTCTAGACAAAGAAAGAATTCTTATTCTTCTAAGATCTTTTTTAAACAACTTTATTGTATCTTCATATTCTGGCAGTGGTTCTTGTGCTCCTTCAATGTAATCACCCAGTAGATGAGTGTAATAAACAACAGTTGATATAAGATGAACAAGGCTTTCTTGCTTTCCTCTTTTTAAATTCAAATCAAACGCATTTGCAACTGCAGGAACAAGAACTAGCTCTCTTCCTGCTTTCCATCTACCAGGAGAGGATAAAAGTTCTTTCTTTCTTAATTGATAAGGTACCACTGTCTTACCATTTTTAAAACCAAACTTTTTTTTACGTTCTTCTTTCAACAATCTTTTTTTCAAATTATCTTCAGCACTGCTCTTATCTACTCTATAACCAGAATGACAAAAATATCTATGCATTATTCCAAACCCAATACTTGGAAAATCATCTATTGAGGGTATGTCTATTTTATTCCTACTGAATTGTTTCATTTGAAAGTATCTTTCAAGATAAAAAAAATCATTGCTTAAACTACCCTCTGTTCCTGAATAATCAATTGCAA
>CAYWGU010000217.1:0-3826 GCA_964457975.1 uncultured Spirochaetaceae bacterium | reverse complement strand
ATTGTAAGTACTCTGATTTGACCATCTTTTCTTTTCACCCTGTTAAAACCATAACCTCGGCAGAAGGTGGAGCAATAACAACTAATAATGAGAAGTTGCATGATAAGCTTTGTTTATTAAGATCTCATGGTATTACAAAACAACCAGAGAAATTAGGGCAGAACCCTGGCCCCTGGTACTATGAGATGCAGCTGTTGGGATATAATTACCGACTGTCAGATTTGCATGCTGCTTTAGGACTCTCTCAACTAAAAAAACTATCTATGTTTAAGCAGAGAAGAAGAGAAATTATTAACACATATAATCAGGCTTTTAGAAATACAGATTGGATAACTGTTCCATACGAAAGGGCGAATATTGATTCATGTTTTCATTTATATGTTGTTCAAATAGATTTCATAAGAATTGGAAAATCTAGAAAAGACGTAATGGAATTGCTGCATAAAAATGAAATAGGGACACAGGTTCATTATATTCCTGTGCATTTGCAGCCATATTATATGGATAAGTATGGTCACAACAAAGGTGATTATCCAATTGCGGAAAACTATTATGAGAAATGTTTGAGTTTACCATTGTTTCCCGAATTATCGAATGATACTTTAGAATATATAACAAATATAATAAAAGACTTAGATGTTCTTTAATTCTGTTGACTTTGCGATTTTTCTACCAATAGTCTTTTTGCTCTATTGGTTCGTAATGCACAATAATATAAAATCTCAAAACTTGCTAGTTGTAGTTGCAAGTTATGTTTTCTATGGTTGGTGGGACTGGAGATTCTTATCACTTATTGTTTTTAGTACAATTGTTGACTATGCGGTGGGATTGAAACTGAGTAGTGAAAGAAATATAAAAAATAGAAAGATTCTATTATGGACGAGTATCGTTGTTAATCTCGGCTTTTTAGGTTTTTTTAAGTACTACGGCTTCTTTCTTGATAACTTTATAGCAACATTTTCCTTTTTCGGAACAGAAATTAAAGCTAACTCTCTGAATATAATTCTTCCTGTCGGAATTAGCTTTTACACTTTTCAAACATTGAGTTACACCATAGATGTTTACAAAAGAAAACTAGAGCCAACTAAAGACTTTGTAGCTTTTGCGGCTTTTGTAAGTTTTTTCCCTCAATTAGTTGCTGGACCTATTGAGAGAGCAACACATTTATTACCGCAGTTTTATAGAAAGCGGACTTTTGATTACTCAAAAGCGGTTGACGGTTTACGTCAAATCCTTTGGGGTCTGTTTAAGAAAATTGTAATTGCCGATAATTGTGCCGAATTTGCCAATCAAATTTTTAATAATTCTTCAGGCATGAATGGTAGTAGTTTAGTTTTAGGGGCATTTTTTTTTGCTTTCCAAATCTATGGTGATTTCTCAGGTTATTCTGACATAGCCATTGGAACTTCACGACTGTTTGGTTTTGACCTAATGCAAAACTTCAATTTTCCATACTTTTCAAGAGATATTGCAGAGTTTTGGAGACGCTGGCATATTTCACTTTCAACCTGGTTTAGAGATTATCTATATATTCCCTTTGGTGGTAGTCGGGGTGGGACCTGGATGAAAGTTAGAAATACTTTTATTATATTCATTGTCAGTGGATTTTGGCACGGTGCAAATTGGACTTTTATCGTTTGGGGTGTGTTAAACGCAATTTATTTTTTACCACTTATGCTCGCAGAAAACAATCGCAATCATTTAGGCATAGTTGCAAAAGGGAAAAATATTCCAACATTTCGTGAATTATCCTCAATACTATTGACTTTTAGTTTAACCGTTTTTGCTTGGATATTTTTTAGAGCAAATAATATCGGGCATGCGATTAGTTACATTTCTGAAATTTTTTCACCTTCTCTATTTACTTTACCGACATTTGCTGGTAGGGGGGAAGCATTGACTACAATAATACTTGTTAGTATTTTTGTCCTAATTGAGTGGATAGGAAGAGATAATCAATATGCAATTTCTCAGTTTGGTTTAAAATGGATTCGACCAATGAGATATGCAATGTATTATGTAATTATCATTGCAATATTTTGGTTTGGTGGCAATGAACAACAATTTATTTATTTTCAGTTTTAATATTTCTCATGAATCAATTTCTAAATAGAATCTCAAGTTTTGGATTTATTATCATTATTTTAATAATAATAGGTCTTGTTTTTGCAGAGTTCGACAATATTGACAAACATTTTCCTGTTAGCCCAACAGTCGCTTCTATTCAGCAAAAATCAAAGTTCGACAATTTAGATATATTATTTATTGGGAACTCTTACTCCTATTCAAGTGTGCAACCAAATATTTTATTAAAATCTGGGTATAATACTTATAATTTGGGAATAGCAACCGCTGGTTTTGATTTTTATGAAATTGCTGCAAAGGATTATATTAATCATGTAAATCAAAAACCAAAGGAAATATTTCTTTTAATATCACCTATGTCTTTCTCTTCACAATCAGATAATTTTCCAAAATATCCTATTCATAGATATTTAGAAAGTCCAGTATCGAACTTTCAGATTGCCTATAAATATGGAAGAATAAATGAGCTCACTATAATGTATAAAAAAAGTATCAAAGATGGAATCCAAAATCTTATAAAAACCCCCAAGGACAACAAAGTAAATGAACAAATGCTTAAGTCTAGAGGATTTGTTAGTAGCGAAGTGATAATAACAGATTCTATCATTAAAAACACGAAGCATTATTACACAATGTTAAAGAATGAGAAGTTGCAATATGGACGACTTGAAAAACTTATTCAAGTTGCAAATGACATTGAAAACCAAGAAATTAACGTTGTCCTTTGGCATATACCAACAAACAAATTAAATAGTTTATTCAACAATAAATATTTGTCAGATTATAATCATGCTATTGAAAAATTAAAAGTAAAATTTGATGTTCTAATAATAAGTGATTCTTTGTTTTCTAGTCAACATTACAGAAATATTGACCATATGAATAGCAATGGGGCATTAATCACAACTCAAGAAATAATCAAGTATCTTGAACAAAGAGGAACCAATTTTAAAGAATAACTGTTTAATCAAATTGAATAAATTTAAAATTAAAAAAAATGACTAAAATAAAATAATACTTGTGGCTGGGGCAAGGTCGAAGCTATTGAAAAAAGCTCCTCTGGTTCATGAGATGAAGAAACATTCTGAGTTTATTCCTTTTATGGTTCATACAGGACAGCGCTAAGATGGGAAGATGTCTGATCTGTTTTTTAACAGCTTAATATTCCTGAGCCGAATGAAAATCTTGAGGTATGTTCTGCTTCCCATGCAGTTCAAACAGCGAGAATAATGGAAGGGTTTGAAAAGGTCTGTTTAAAAGAAAACCGGATCTTTTAATTGTTGTCGGGGATGTTAATTCAACTGCTGCATGTACGCTTGTTGCATCAAAATTACATCTAAAACGGCTCATTATGAAGCGGTTCTAAGAAGTAGGGGGAGTTCCATGCCCGAGGAGATCATCCGTTTAGTGACATATTCGATTAGTGGTATTTTTTTTTCAACCAGTTCAGATGTGGATGATTTTACAAATACTGGAGATGTGATCAAGCATACACACCAATGTCTGGTCAACGAAAGGAAAATACATGAATATGTTGCACCATATATGCAAACGCGCCATTGCTACAACCCGAGTATTTGATCGGAGCTTTTTACAATTTATCAAGATAATAGGTGCGAACTGTTTGGGCCTGAGAACTTCAATAAATGAAGCCAAGATTTAGAAGAGGCCTATCAGGATACAGGGCAATTTTACGCAAAAAAAATCATTAGAAAACTCAGTATTGACAGCAAAAGATGAG
>CAYWGU010000216.1:0-3831 GCA_964457975.1 uncultured Spirochaetaceae bacterium | reverse complement strand
AATCATATACTTTAATTCTTGAATTTGATTCAAGGCTTATTCCAATTTCATCACAAACTGCACCCTTTAAATCTGGAATAACAAACTCTACCTTTGTCCAAAGCTCATCAGTAAGAGTTAAACTTTTCATGTATATTAACTCTTTGGAGGTGCTATTTCTAACATAGGGTGTGATGATGAAATCAGATGCTCCAGATAGTTTATCACAATAGATATACATACTGACGCTCTGTCCACTGTAAGCAGTAGGTGAGAAGGCTGGGGAGTATCTTTCATCATCAAAATCATCCATTCTGTAGAAATTCTTATAGTAAATTCTACTTTTCTCTCCACGTTTCATTCGATCATATATAATTCTTAGACTTCCGTTTCCAGAATGTGTGTATTCGCTAGAATGAGAGATTTGTGTTTGATTGGTATTTGATACTCTAAAACCATGGGTAGAACCGGGTAATTCAAAATCAAAATTAATTTCACCTTTAACTGTCTTACAAATGTCAGGAACTCCTTCTCCTCTTAATTTATAAGCCCAACTGACAAGATCTTTTGTGTAGGATGGTATATCTAATATATTGAGGTATCCGCTGATTCCACTTAAAGCAATAAAGTCATTTACAGGTTTTCTATAACATTTTTTTATTGCTGCTAGTCCACCACTTACTCCAAGAATTGATCCAACATTTCCTGCATTACAATCTGTGTCCCAACCTGCCATGGAGGCAATCTCAACTGCCTCATTGATGTCTTTTGCATAAAGCATGGACATAATACAAACACCAGCGTTGGGGATTATATGGCAGAATCCACCATATTTATCATAACCCCAGTTTTCCTGAAGATATGAAAGGCAAAGTCTCCAATCGCCCATATTTTTTTCATAAAAATCAATTACAGAGTTAACAACTTTTGCATATAGACTTGATGAGGGAATATATTGTAATCCTGTTTGGATTATTTCATTAACATCTTCACTCTCATAAGCCTTTGCAATACAAGCGGCTATGAAGGCAGCTCCATGTAGTCCTTCTCCATCATGAGATACACTTGCTGCAGTTGTAGCATATTCAGCTGCTTTTGCAGGATTACCTGGCCAAACAAAACCCCAGGTATCAATAAAAATCTGACCACCTATTTGTTCTGCTCTTGTTTTACCATTTGTCTCAATGCTTCCACTTTGTGGAGGATTAATACCATTCTTTAAATTCAGATAAGCTGTATGTTCTGTTGAAACACCATACCCGCCCCACCAAAACATTCCAATTTCTTCTCTTGAATAGTTCAACCAAGCTTGTGCTACATCATTAGCTTTAAGACTTTCTTTATAATTACCATCATCAAGAGCCCTTAAGAAATAAACAGGACCATTTGCATCATCGTCTGCTGCGAAGTTCTTAAAAGCCTTTACATAATTTGTAATATTTCCGTAAGCTCTTTCAATGCGCTTTGATGTCATACCCCTGGCTCTACTGGTGCACCTAGTCTTATTCCTACATTCATTGCAAGAAAACCAGCATAGGTTTTATCAATTAGTTTTTCTAAATTCAGTTCCATATTACCCCTCAAAATATTCCCATCCATCTAATAAAAGAATAGATGGGAAAATTACTTAATAATTATTATCGAATTATTCTTATAATACTGTATCAAAATATTCACTGATCTTTGTTCCACCAGCGTTATTCCATTTAACTACAAATTCATCAAAACTATCGATGCTCATTTCACCACGGATAATAGATGTTGAATATTCAGTGTAAAGTTTATCCATTGAATCCTTAAGAGGTAATAAATCCTCAGGAAGAATTACATTGATATCTGATGCATAGTAATCTTTCATCATTTCTAATGATTTGATACCAGGATCACTCATAACCTTACCTGTGATGTTTGAAGTATCAAGACCATTCAATGTATCCCAGAAACGAGCCCACCATTGTGGGAACTTTTCAGTTAATTCAATTGTTCCATTATTAGTGGTATGATGGATTCCTTCAATTCCTAACTTATCAATTTGGCGACCTTCACTTCCAGCCATGTAATCTAATACAGCAAAAGCAGCGTCTTTAACCTGTGAATCTGAATTAATAGAAAAACCACGGCTTTCTTTTGTTACATCAACACTGATATAAGCTTGATCAACACCCTTTGCAGGAGGAAGAACTACTAACTCAGCATTAGCGCCTCTAGTTTGTATCATTTTGTTATTATAGATGTTTATAACTGCACCAGCTGTACCACAGATCATACCAGATTCAGCTTCGTAGAAAGCCTTTTCTTTTGTATCCCATTGTTTTGTGATATAGTTATTGTCGAAAAGACCATCTTTATAAAGTCTTGCATAATAAGCCAATTTGTTTTTTTCAGCTACTGTTGCTTTTGTATAAACCCATTTGCCGTTTTCACTCATTATTGTTGTATCAACACCAAAAGCATGATTGAAAACAGAATTAAGTTTTTTTATTGTTCCATCAGTTGTTAAAGGCCATTGGCAGTAACCCATGTCTTTCATTTCTTTTAAGAAGTTATAATAATTATCTGGAGTTGGATTTTCCATTAATTCTTTTGAAGAAGAAATGTTGTTAAACCAGTCTCCTCTTACAACAGGAACACTAACTCTTGGTGGAGCAAGCCATAGTATGTAAGGGTAATTCTTAATTCTCTCTGTATTATGAGGATCCATAATATTTGAGATGTTTTCAGATTTTGCAATATAAGGAGTTAAATCTTCAAGTAAGCCCTCTTGAGCAATTGGAAGATCTCCACCTTGGAAATAAATTAAATCTGGACTAATCTGACCTGTTCTGAAGGCAATAGGTACTACTGTCTTGTAGGAGCCAGAAGGGGCATCAAGAATTTCAAGTTTGATATACTTTCCTTCTTTTGCTAGTCCCTCTTCAATTATAGAAACCAATTCAGGGTTACCAAAATCTTCTGGATTTACATCTTTACAGAGATAAGTAACAGTTACTGGGTTCTCTTTTGTTCCATAAACGTTTTTACTATCAGTTTTAGCAGCTTCTTTTGTACCACTTGCAAAAGAAAAGTTCATTGCCATAACCAATACCATTAGCACAACACTCAAATTTTTTTTCATAAAACTTCCTCCGTTTTTGTTTTATTCTTTTATAGATCCAGCTAAAGTATCTTTTGTATAAAACTTTAATACCACTGGATAAATTACTAATATAGGGATGATTGCAACAATAATTGTTGCAGCTTTTAATGCATTGTAATCAATGCGTGCAAGATCGTTATAATTGAACACATTCTGTTGTCCAATTAGTGTTACAGTGTCTCCAAGCACTACAAATTGTCTTAAAATTACCTGGAGCACAGTATACTTCTGGTTTAATATATAAATACTTGCCTTGAAATATTCATTCCATCTAATAACAGAATAGAACATTGTGATTGTTGCAATTCCAGCTGAAGATAATGGAATGATTATGTTTATTAACATTCCCACGTGTGATAATCCATCAAGAGTTCCAGCTTCAATAATATCTTTAGGAACTGCTTCAAAATATCTCATCATTATTACCAGGTAATAAACATTTACACAGGTAATTAATATAACTGACCATCTTGATCCCATAAGACCTAATGATTGAACAACCAAATATTCAGGAACAAGGCCTGGATCAAAGAGCATCATGAATATTAAGAAAACCATTAAGGGTTTCTTTAGTGTTAATTTTGGTCTTGTAAGTGCATAGGCTGCAAGACTTGTAAATGTGATATTTATAATAGTACCAATAACTGTAACGAATATTGAATTGAATACAGATCTCATTAGGACTGGATGATTGAAAACAATTTTATAATTTATTA
>CAYWGU010000215.1:0-3860 GCA_964457975.1 uncultured Spirochaetaceae bacterium | reverse complement strand
TATTTACAGAAGGTCGGTAATTCCTGGAAGATTTACGCTCCTTAATATTGCAAAAATAGAGCGTATTTTGGCCTATTCTGAAGGGAGTTTGATTATATGAAAACTTATAATGAAAAATTATCCCGTTTCTTAAATTTCGTGTTATACGGGTTAGCAATATTAGCCATTGCAGGATTTATTTATTTAATTGTGCCTAAATATCAGATACATACCATTAGACTTGATGATAATTTTATGAGGATAACAAAAGTAAATACATTAACGGGAGAAACTGATAGTTGGGATGAAGTATATGATATGAGTGGTCTTAAAGTAAGATAAATATGAAGGGGAAATAGTTTGCAAAAAAAATTAGAAGATTAATCAGGAGGGGAAAATGAAACCATTAAAGATTATTTTAATAATTGCTTTACTTCTAACGGTAACAATTTCGGTAAGTGCAGTTGATATCTTATTTTTTTATAATGGGAATGAGTATTTACAGTTATCAGTAAATGATAAATTTGATTTTGTGGCAGGTTTATCTGATATGAATCATGTTTTGGTTGAATATTATGATCCGGAAAGATACCTAAAAATGTTCGAGGCAATAAAGAATATGAATCTTAGTCAAATAGTTAAAATATTTGATAAATATTTGGAAGAAAATCCGGAAGAATTACATATGTCGGCAGCAGTATCTTTTTCATGTGCAATTGACGAAATTATCGATAAGGAATAAATAACCAGGGGGAAAAATGAATATAAAAGAATTAGAAGATGAATTAAATAAAATGAATGAAAAAGGATTAGAGGGCTTTGTAGAAAAAGTGGGAGGCAGATATAAAATTGAAGCAAAATTCTTAGGGGGTCTTAGGGTACCAGATGTAGTAAGATATTTCATCGAGCACCCAGAAGTGGAAAAACTATGGTGTCAAGTCCTTGGTCTTCCAACAGAAGAAGAAAAGAGGACTCAAGCAGCAATTGATTCTGCGAAGGGGGCAATTGATTCTGCGAAGTGGGCAACTGTGTCTGCGAAGTGGGCAAAATTTGCAGTAATTGCCGCTTCAATATCAGTATTATTATCTTTCTTTACTTTTTTAATTACATTTTTAAAAAAATAGAACATAAAAGTATATAGCAGGGGGAATTAATGAATAAAAAAGAAGGCATAAAAAGCGATATTACCTTTATTGAAGCCTGCAAGCTATTAAAGAAAAGCAAACGAACCATTTCCAGATATATTAAAAATGGATTATTGAATCCGGATAAAATTAAGAGCAAAAAAGGAATGATATTACTTAATTGATTTGTTATCTTAGAAGATAGTCCTTATCCTATTTAATAATATAATATATATGGTTAGAATAAGAGTAGGGAGTATATATTATTGATAAATAAGAGGAAATAAGTAATTTAACAATATTAAACTCTTAAGGGTAAATCAATAAACTCCTTTAGTTTATAGATATTTCGCATATCTTTGATAATTTGGTTCCAACTGGAAAACGTTAGAGGAACCAGATAATATTCAACTCTTTGGCATTTGCTGAAGGGCTTTTTTATTTTTTCTAAATTATTTTCAAGAAAAAGAAGGGTTTTTAAATAGACTTGTAGTCTAAAGAAAACAGTGTGTTTAAAAAAAATAGATAATTATGTTTTTCGTCCAAGCATAATATTTTTTTTCTACAATCACCTAAAAAAAGAATATCGTAACCTGTATGAAGGTAACAGGAGAGGCTTTTTCTTTTTACCATTAAAGAAAAGGAGCCGAAGAGGTATGATACCACAAGTATCCAAACTTTCAGGCAAAAGGACCGTTACCGGACAGAACTCTGGAGAGCTTTATACTAAAAAGCACCGAAGGGGCAATTCCTAATCTTTAGGAAAACCTATACAGAATTTACTAAAAGAATTATCTCCTAATTTCTTAGGAAGAATCTTTCAGGTAAAAGGACAGAGTAAGAATAGCAATATAGCTATTTTTGTTCTGTCCTTTTATTTATATATTTTAAAAGATTATTTTTAAAAGATAAATTTTCGTTTGCTTGCTTAAATCTAAAGATTATAGTTTTGTATATATTTGTTATGAAATACTTAAAATGTAAATTTTAATTAATGGGAGGATTAATTTATGAAATGTAAAGAATACTTTTCAATTAATAAAGTATTGCAGTTATTATTATTGAGTCTTTTATTTATAGGTTTCTTATCGATATCCGGATGTACTCCTATCTCAAATCTGCTTTTTGGCCCATCGGGTTCTCTTGAAGTAACTACCTATCCTTCCGGAGCAAAGATATTTTTAAATGATAAAGATACGGGATATGTTACACCCTATACTATAACAAATCTTTTCAAAAGTACTTATGAGGTTAAGGTAATTCTTGGTGATGTAAGCTATACAAAAACAGTTATAGTTTATTCCGACAATACTACCAGTGTCTATAAAGATTTGCTTGCCCGCTTAAACAAAATTATGGTTGAACCTACATCAATGAATTTAGAAGAAGGAGAGTCTCAAAAAATTGATTCAGTTACCGCTTATTATATTGATTCAGGTTCAATCAACCTTACATTGCTCAGTTGTAGTTATAGTTCAAGCAGCAGTCATGCTTCAGTCAATAGCAGTGGAACTGTTACTGGGGTGTCAGCAGGTTCAGCAACAATTACTGTATCTTATACAGATGCAGAAATTACTAAAACTGATACTGTAGATATAATTGTTAACTCTTTAAACCTAACCTCTATTGATGTTCTTCCTTTAAGTATGAATTTAGAAATAGGAGAATCAAAAACCATAAGTTCAATCACTGCAAATTTTAATGATAACAGTTCTAAAAGCTTAGGATTAACTGATTGCAACTACAGTTCAAGCAGTAATCATGCTACAGTCAATAGCAGTGGAACTATTACTGGGGTGTCAGCAGGTTCAGCAACAATTACTGTATCTTATACAGATGCAGAAATTACTAAAACTGATACTGTAAATATAACAGTTAATCCAGTTGTTACTCCTGTAGTGTATCGGGCCTTACTGGTAGGAGTTGGTGATTATGAAAATCTTCTTCCAGCTCCTGATGGCGACTTAAATGGTCCACCATATAACGTGGCGAGAATGCATTATATTCTTGATCAGTGCAGATTTGGTTCATCAAATACTGAATTTTCTATTATTAATGATGAATTAATAGATTTGGATGCGACAAAAACTGCTATTTTACAAGGAATTGCTTCTACTTTTTCCGGAGCAGATGAAAACGATATTTCCTACTTTTACTTTAGTGGTCATGGTACGTACGGGGAGGGATTTAGTACTTCTTATATATGTCCAACTGATTATGACGGTACAGTAGATTTTGGTATTAGTGTAAACGAGTTAGAATCTGCCTTAAGCGTTATACCAGGTACAAAGGTAGTTGTTATCGATTCTTGTTTTTCGGGTGGGTTTATTGGAAAGGGAAAAGAAAAGAAAATAATTTCTAAAGAGAATTTAGTATCTTTTAATGATGAGATTATTAATGTTTTTTCCCAAACCCAATCAAAAGGACTGCTTACTACCAATCAATATAAAGTTTTAACCGCTTCGCATTATGATCAGCTAAGTTCTGAAATCCCAGATCCTCTTCATCCGAAAGATGGTAATCCTTTTGCAATATTTACCGCTGCTTTTTGTTTTGGTTGTGGCTATGACGATGGAGTATATTATGCTGATTCTAATTTAGATACGAAGATAACTTTAGATGAAATATATGAACATATTAGAGATTTTATTATTTACATTTATGGTTTTGACCAAAATGTACAAGTTTTTCCTGAGAATTCAAATTTTACTATCGTAGAATATTAAAGAGTATTCTTTAAGAGAGATTGATAAAATA
>CAYWGU010000214.1:0-3897 GCA_964457975.1 uncultured Spirochaetaceae bacterium | reverse complement strand
ATTGGTGGAACTCTAATGAGTGGTGGTAAAGGAAGTATTATTGGAACTGTATTAGGTGCAATAATGCTTGGTATTATTAATAATATGTTGGTATTAGGAGGAATAAGTCCGTTCTTACAACCAGCTGTAAAAGGTTTTGTAATTATTATTGCTGTTTTACTGCAATATAATAACGATAAAAAATAGAATTTAATTCATTTGGAGGTAAAAATGAAAAAATTAGTTATTTCGCTGTTATGTCTATCTTTAGTTGCTAACTTTATGTTTGCACAAGGTCAACAAGAATCAAAATCTATACCAAAAATTGGTATTGCTGTTCCTTCTCCTGATCATGGTTGGACAGGTGGTATTGGTTGGTGGGCAGATAAGGCTGTTGAAGAATTAAAAGTTCAGTATGAAGGTAAATATGAATTTAAAGTACTTCATGCAGATGGTTATGCAAAGCAGATTTCTGATATTGAAGATTTATCTGTTTGGGGTATGGATTACTTAGTAATTCTACCACATGATTCAGCTCCTCTATATCCTAGTGTAAAAGCTGCACATGATGAAGGAATTGAATGTATTGTAGTAGATCGTGGTTTTTCTGATGCTCAAGATTTTGGATATCTATATGTTGCTGGTGATAATCCTGGTTTAGGAACTGAATCTGGAAAATATCTAAGTAACTATATGAAGAAAAATGGTTTAAAAAAATATGTTGTAATGGGTGGTATGCCGATTCCAATTGATGAACAGAGAATGACAGCTTTCTTTAATGAAATGGAGAAAGTTCCTAGTTTAGTTAATCTACAAGGTGGACGAAGCTATGAATATTCAAACTGGTCAACTCAAAAAGGTTTGGAGATTATGGAGAACTTCTTGCAGATGTTCCCAGAAATTGATGCTGTATTCTGCCAGGATGATGATGTTTTAACTGGTGTATTACAAGCTATTAAAGAGAGTGGAAGAAAAGATATTAAAAACGCAATTGGTGGAGCTGGATCTAAGGTTGTTTTCAAGAAAATTATGGATAAAGATCCTATCGTAAAAGCAACAGCTACCTATCCTCCAAAGATGATTTATGATGGAATTCTTCTTACTCTTGATGTTGCAGAAGGAAATAGAAGCAATGCTTTCAATACAGCAACAACAAAAGAAACAATTATTTTGCCTTCAGTACTTGTTGACATAAATAATGTAAAAGATTTCTACGAACCTGCTTCAGTTTTCTAGAGTCGAGTTTTAAAAAATCGTCCCTATTTCAGGGGCGATTATATTCAAAATATAATTTCATTTCAAATCTATATTAATATTATTTTCAGTTCTTAATTAAGGGAGTGTTAATATTGTTATTTCAAAAATTAGATTAATATTATCAGGAGAAAGATGGTGACGCCAAAGCAAAGAGTTTTTGAAAGAATTGCAGGAAATAAAGTTGATAAAATTCCCAATTTAAGTATTTCATCTCTATTCTCAGCTAAATATTCTGATATTGATTATGATACATTCTGTTGTGATTATAGAGCTCTTGTTGCAGCACAAAGCAAAACAGCAAAAGACTTTGGACTTGATGTTCTTTCAACCATAAGTGATCCATATAGGGAAACCTATGATTTTGGTGCTAAAGTCAAATTCTTTAAAGATGATCCTCCTGTTTGTGATATTTCGACCATTAATACGTTAAAAAACTGGCATAGATTAAAAGCTTGGGATCCATTTGAATCGAAGAGGTTTTTAGACAGATTAAAAGCTGTAGAATTATTTAAAAAAGATTTTGGTGATGAGTATCCAATATTAGGTTGGATTGAAGGTCCGCTTTCTCAGTTTTGTAATTTAACAACTCTAAACCTTGGTATGAGTATGTTAAATGAAGATGAAAAAGAAATTAGAGATATCTTTAATTTTATTACCAAACAGGAAATTTCTTGTGTTAACTCACAAATTCAAAGTGGTGCAGATATTATAGGTATAAGTGAAAATAATGCAGCTTTATTAAGTGTAGATTTTTTCGAAAAGCTAATATTAGAAAAAGAAATTAAAATAATAAAAGCCATTCATGAGGGTGGAGCTATATCAAAACTTCATATTGGTGGAAATATTAATCATATTTTTCCTAGTATGTTAAAAAGTAATTCAGATATTATAGATGTTGATCATTTAGTTAATTTGGATGAAGCCATTGAATTGAATAAGGGCCAATGTTCTTTATGTGGAAACATCGAATCTGCTGGTATTATTTTAAGAGGTAATCCAAAAGAAATAAAAGGATGGGTGGATTATTGTATTCAACACAGTGATAACAAGTCTATAATTTCATCGGGTAGTGAAGTTTCACCACAAACTCCAATTGCAAATTTCTTAGCCATCAACGAAAGGCTTTTGGAGATAGGTTCAAATTATTAAGTAATTTAATTCAGTGAATATTAGTTTATGTATAGTACCTTAATTCCTGTGCAGGTTGCAGCGAGAATCTTAAAAAGAATTTATTTTTTTTTATGGTAAGCTTTTAGAGTAGAGTCTTTTTTCAATACTTGTTACTTTATATAGTAGGTAGAGGTAAAAATGGCTAAAGATACAATCAAAGATATTTGGAATAAAAACCAGGGGTATTATTATGTATATCAGCAGAAATGTTATTGGGATGCTGAAAAGAAACAAGCACGATATAAGAGAAAGCTTATAGGTAAGAAACTAACCAAAGATGGAGTTATAATTTATAACAGCAGATTCAAGTTAGAAATGATGCTTCAAAAAGAAAGTGAGGCAGCAAAGATAGAGAAATCATAATAAAATAAACATAAAATTTAATTAAAAATCTTTCCTCCAATTAAGGTTAATTCTCTTCAAGGTAAATTGTTGTTTGAAAAATATATAGAAGGCAATTATTCTGTTATTTTTTTATAACCTTGAATCTGGGTCTATTTTACAATTATCAATTTTTTTTACTGGTGATTCTAATTTACAAACTGAATATACAATAGGAGATAATGATCCTGCCGGAGGAATTATTTTCTACGATTGCGTTGCTGATAACGATTCTGGAAATAGTGATGGATAACATCAGATTTAGTTGGCTAGATATATCTTGAGACAGCACCTGGACTTGATTTAAAGAAGTGAAAATCCATCTGTTAACCAAGACGAAGGATTTAGAAGTCAGTTTAAATTTGGATACCATCGAAAAGATCCAAATTCCTCAAACCTTTATGTGAATGATTTAAGTATTTATAATACTTTCGACTGCACCAATTTAGGTATTGGAGAGGGTAAGAATAATACAGCACTTCTTGTATCAGCTATGGGCAATGTGGCTTATTCACAAGATTCAGGAGTTCAAACTTATATCTATCCTGCAAAAATGTGTGAGGAGTTAGATTTTGGAGGATATACCGACTGGTTTCTTCCTAGCTATGATGAACTACAAATATTATATGAAAAACAAGCTATCATTGGTTTTGTTGATACTATGCCCGGTACAGCCTATTATTGGTCATCTTCCGAGAATTATCTTACTACATCTAGCGCTTATAATATCAATTTTATCGATGGCACTTCTACAAATCGTGCTTGAAACGAATCTGGTGAAGTTCGTAGTATTCGTTGATTTAAGTAGTTTGCATTATTTGCTAGAAAAAAAATCAAATTTGATATAGCAATAGATATAAATAATTATACTCCTAAGCTGCAATATACAATTAGCTTAGAAGTATTTTAATAAAATTCAGTTGCATTAACGGATAGATTCTATCACCCTCTCATAAATTGACTCGGTAATGAAATGTTCTTTGTTTCTGCAATTATGTCATTGTATGTAGGAATGAGCAAAGTTTTTGCTCTTAATTATATCCAAATTCTTAAACTTCACATGAGAGATTATATCTACCTATATCTTAATGGTTGTTAGGACAGTTTCAA
>CAYWGU010000213.1:0-3914 GCA_964457975.1 uncultured Spirochaetaceae bacterium | reverse complement strand
TCTGTACGTACTGTAGATTTTCTTTCTGTAATTTTAAAGAATTTATCCATAATGTACTCCTTATTAAATAGTGATTGATAATTACATGATAGCACTATAAAACAGGTTAGTACAGAAAAATTTTAAAATTGTTGCAATCTGTTGTTATGTAAGAAAATATAGATTGCTTGTTTTGCCAGTTTGATAAAGAATAGGTATATAAATAAAATATTATTTGAGTAATATTGCTTTTTTTGGGCAACTTTCTTCTATATGGTTAAAAAATAATTAGGTTTTTTACTTGTTACCTTAAAAGAGTAGTGCTATTATTACTTAATGAAACAAAATGCAACACAGGAATAAAAAATGACGAAAAAAGAGAATAAAGAACTAATTGAGATGGCCTCTAAAAGGCAAAAAGCAACTCTGTGCATAAGAAACGCGAAAGTAGTGGATGTTTTTAGTAAAAATATCTTTAAAAGTGATGTATTAATAAGTGGTAAATATATAGCAGGCTTTGAAGAAGTAGGAAAAGGACTAGCAGATAGGATAGTAGATGCTAACGGGAAATATATGATTCCTGGATTTATTGATTCTCATGTTCACATAGAATCATCGCATTGCTCTCCCTCAGAGTTTTCTAATCTATTGATACCAAATGGTGTGACAACAGTAATAGCTGATCCTCATGAGATTTGTAATTGTGCTGGCTTGGATGGACTTGATTATATGTTAAAGGCAAGTGAAAGGCTTCCTTTAAATGCATACTTTATGATTCCTAGCTGTGTGCCTGCAACACAGTTTGAGCATTCAGGTGCAATTCTTCTTGCAAAAGATATTGAGACTAGAATTGATGATGATAGAATACTAGGTCTAGGAGAGATGATGGATTATGTTGGAGTTATAAATGGCTCTGAAATGGTTCACGATAAAATTGATGTAGCAAAGAAACATCACAAGGTTGTTGATGGGCATTCTCCCAATATATTTGATGGTGATTTAGATGCTTATGTTGCTAGTGGAATTATTACAGATCATGAATGCTCAAATACAAGAGAGCTTGAAGATAGAATAAGACGTGGAATGTATGTAATGGTTCGCCAGGGAACTGTCTGTAAAGATGAAGTTACTCTATTAAAAGGTGTAAATGAAAACAACTATCAAAGATGTCTATTCTGTACAGATGACAGACAAGCTGAATCCTTGCTCAAAGAGGGATCTATTAATAACAATGTACGAATTGCTGTTCAACAAGGACTTGATCCTATGATGGCAATTAGCATGGCAACAATTAACAGTGCTAACTGCTATAACTTAAAAGGACTTGGTGGTATTGCTCCAGGTTATATTGCATCCTTCTCCCTTACTGAAAATTTAAAAGATTTTAACATGGATGAAGTATATGTTGAAGGTAAATTGGAAGCATCTAAAGGTATTATGTTGAATCCAACAACTCCAATGCCTCTACCTGAATCAATAAAAGGAAACATCAATGTTAAGAATTTCTCAAAAGATAGATTTAAAATAAAACTTGAAGGAAATAAAGTTAGAACCATTGATATCATACCTGGTGGTGTTGTTACTGCCGCAGGCAAGGCAACTGTTAAAGTTGAAAATGGTGAATTTGTTTATGATGAAAAACAGGATATTGTTAAAATATCAGTTGTCGAAAGACATAAAGGTACAGGTAATGTTGCTGTAGCTTTAATTAAAGGCTATGGCATAAAGAGTGGCGCAGTAGCAACCTCTGTAGCTCATGATTCACATAATATAATAGTATGTGGAACAAGTGATGAAGATATGGAAGTAGCTGTTAATGAATTGATTAGAATAGGTGGTGGAATGGCTCTTGCCAATAAAGGAAAGGTTCTTGGATCCTTTGCACATACCATCGCAGGATTGATGAGCAATGAAAAAGCACCTTTAGTTACAAAGGAATTAAATAAATTAGAAAATATAGCTCATGAGCAATTAAAGGTATCAAGAGAACTTGATCCATTTATGACGCTATGCTTCATGTCCTTACCGGTAATTCCAGAATACAAGATTACTGATATGGGATTATTTGATGTTAGAATATTTGATTTTGTAGATATTGAAATTAAGTAAAAAGTTTTATAATTAACTATGGAAAGGAAGGTATTGTAAAATATATCTTCTTTTTTTTAACCTTCATGGTAAATTTTATGTGTTGGAAGTTTATTGGGAGGCATAAAAAGCCCAATTCTCATAATTGGGCTTTTACACAGATAATTTATTTCAATTAATTATATTTATAAAAACATAATACTTATTGAACAATAGCATAATCATGTTAGATCTCTTTAGTTGCGGGTTATGACTTTTATTCGATTTTACTTTTCATAAAAGCTATTACAGCATCCCAATCTGGAAATCCATCCGGACCCAATTTTATTAGTTCACCTTCAAACTCAGCCGCGCCATTCTTATCCCTATCATCAATTAGGAAATCTCCTTTATTAAGATTTTTGTGGTGTGTGAGAATTAGACGTTTATGTGCTGATTCACCAAAATACTTTTTAACCCAATTTAATTTATCAGACCATGCAGATGGATTGTTCCATGGTGCTGTACTTAGTATGTAAGTATCAAAATTAGCTGCAAGAAAATTGAAGGCCTCAATAGCACCTTTCATAGGTTCCATTTTTGAGAAGACACTAGTGATTTCATCTTCGTTATCTTTGTATTCTTCAAGTATTTTGGGGTTCTTAATCTTTAAAATATCTAAAGCCGAACGGAAGTCAACAAGGACATTGTCCATATCAACATATACTATTTTCTTTTTCATTAGATTTCCTTTATGATTGAATTTTGTATTACTTATTAAATAAGTATTTTAAAAATAAATAAGCAACCCGAGGTATTGTAAAATACCTTCTTTTTTATTTGTCTTAGATTTGTAAATTATAGGTAGTAAAATTTAACTGTAGGTAATAATAATATTTATTTAATTGTATTAACTTTAAACCTAGTACCGTTTCCTTCGAAATAATTAATTACATTTTTAATTGCATCTTGTTGCATTCTATCTCTTGTAGCTAAAGTGAAAGATCCAATATGTGGTGTAAGATAAAGGTTATCTACCAAGAAAGCTTCATTGTCACTTGCTAAAGGTTCTCCTTCAAATACATCAAGAGATGCATAATTAAGATCACCATTATCAAGTGCCTTAATTAATTCTTCACTATCAACTAAATCACCACGGGAGATATTAACTAATACAGAAGTATCCTTCATGATTTTTAATACATCTTTGTTAATTATATGGTGTGTGTTCTTGTTTAAAGGAAGTGCTAATACAACAATATCAGCAAGGACAATACCATCTTCAAAAGAAATTGCTTTAACTGTGTAATCACTTTTAACATCATCTTCAAATAAATGTGGTGATGTTGCATATAAGTTAAGTCCTAAAACTCTAGCTTTTTTAGCAATTGTTTTACCAATTCTTCCATATCCAACAATTAATAAATTTTTATGATTTATTTCCATACCAACACAAGGATTATGATACCAATCACCTTTTTTTAGCTTTACACTTGCTTTACTACATTTTCTCATAGCATTAATTATGTGAAAAAGAGCAATATCAGCTACTTCTTCATTTAATTGTGGAGAATTACATACCTGAACATTATGTTTAGTACATGCAGGTATATCAAGATTATCATAGCCTGTTGAAGCTTGTGATATTAATTTTAAATTCTTAGTTGTGCAAAGCAAAGCTTCATCTATTATAGGATGAATTGATAATACTGCATCAGCATCTACAACTTCTTTTTTGAAAGACAGAGTATCAAATGTTTCAATAACATTAAACTTCTCTTTTAGCTCTTTCATTTTTTCATTCTTATATTTACCAGAAACTACAATCTTTTTTTTCATATACTTTTATCCCCTGTTCTATATATAAC
>CAYWGU010000212.1:0-3919 GCA_964457975.1 uncultured Spirochaetaceae bacterium | reverse complement strand
TAAGAGGTTTTTTTAGTGTTAAGTTTGGTCTTGTTAGAGCATAGGCTGCAAGACTTGTTAAAGAGATATTTATCAAAGTACCAATGACTGTAATGTAAATTGAATTGAATACAGATCTCATTAGGACTGGATGATTAAAAACAATTCTATAATTTATTACATCAATATCTTTTGGTATTATTCTGATTCCACTCATTGATACTGAAGCTTCTGGTGATGATAGAGACATAGCAAGGATATTTAAAAGAGGTACTATCATTGTTAGAGAAATGAGTAATAAAAATAGTGTTAATAATATTTGTTTTGGTGAGAACATTTTTTTTAATTTCATACTACCAAACTCCTTTTCCGGTTAGTTTCTTTGAGGTAAAATGTGTAAATAGTACTAAGAAAACACCAACCACACCTTTAATCAAACTTACTGCGGTAGCAAGGGAATATTGTCCTGAGAGGATACCAATTCTATAAATATAGGTATCTAGGATATCTATAGAGGAAAGAACAGCATCATTTGAGAAGTTCAATACCTGATCAAAACCAGCATTCAAAAAGAAGCCAAGGTTTAAGATAAACATTGTTACCATTGGGATTATAAGAGCTGGATATATGATGTTTTTAACAATTTGCCATCTAGAGGCGCCATCAATTTCAGCTGCTTCATATAATGAGGGGTTGATTGCTAGTATTGCAGTAAAATAAATTATTGAGTCCCAACCAAGTGATCTCCAACCTTCACAAACATATAAAACCCATTTGATCCAAGCCTTATTTGTCATGAAATCAATCGGTTTTTCCAAACCAAACATACCAAGAATTTCATTAACTCCTCCATTTATGGAGAGCATTGAAATCCATACACCAGCTATTACTATCCAAGAAAGAAAGTGAGGTAGATAGGAAATTACCTGAACTATTTTTCTAGTATCGCTGCATCTAACTTCATTTAAAAGAATTGCAAAAATAGGAAAAGCAGGAAAAAGCAGTATGTACTTCATGGAGCTAATAACTAGAGTATTCTTTAGAATCTGGATAAAATCAGGGGAAGCAAATATCATTTTAAAATATTTTAAGCCAACAAAAGTCCAAGGAGACCTAGAACTATATTTGAAAAAGGCCAGTCTCATATTATATATAGGGATTATCCTAAAGAGTATAAAATAAATAATTGTAGGTAATATCATAAAATAAAGAACCTTCTCAGCCTTTATTTTGCTAAAAAATACTTTATTTCTATCTTTTCTTTCAATTTTATTCATAATTCTCCTCTAAGGAACTAAAACATCTAATAATGGAGCATGCTGTTGAGCTCCATACACATCTCTATCAAAACAAGTGCCACTTGAAATCTTTCGATTCATTGTTACCTTTATTCCCATAGCTCGATCAAAAAATACTATATTGCAGATATCTTTCATTTCTAAATTATAAAGTTTACAGATATTTTCCTTTGTAAATATATTTGCTTTAACCACTCTTTCATATTTTGATAAATCATCAAAAAGAATATCTACTGTTATTTGAAAAGGGCCACTGTTTTTACTTCGTAATACTTTGGCACAATCTTTTAATAAAACACACATTTGCTGGTACTCCTTGTTTCAATTGGGAACAATGTAGTTGGATCTTCAACCTTCATAAGATGGTAGACTGAAAATTCAAATACAGGACCAAATTCAACATCACTTGGAGCAAAAGGGAAGGCTAGATTTCCTGCTGTTGATTTTCGGCCCTCATAGCCATAATGCATAAAAGTAGATCTAACAGAAGCACAGATTGCAGAAGATAATTCCTGAGTATCAGATATTACTTCAAGCATAACTCCAAGTTCATGAGAGATGGATTTATTGGTTTCTAATTCTCCCATAACTCCATCTTTTCCATAATTGTAAAAAGCTATTTTATATTTGTCAGTATCAATTTCACTATATTGAGTAATAACACTGATTTTCACCAATTCTTCTATTTCTTCAATCTTGCTAATTAATATGGGATCTCTTACTCCGGCTATTACAAAAGTTCTATAGGCTTTTAATCTAGCACCCTCTAATTTAATCATGTAAGGATCTGTGTCTTCTATTTTACTTCCACTTATTCGAACTTTATTATCAGTAATTCTTGTGAATTCACATTCGCTTAAATCTTGTAGGATTCCAGGCCCATGTAATAGGAAAGGATGATCCTTTTCATAAAAAGTATGTGCTGCAACACTTACAGGACTACATTTTCTAGTTGGATTTGTACTAAATACTTCAAAGTATGTTGGAAATAGTTCACCCATCATGCAGTCTTTGGTAGTACCTGGATCACAACAAAGAGCTCCACACTCCAATATCTTACCCAAATGATAGGAGAGGGCAGGATCATATCCTTTATATATTCCAAAGGCTGCAAAGATTGCCGGATCATATGCTCTTCCACATATAATTATTTGAGCTCCGGTTTTAATTGCCTTTACTATAGGTTCAATTCCCATTTGAGCAACAACACCATTTGTTTGATTTAAAGTTTCCTCATCAAGAGGTGGAACATTTGTACCTAAAGGTTCAACTCCACCAATTTCCATTTGGTGTAAAATTTCACTTTTTGGAATATCAGCCCATATAACAGCCTGTTTCATGTCAAATAGATTATTTCCTCTAATGATTTCATCAATAATATTTAAGGTCCATTCAACGTGTGCTTTAGCGCCACTACCACCACTAGATCCTATTATTAGAGGAATATTAAGTTTTTTAGCACCTTTAATTAAACGATATAAATCCTTTTTGCAGGCTGTCTTGCTTACTATTGCTACATTAGCTCCAAGTTTATGAGGACCTGCATCAGTTGAGCCTGCGTCAACTATTATTGCATCTGGATGCATTTCTATACCCAAATCAAAAGATTCTGTTGGAAAACCATAACCAAGTATTCCACACGGGGATAATATTTTTATTGAGCTTTTCATGATTACTCCAAATCTTCTTTAATCGTTTTAACTGTATCTCTTATTATGAGATTTACAGGTAATTTATAATTTCTATTAACTTCTTCACCATTTATTACTTTAATGATGATTTCAGCTGCTTTTTCTCCAACTTCTCTTTTGGGTTTTGCTATTGTTGTAAGACTTGGATGAATCATTGAAGCTATTGGAATATCATCAACACCAATAACTGAAAGATCATCTGGTATGGCAATATTTAAACTTCTACATTCATTTATAAGTCCAATCGCTATTAAATCATTACCAGCTAGGATAACAGTAGGAGGGTTTTCCATTTTTGATATAATGGTGGCAAGTTGCTTTCCTCCTTCCATGCTATAATCCACAGAAAAGTAATAATCTTCATTGAATTTGATATCATGGAAATCTAAAAAATCATGATAAGCAGCAAGTTTGTGTTGGTGTTTTTTACCACCACCAGTATCTGTATAGGAAGCTACCATTCCAATTTTCTTATGCCCATTTGTAATTAGATAATCTAAAGCTTCATTGATACCTGTTAATGTATTTGATCCAACTCGGGGAAAGAAAGAATCAAGATAAGCATTTCCAAGAAGTACAATTGGCAAATCAATTTTATTAAGTAAAGAAGTTAAGGATGATGAAGTATTTATTAGTATTCCATCTACTCCTTTTGTTAATGCAAGTTCTAAATATTTTTCAAACTTTTCTTTTTTCCAATCGGTGTTTACCAATATGAGGCTATAGTCATTCTTTTCAAGATAATCCTGAGCGCCTCTAGCTACTTCAGCCCAGAAATTATTAGTAATATCTGGGATAATCATAAGAATGGTTTTTGTCTTATTGGTTCGAAGAGAAGAGGCCATGGAGTTTTTAACATAGCCTAATTCTTTTGCAGCTGTTTCAACTTTAATTTTTGTTTTTTGACTTACTCCATACGAATTTCCTGATAAAACTCTACTTACTGTGCTT
>CAYWGU010000211.1:0-4010 GCA_964457975.1 uncultured Spirochaetaceae bacterium | reverse complement strand
TTTTAGTGGTGATAAACCTTTAAAAACATTGAAAAAAAGCTTCATTATGGCAATAGGTAATCTTGGTACATCATTCTTTTTGCTTTTCTATAATACAATACAGTTGGGTTTAACATTAGTTACAGCTGGATTGCTATTCAATGGAACAGGTATAAATCTTGCTAACATGAATGCATTTAAATTGCTTCTTCTTAGAATTGACTATATTGAAGAACATGAAGAGGTAAGTGTAAAAGAAATTCCCTGGGAGGAAATTCTTTATGAAGAAAAAGAATCTGTAGGATCTAGAACCTTAAAGGGTATGATTTTCCCTTGGAAGGATTAATAAATGGCAACAGAGATTGAATTAAAAGCTCATGTAAATGATTTAGATAAAATTCTCTCTATAATTAGAAACACTCGTGGTGTGAACCATGAGTGTTTTCAAGAAAAAAAAGATATTTATTTAACCAATCATATTGATCAACCACCTTGTAGAGTTCGATTGGAAAGAAAAGGGTCTGATAAAGAGCACCTTATAGATACTTTGTTGATTACTGTAAAAGATAAACAATCAACAAATGGTATTGAGGTTAATGATGAAGTTGAAATAAATAGTGATGGAGCAAACTTTGAAAAAGCTGTTAAAATTTTCAAAGTGCTTGGCTATAAAGAAGTATTGGTTAAGGAAAAAATAGGTTATTCTTTTATATTCGATAAGTTTAGATTTCCTTTGCATATAGAGGTACTTGAGGTTCCCCCAATGGGTTGGTTTTTGGAGATGGAATTTACACCTGAAGTTACCTTAAGGGATGGTGAAATCGAAGAAATTAAGGGCAATTTATTAATTGCACTTAAAATGTTTGGTATTAATGAAGATAAGATTGAAAAACGTTTCTATCGCGATATGTTAGATGAAATTAGAGGGATTAATTATGGAATTCAGAGCGTCTCATATATTGGTTAAGGATAAAAACTTAGCTGTAAAGATTGCAAAAGAAGCTAAATGTGGTGCAAACTTTGCTCAACTTGCAAGACAGTATTCAACTTGTCCTTCAAAGAGCAAAGGAGGGGATTTAGGTTGGTTTAAACCCGGACAGATGGTTCCTCCCTTTGAAAATGCAGTTAAGAAGATGTCTAACGGAAGAATAAGTGATCCAGTTAGAACGCAGTTTGGATATCATATAATAAAAAAAACAGGACTAAAGGAATAAAAGATGAGTTATACCAATATTGAAATTTATACAGATGGTGGATGCAGTGGTAATCCGGGAGTTGGTGGTTGGGCTTTTGTGTTTAATGCAGATGGTAAGTTTGTAACAGAGCAAAGTGGTGGAAATTTATTTACAACAAACAATAAAATGGAATTAACTGCCGTTATAAATGCATTGAAATCTTGCATTGTAACTGATGCAAAATCAATTGTTCTTAATACTGATAGTCAATATGTAAAGAATGGTATAACACTATGGGTAAAGAACTGGAAGAAAAATGGCTGGAAGACAGCTGCTAAGAAACCTGTAAAGAATAAAGAGTTATGGGAAGAACTAGATAAAGTTAGTTCTCAACTTCCTGTAACATATCAATGGGTCAAAGGTCATGCTGGAATATATGGCAATGAAAGATGTGATACCTTGGTAAATCTTGAGATGGATAAGTTGAAATAAAAAAGCATGAAAGAAATGACATATAAACAAAAAGAAAGTTCAGATAAAACATCTCTTATCAAATTGTTTTCTACCTTTGCATACATTGGAGCGATTACCTTTGGTGGTGGTTATGCAATGCTCCCTTTTTTAGAAAGAGAGGTTGTTGCAAAGAACAAATGGGCTACAGATACAGAAATTCTAGATTATTATTCTTTAGCTCAATGTACGCCGGGAATAATAGCAGTCAATGTCTCTACCTTTATAGGATATAAGGAGAGAGGTGTTATAGGAGCTGTTGTGGCAACTCTTGGAATGGTATTTCCCTCATTGCTTATTATTACAACCATAGCTGCGATTCTTACAAATTTTAGTGATAATGAATATGTTAAAATGGCCTTTTCTGGAATAAGAGTAGCTGTATGTGCACTTATACTTAATTCAATTCTAAAACTATCAAAGAAGAGTGTTATTGATAAGGTAACTCTTATTATATTTATAGCTATTATTGGTGTGTTATTTTTTTCTAATTTATCAACAATTCTTGTAGTTTTAATTGGCATTTTACTTGGCTTATTAACGTCTGCTATTATAAAAAAAAGTAAAAAAGAGAAGGGAATAAATTAATGTTTATATATTTATCTCTTTTTTATGAGTTTTTTAAAATAGGTCTTTTCGCTTTTGGCGGAGGACTTGCAACAATTCCTTTTCTTTATCAATTAACAGTTAACTTTCCTTCTTGGATAACAAGTGATGATGTCGCAAATATGATAGCTATATCACAATCAACCCCGGGGCCTATGGGTGTTAACATGGCAACTTATGCAGGATTCAATGTGATTGGAATCTTTGGTGGAGTTGTTGCAACACTTGGACTGGTAACCCCCTCTGTTATTATAGTTGTTGTTGTTGCTAAATTTTTAAAACATTTTGATCAAAAATGGTATGTAAAAGATAGTTTCTATGGACTGCGTCCAACTGTTTTAGCTCTTATTTGTTATGCAGTAAGCAATATATTTGTTTTATCAGTATTTGAGGGTACACATTTAAGAATAACAGAATCAATAATTTTTGTTTCAATATTTTTCCTATATAGAATATTTAATAAAATACATCCAATAATATGGATTTTAATTGGTGCAGCTTTAGGGATTCTTTTAAAGCTTCCATCTTAAAACAGTTTTTCTAGATAAATAATTTTTCGTTGAGGGTCAATTGAAAGTTAAATGTAAACGATTTTATGAAAAATAGAATTTAAATTCTTTTATTTAATTTTTAACACTTTTTAGCAAGAGCAGAGTTCATTAGGAAAAAAAAATAGTACCGTTGATTAATAATAAACAGGGTTGTCGAATTGTTGTGTTCTTGCAAGATAAAATGAAACCTTAGTTTTAATTAAAAATATAATTTGAGAGTGGTAGATTTTCCATTATTTGTCCGAGTTAGGTAATACAGCATTTGATTAAATCGATTTTACTCTCAGTTTTTTTGATTTCATTTTCATAAACAAATCCAAATACTCAAAAAGGTTTATTATCACCTATACTTTTTATAATGTAGCATTTGATTTTATTTGTATTCAGCTTTGTTATTATTCTATGAGATAAGTTCCAGTTAAATCCTTTAAAATACCGGCACTACCCAAATTGTCCTTGCTCACTAGTTAACAATAGCTCTTAGTGTTTCGTTGGTCTAGCTACTCATTAAAAGCTGAATAAGAGAACTCTAAAGGGTATACTATTCATGACTCCAAAACCAAAAAGTTACAAAAAATAATGTGCTGTTTTATTAGTACGTAGGTTTGTTAATAATGTTATTGCTATAAAATTTTGATTAACCAATAAGATAAAATTAAAAAACTAATGGTATTTGTTTGAATTAATGGTGATTTTCTGAATATATTAGTGGGAATTTAAGAAATATTAGTGATGCTAAGCTCATCCACCGGTGGTGCCTTTAAAACCTATTCAGGTCTTTTTTGAAATGTCTTTTTTCATTGTTTTTTGTTTATTCATTTTAGGGGCAGACCAATTTTTATGTATTTGCCTTAAAGAAAACTAAAACTTCAATATTTTAATATTTATTAAGAAAAATTATGTAGCTTGAATTCTCAAATCAAGTGTAAGAGGAAGTGCAAATGGAATTTATTTAAAAGTTATTTTATAATATTTCAAAAGTACAATAAACTGAAAAAATAAAGGGAAATTACTCTCTTTTCTTTAGGAGTAAAATAAAGTATTGGTTATGAAACAAGTTCAATTTTTTCATATATAATTTAAACGGGTAATACGAATGGTATTTAATTTTATTTTACAACAAATGATAGATGAAAGTAGTTAAAGAAATATAGAGGTAAGGATTTAAAGATAAGCGATTGGTCACAAC